>JAMIQH010000182.1:0-7993 GCA_035914695.1 Bacteroidota bacterium | reverse complement strand
CGGATACTGCTTCATGGCGATGAAGGCCTGACTCGATTGCGAGTACGGGAAGTAGCGCTGCATGCGTCCGGGGCGGGTTTGCACGACATTGTCGTCACGGAAGTACTCCGGAGCCGTCCCGGTGCGGAAATTCACCGTGCGCGATTCCACGTGGTCCTCGGCGCAGTTCGCGCATTTCTTGATGCGAATCCACTGGCCGTTCACTTTGCGCTCGCCGTGAATTTCCACCTTGGTCACGAAATCGGTGAGTTCGTCGAACATCTCCTTCGGGTCGTACAGCGCGGTCATCTTGTTGTTGTGCTTCGACCAATCGCCCGCCACGAGGGCGTTGCCGGATTTTTTCCGCACCTCGAAGCTCTTCACTTCGAAGCGAAATTGCACGAGTTCCGATTCATCCTCGTTTTTCATCACCTGCACCTGCATGATCTTGTCCGATCCCACAGGCAGATTGAAGGACACTTCGGGGAAGGAGAACACATCCGCATCGTTGCCGGTGGGCACGACATCGGAGATCACCTGCAGGCCGCCGAAGGGATCGCCTTCGGTGGGATCGCAGACGTCGCCGTATTTGAACTTGAAGTTGCACTGTCCGGTGAGCAGGCCGTTCATGATGTTGTAGTAACCGCTGACCTCGCCTTTGAGCCAGGTGGGATTGGGCAAGCCGCCCTTGAGTCCGGCGATGAGGCCGACTTCGAGTATCACGATATCCTTTTTCACGAACCACAGATTGATATCGATGCCCACCTTGGCCTCGAGCCCGGCGTACACCTGGCCGGTGGCGTACCAGCCATTGAGGCCCATTTTGCCCTGCACATTTTCACAGGACTGATTGGTGTAGAGAATGGACACATCGTAGCCGAAAGCGATGGCGATGCGCGCATAGAAAATGAGGAAGCGCAGCTTGCCGGTGTCGATGCTGAGATTCTGTCCCATGGCGAAGCCACTGCCCGCATTGACATCGGACTTGCGAGGGTTTTGGTCCTTGAAGCTCGGCAGGGCGCTCTGGAAATCGATGGGCGACGTGGGCAAATCGGGCATGCCGGGCAGACTGTTCTTGCCCACCATGTAGTACGAGCCGATTTCCAGAAGGCCGAGCACGGTAAGGCCGAAGCGATTGTCGGGTTCGCCGAATTTGATGAACCACTTGTCCGGACTGAAATGCATGGCCGCATCGCCGCCGCCGGTGATGAGTTCCGTGTTGCCCGCTTTGAGGTTGAATGTGATGGAAACCAATCCATCGAAGGTTTTTGGCTGCGCGGCGTATTTGAACATCACCTTGGCAGTGATCACCGCGTCGTTGCCCGGCCGGGCTTTGGGATCGAGATTCTGTACGAAGTAGCCGTTGCCCGAAAGCGAAATCTCGTTCAACCCGCCACCCTGGAAAAAGGAGGCCTCGAGCGTGATATCGCCGTTGAAGGCCTTGGGACTGGGCATGGTGCCGAGCACGATGGTGGCCTTGAACCCAAAGGCGATGTTCTTGTCCGGTTCATACACCACGCCGGAGGAAGTGGAACCGGCGGCATCGACATCGAAATTCCCGGCGCTGTTGGGATCGCCCGCCAACGAGGCGGCGGTGGGCGAAGCGCCCACGGGCTTCATGTGATAGTAGGCACCTCCGCCGAAACCGTAGATGCCGAGACCGGGATACACCATGATGCCCGCGCCCATCACAGCCATGCCGTCGAAATACCAGTAGCGGTAGGTACTGGCCGATTGGTACTTGGTGCTGCCGAACTGCACCGTGGCCTTGATCTTGACCATGGGTCGGAAGTTGACTTCCAACGCGCCGCGGAAGCCATTGCCGAATTTCGGATCGCCGTTGTACAAATCCACCGATCCCTTGATATCGCAGGCGGCGACGCTGGCCTCGATCCAGATGCTGTTGAGTTCGGGTTTGTCGAGCGTCCACGACTGCTTGTTGTTCTGCTCCACCATTTTGCCCCACACGGTGAAGGATGTGCCGCCACTGATGGCGCTCTCGCCATTGCCGTCGAGCGCCACCATCAAGGCCAGTTCCAGACCGATGCGGCTATCGCCGTCGAACTTCAGCTTGATGCCTTTTTCCGGATCGATGGAAATAGGGAAGCCCGCGAATTTCTTCTCGGGGCTGGCCATTTTGAAATACTCGGCCGAGAGATAGGGCTTCTTATTCCGGATGGTGAAGTCCTTGAATTCCACATCGGGAATGCTGACGTTCACATTCTTCATATCGGGAAATTCGCCGTCGATGGTTAATCCGCCACTGAGCACGGCCTGCACGAGCACGTCGTTGCCCTGCGTCTCCACCGTCACCGACGATCCCTCCTGAATGGTGAGCGTGGCCGCCCAGAGATCGGCGGACAGGTTGCCCAGATTGGACACCGAGAATTGCGTCTTCAACCCCTGCTGCGAATTGCTCAGCAAACAGGAGTACGCAAGATCCGATTTGGAAATCGGGATGCGCAGCTTGCCATTGAACGCGCCTTTGCTCAGGCTGTTGTTGGTGACGGCCAGTTCGATTTTTTCGATGGAAAACGCCCAGCCACCGAGATTGCCCTGATCCGTGCTGAATACCGGCTGCACCATGACACTGCCGGTGAACCCCTGCTTGTTGATCAAGGCGTGCGAGAGTGTGATGGTGACGGGATCATTCCCCTTTTTCAGATAATCCGGCAGCACGGCGGTGACTTTATCGAAATAGAACCCACGCCAATCGTTGCCCTGCGGCCCGTTATAATTCGCGGGATATGCCATGCCCTGCGCGTTGCGCGTGTCGGAAAAATCCATCACCACTTTGTTGAATTCGAGTTTCAACCCTTCGAGTCCGGCAATGGAAAAGGGGTCCATGCTCACCTCGCCGAGCAAATCACCCCAGGTGGTGCCATTGAAGGTGAAACTGGCTTTCACCGGGCCGTTGCCCTCGCTGCGCACCAGCATGCCGCCTTTGAAGGTGAACTCGCCCTGGATTTGCACTTCCTTGATGCCCTCGCAATCCCAGGTCACGAAGGTTCCGCCGTTGTTGCCGTCCACGGCCTTGATGATGCAATCCACATTGCTACCCCACGGAAAGGTGTAGTCATTGCCGAGCATGGTCAGCTTCTGCAAACCGCCAACGCTCAAGCCCGTGGGATGGAAGCACACGTTTTTCTGTCCGAAGGCGAGAATCTTGTTGTTGGCCTCGGGAATGGGCATGTCGAAAAACGCGTTGAGGCGTGCGCCGTCGGGAGCGAATTCGATGGCCGCGATATTCACGAGTTGCACGTTGCCCGAAATCAACTTGCTCATGGCGAACGGGAGTCCCGTGGAATTCACATTCACGAAATTCTCGACGTACTTCTGCGCGCCCTTCACATAGTCGGTGACGCTTTTCACGTACTCGCCGGTCACATTGTCGAGATTGTTGGAGAAATCGCGCAATGCCTGATTCACCTGCGTACCGGGATCGTACGCACCGATGGCGGTGCCGGCGAAGACCTTGTGCTGCGCATTCACCTGCAAGTTCTGGAAGGTCGCGCGCAAACGCGTGTTGAACAGCGGCATGTCGATTTCGCCTTCGCCGCTGAGATTCGACGCGCTGGACGAACTGAGCGACGTGAGTTTGAGTGTGAAGTATCCGATTTGCACTTCATCACCCGGCAGATACACCTTGTTGCCCGCGGGGCCGCTGGCCAGCGGCTGCGGCGCACAATTCAGCACTTCGCAATCACTGGCGTACTGCTCCTGAATATCGTTGTCGCCTTCCTGCTGCCCACCTTCGCCTTCACCCTGCATTCCGCCCTGCTGCCAGAGGAAGGAGCACGCTGCGCTGTGGCCGTTGTTTTTGAACAGCAATTTCGGCGCTCCATCGCGCGAGCGCGCGGTGACGCGCCATGCATAGCGCTTGCCCGCTTCGAGCAGTGGCGCATCGGGGCCGTACAGGAAGGAATTACTTTGTGTGACGGCGGAAAAGAACGGCGGCTCGGTGGCGGCCAGCACCGCCTGCGCGGGATCCACCTGCTGCGGTTGCATTTCCACAATAAGGACAACATACTCCACATGCTGCGGCGGCGCGCCCGCGGGCGCGGTCCAACTCAACAGCAGATTCTGCGGCGACTGCGCCGCGGCGTTGCCGTTGCACAGAGGTTGCAGAATGTCGGGTGGCTCGAAATGCGTGATGGAAAAATACGCGCAGCCCGAGGGCGCCGGCTGCGAGAGCGGTGTGCCGCTCTGATAGTCCACCGCCTGCACGCAGAAGCTGTAGTCGCCTTCGGGCAGGCCATTGCCCTGCACCACCTGCGCCTTGGAGATGCCGGAAAATTGCAGCACGTCGGGATTGAGATAGTCCTGCAATTCCACACCCATCAGCGCGCGCGACTGCCCGGGCGCGAGATCGATACTCTGCGGTGGCAGATAGTTTTGCGGGATCGTGACGGTGATGCCATTCTCCCCTTCGATACGGCCCACAAGCCGCACGCTGCGCATGCCGCCCTGCGTGTTGGTAAGCGTGATCACCACCTTGTTTTCAATCGACACGTAGTCCGAGAGATACGGCGAATACGGTGGGAGCACCTGCGTGGAGACGAGAATGTCGTTCTGCGCCCAGGCGGAATGCGCCATGAGGAGCAGCAGTACGAACAGCCCCGTAAGTCGCGATCGTGTATCAGAATGAGTATGCATAGCCAAGCACCGCTGTGATTTCTGAAAATGACTTCTGAGCGTAATACCCCGCCGAGGAGGTCACATGCGTGAGCTGTGCGCTGAACGTATGGCGCCGCTGCACGCTGTAGGTGCTTCCGAGTGATCCGGTAATGGTTTCTCCCACGCCGTGGAAGGAGGCGGACATGGTTCCATTGAGACGTAGCGTCTGTTCTAGCAGAGCCTTGCTCGCACCGACCGATACGCCACTGTTACGGAACGTGCCTGCGAGGTTCTCCATGCGCGTGGTGTTGCCCGACAGCGAGAAGGACCAGTGTTGACGGGGCAATGTGAGCGCATAGGTCGCGTGGACATTCGTGCTGTTGTATTCCGCGTAGCGCGAGGTGAATGTGTTGTTGTCGAGATAGGTCTGATAGGTCAGGTTCACCAGGAAATTATGCGTCGCCGCCGCCGAGCTGATCGTGTAGCGAGGCGTGAGTGTGATCATGGGATTGCTGCTGTCGAGGCGTGTACTATCGCTGAGCGGCTTGCGGCCCGCGACCTGTGATGTGAACACATCGGTGTATTGCACATCCACGCCCCAGGCGGGCGAGGGTTGATAGCCGAGCGATACGGCGGGAAGGAGCCGCGTGGTCGTGGCTGCTTTTTTGTCCTGCAGATTGTCCTCCCGCCACGTCATCGTGGCGTTCGCGCGGAACACGCCGTTGCCCAGCATCACGCGCGGGGCGATGGCCACGCTCTGCACATCGCTGCCGATGTAGTACGCGCCCATGGACTGATAGTCGGGATCGATGCGCGAGTACGTGAGCGCCATACCCCACTGCCGCGCGTTCCATGCGGCGCTGCCCCGCAGCGCCATGTAGAATTGCGAGGATGCGCGCTGATTGATCAGGCCATCGAAGGCCTCCATGTGCGTATTGCCGGTGGTTTCGAGTTCCACCGCGCGCACATCGCGGGTATAGTCGCTTGCCGCCGCGTCCATAGAAATGCGCAACGCTTCGAACAGCGTCACGCCACCGCTGAAACCAAGCACGAGATTCTCGCCGGGCAGCACAAGCGCGTTACGTGGTGCATTGCGCAGCGAAGCGGGATCATCCTTGGCCTTCAGGAAAATGACGTCGAATTGATTTCCACCGTCACCGATGCCGATTCGTCCGGCGAAACCGCTGCGCTCGTAGGCCGGTTGCACAAAGCGCCCCGCGGCCGTATCCTCCGCCACGGCGCGTTGCAGGCGGCCGTACATGAAGCCCGCACGCAGCAATCCCGGCTGCGCCTCGAACCCCGCACCCAGCATCTGATGTCCCGCCAAGGTGTACGGGGAGAAGGTGACATTGCGATAGCCAAAATGACCGGTGAGCCATTCGTAGCGCGGACTGACGCCGAATTGATTGAACGGCTGCGCAAAATCGCGTTCCTGCTCGCTGAGCGTAAAACTGAATGGCATGTCCACACCGTACAGTTGTACGTTCACGGTACCGTTCAACACCCAGGACAATGGTTCACGCCGCGCGCGCAATTCGCTGGCATGATAGAATACCGCACGCGCGGAAACATTGCCCCCCACGCGCAGCGCGGGTGTTTCGCTACCCGAAGAGAAATCCTGCGCTTTGATCGGCACTCCGATGAGCAGCGCGATCAAGCCAAGCATGATGATGGAAACACAGGAGCGGAAT
Organism: Bacteroidota bacterium; assembly: GCA_035914695.1. Taxonomy (GTDB): domain Bacteria; phylum Bacteroidota; class Ignavibacteria; order SZUA-365; family SZUA-365; genus JAOSJT01. The sequence goes on along the minus strand of JAMIQH010000182.1, from coordinate 1,706 downwards.
GTCAAACGTGCATCTTCCGACGGCTGTTGGCGTATGATCTCCGCCGGACCACTGTCGGCTACGCCAAACCCGCGCGGAGATGTTCAATTAGGATGTTTACTATCCTAATAAAATTTCCGCCGTGATGCAAGAAAAAAATCAATATTTCACTTTTTCCAATCTCCGTATCGACACACGCCACTCAGCGCACCAGCACCGGACGCCATGCGCCGCGATCCTGCCAGCGCACAGACAGGATGTACCAGCCGGCGGACAATCCGTGCATTGAAGGGCGCAGATGCAACGCCGCGGAGCCATCGGTGGAGCGCAGCACGGCTCGCTCGCGTCCTAGCACATCGTGGATGCGCACCGTGAATTCACCCTGCGCCTCCGTAGGCGCAATGTGCAGCATATCGTCGACATGCACCGGTTGCGGCCACACTGTCACGTCATGCCGTTGGGGGAGCACTTCAATCGCGCTGCTGTTGTCCATGCGGATCGCATGCGTCACCCAGGCGCTACCGCAGTCGCGCTCGACGGTTCGCACGTACACTATCGTATCGCGGGTCAATCCTTGAAGGACGAACAAGCCGCCGGTGCCAAGCAAGGCGCCGCCGTCCGCGCGCGCGTGCCATTCCACCATCCCATGATCCGCATGGGCCTCGAGCCGCACATCGCTGCCAGGAGGCACAACGGTGGGCCCGGTCACCACGGGCATGGGCGCAAGGAGCCGCACGGGAATCCCGACGCGCGGACTCACGCAATTCGCCACCGCTACATCCGCCCAGTACTTGGATGGCTGTGCAATCGGCGGCGTGACAAAGCGACGACCCGTGCCGAGGGGCTGTGCCGCCGTGCTATCGGCATACCAGCGGACAACACCATCCGTATTTCCCGCTTCGAGCAGAGCCACACCACCGGCGCATGCGGCAGCATCGAGCGGTGCCAGTGTGTACAGTGCCGCTCCTTGCCTTCCGCCATTGGCAATGAACACCAAGCGGCCATCGAGCACCGAGAAGGCTCCTGGCGAGGAGGATCCCGCGCTGTCAATGTCCGCGAGCAGTCTTGTCCCCTCGGCACTCCCGTCGCTGCACCACAACTCGTTCCCATGCGCGCCGTCATTCGCCGAGAAGTACAGGAGCGATCCCAGCGCGAAGATATCCTGAATTCCCGCACCGCTGAAGGGGTGGATATCCTTGACCAGTGTGGCGCCTCCAGCCGGATACACTTCCCACAGTTCCGCTCCGCTTCCGTCATTTGCCACACAGAACACGCGCTCGCCGAGCGCAGTGAAATGCGAGGGAAAACTCCCCTGCCCTTTGCGAATGTCGGCGAGCAAGCGCGTGCCTTCGGGCGTGCCGTCGGTGACGTAGGGTTCGTAGCTGTGCGTGCCGTCGTCGACGTACATGTACACCAGGCCGTTGATGGACGTCACATCGCCGATCTGTGATCCATCTGGACCGGGACGAATATCGGCGAGCAGACGTGTACCCTCCTCGGTGAGATCCGTGACCCACAGTTCCGTTCCGTGGCTGCCATCATTCGCGGAGAAGTACACCATCCCATCCGATTCCGTGAATCCCGCCGGATCGCTCCCTTCTGTGCCGGGGGCGATGTCCTTGAGGAGACGCGTTCCCCCCACCGTGCCATCGGTGATCCAGGGTTCGCTTCCATGCAGCGAATCCTCCACCTGCAGAAGCATGTGTGTCCCCACAACAGTGACATCG
>JAMIQH010000181.1:0-5308 GCA_035914695.1 Bacteroidota bacterium | reverse complement strand
CGCCCCCCGCGCCGATGGAGAGAAAGCGTACCGAATCCATGCGGTCCATCAACCAGCCGACATCGATACTGAAGCGGAAGCGCAGGGAATCGGGACGATTCCAGTTGCCGTCAAACGCGTACACGGGGCTGTTGGCTGCGTTGTCTATCTCGATGCCCTTGACCTCGGGCGAGTAGTCGTACACCTTCACCTTCGCCATGGCGTCCCAGTACACCATGCTCACAGGGGCACGCTGTTCTCGTTCCACACGCAACAGCTCCTGTGCATGCATCGACAACGGAACGCACGCGGCAATGAGCAGCAGCGGCACGGAGCGCTGCCAACCGCGCAGCTCCATCATGGCTGCGATCAGCACGGGAATGGCGGCACCGGCGGCGGCGACCGGAGTACCGAGCACATTCATGGCGACGACGGCTCCCACAACGCCGATCGCGGCGCCGAACATGTCGGCCATGTAGGCGCGGGGCAGGGCGCGGGGATGCGAGCGGAAGAGTATGGCCAGCGACGCGCCGCCCGCGATGAAGGGCAGGGCGAGCAGCACGATGGCTAACACCGTGTCAATAACACTGGACCAGCGGGCGAACAGTTGCGAGAGGTCAACTCCGGCGAGAAACACCAGAGGCGGCGAGAGCATCACCGCGAGTCCGGTGAGGAGCAGACCCATCCCCGCGCCGCGCGCGCGCCGCAACACAGGCACACGACTCGCCAGCAACGCACCGAGACCCAGCCCCAGTACTGCCGAGGACAGGATGAGAAATGCGAATGTGTAGAGAAATTCCGCCGAGAAGATGCGCGTCCAGATCAGTTCCATGCCTAGCAATGTGGTCGAAAGGAGCGCAATGATGAAAAGCCGAGATGCTGTCATGCCGAATCCCTGTGCTTCAAAGGTGGTGGTCGATGCCAAACGACATGGAAATATATGCTATTCGCGTCTGATATTTCGAGCGGCTGGGAGAGGATGGGCGAAAAGGGGAGTGGTTCGGAGTAACGAGTGAAGAGTAAAGAGGGAAGTGGTGCCGTGCCCTGTGCTCCTCCGCCGTGGCGGGTCCGAGAACTGAGTCTGTTCACCAGCGAATACGCCGGTTTGCTTCTTACATGACAAAGCCTCGTCACACTGAGCGCAGCGCCGAGCACGTATGTCCATAATGGTACAAGTATTGTACGGCGCGGAGTCGAAGTGTCGCCACGGCGAGTCCCAGAACTGAGGGACGCGCCTGCGGGCTGAATGGCGTGTCGTTTGAAAATCATCGTCCAGGCGCGGACTCGAAGTGCCTGCTCCATTCTTGGTAGGTCGCGTAGCTTGTCATGTGCAGTCGAAGTATCGCGCACGTTTCCGATTCCATCGACACAGATCGTACAATGAGGTTTCGACTCCGCACCGACCAATAATCGCGGCGCTGTGAACGATCATACCGCGGTGCGTCGCTCAACCTGACGAAAAGTGGGCGACGCGTCGGAGACCATGTCATGTGCAGCGACGGGCCTGCGAGAAAATTCATGCGTCGTTCCGAGAATCTGGCTCAGGCCCGGAGTCGAAGGGTTCCGGCGCGGAGTCGAAACGCTATTTCAGTTTGAAATGAAACGTCGCCGTGCCCACTTGATCCGCCTGTTCCACATTCGTCGGCAGCGCGTTGAATTTCCACCCGCGCATGGCGTTCAGCGCGGCGCGCTCGTACAGTGGCTCGCCTTTCTGAATCACAGTCATGCCGTACATGCTGCCATCGGGGCGCACACGGAAACGCACCGCCACCTGCGCGTCGCGCGTGGCGCCGGCCGGAAAGCCGGGCAGGTTTCCGGCGATACGAGTGCGCGATACGCCGCCATCCCACTGAATATTGGTCGATGAACGCGGTGTGGCGCTGAGCGTGCCGGGATCGGAGGTGATGGCACGACCCTCGCCGCTGCCGGCACCGGCCACATTGTCTGAAGACTGCGTCGATGTTGCAAGACCCTGCTCGCGTGATTCACGCCTCGTCGTGCCACCGGTGATGGGGGCCGCACTGCGTTCCTGTTTGCCGCCGCCATGATCCATGAAGTCCACCGGCTCGGCTCCTCCGCGCAATTCGCGGGGTTGCACAGGCGTGGAGGGTGCGCTTTGCACGCGGCCTGACTCGCGGGCCACCGTCTCGCGCGCAGGTGCCTGACGGGCGGCGGGTTGCTGCATGCGTGCCTGCGGCGCTTGCCGCGGCGTGGATGTGAGGCGTGGTGTTGGCGTCGGTTGTACACGCACGCGCGATGCGAAGCGCTCGGGCGTTGCGTCGGTGGCTGGTGGAAGATCCAGCACCGTCAACTCGATTTCCCGCACCATCGGACGAATGGAAGGAAACGCCGCCCAGAAAAACATGATCAGCAACAGCAGCGCGTGCAGCCCGATGGAGATGCCCCAGCTTTTTGCGTCAACGCTGTTCGCCGCCATGGTCGTCTCGCGGTTTGGTGGATACGAAGAAGCGCGTCGCTCCGAGTCCCTTCGCCTCGTCCATCACGAACACGGCCTGCTCGAGCGGCACATCGTGATCGCTGGACAACATCACCACCTGTTTGTCCGGCGTGGTGAGCACGCCGCGCAACGCGGCGGCGAAATCCTCGCGCCGCACTTCGGCGTTGTTGATGAACATGCGCCCGTCGTTGAGTAGCGACACCACGATCTGCTCCTGCTCCAGCGCCGTGGTGTTGCGCGCCTGCGGCAGGGTCACCTTGATGCCTTCGGTGATGATGAAGGAAGAGGTGAGAAGGAAAAAGATGAGCAGCAGTAGCACGATGTCGGTCAGCGACGAATAGCTGAACACTGACAGCGGTTTATTGGTGGTGCTGAGTTCGATTTTCATTGCGCGCGTCCCTGTGCCTGCGCTTCGCGCGCCATCTGCGCACGCTTGGCGGCGATGAGCGCCTTGCGCTGCTCGCCCTGCGCGATATCGAGAAAATCGTTGCAACTCGTTTCGGTCTCGAACACGAATCGCGTCACGCGGTTGAGCAGGTAATTGTACATGAAGTACGCGGGAATGCCCACGATGAGTCCGAACGCCGTGGTCAGCAGCGCTTCCCAGATGCCACTGGCGAGGATTTGCGGATTGACCACTCCTTCATTCACCTCGATCACGCGGAAGGCGGAGATCATGCCGGTCACCGTGCCGAGAAAACCCAACAGCGGCGCGATGCCGGCGATGGACGCGAGCAGTCCGAGTCCGCGCTCGAGCTTGTACACTTCCATGCGCGCCGCGCTCTCCACTGCGTCCTTCACATCCTGATGCGACCCTTTCATTTTCAGCAAACCGGCGCGGAGGATGGAAGAAAGCGGCGTGCTCGCCTCCGAACACAGCGACAACGCCGAGGCGGTGTCGCCTTTGCTCAGCACGGCGCGGATTTGCAGAATGAATTTCCCGCCGTCGCCCTTGACCTTCGATAGTGTGATCAACTTCTGCACGATGATGTAGGTGGCAAGCAACGATGAGGCCAGAATGAACCACATGATGATGCCGCCTTTGAGGAAGAGATCGAACACTGTCATTGCGTTGTCCATGGTTGTCCTGTGTGCTGTATCATGAACGATTGCGGGTCGCCGACGCGATGTCGGGAACCGTGGTTTGGAGGAAAAGAGTCGAGGTGTCCACGCCGGGCAATGTGTGCGTGTTGCTTTCCTCGGTTAAAAGATACACGATAATCGCCAGCACGATGAGTGTCAATGCCACCGCGGCGTAGATCATCATTTTCCCCCCTTTGCGCTCGGCGGGAGGATTGTACAATTGCTCTCGATGACGGTGGAATTCCTCGTCGTCCTGATACGCCTGCGCAACATCCCGCGCCGCGTCCAGCGGAGGCGCGAGCATGGCGTCGCCAGTCGCCGCCTCTCCATCCCACCGTGCTCCGCGTTCTTCCAGTGGAGGGGTAACCCGCACATCTTCCAGCGCTTCCTCGACGTTGTATTCATGCTCCGGCGAAACGGCCTCGTCGCGGGTCACGGCCGTCGGGAGCGGAATATCATACTCCTCGATCCGTTGTACACTTGGGGCCGCGCCGAGGCGTTCCGCGGCCAGGTCGGACGTCACCTCGTTCTCGAACATGGCATCGTCGCCATCAAGTTCGAAGTCCATGACACCCGCCTCGATGTCTTCGTCGAGCGGTGCATCGTGTGGCGGCATGTCGACTGTGGTGGGACGCAGCCGACGCGTGTCGATGCCGAGTTCCTCGAACAGCGAGGATACATTCACCGGCTGCCCGACCGAACGGGGCAGCACGCCGTCGAGCGCTGCAACGGGGATGGCGTAGCGTTTAATCACGCGCTCGCGTGCTTGTGGTTGCGCGTCTTCATGTCGGGGCGCAACGGGTCGCGCTGCATGAGCGATGGGGTGAAAAAGCACGTCGCCATTGTCCACACCCACGCTCCATTGCCCGAGTCCGGAGAGGTCGAGTGTCTCACCGCTGCGCAGCGCCTGCTTCGCCGTGTCGAAAAACGCGTGCAGAAACACCCGCGCGCTGTGATCCGCGATGCCGGCGCGCCAGGCGAGGGCAAGAACCAGTTCGTCACGTGTCATCGCCGGGGTCCTGTGTACCTGTGCGTAATGAGGAATGCGGTGTGAAGGTGGTTTCTCCGGCCTCACGCCGAAGTATGCCGAAGGTGAACAACTCCACCGGACGGCCATCCACGAGTTCACTCTCCACGATCTGCACAGTGGTTTCGTACAAGCGCAGCAATTCCTCGTATTCGAGCGGAAGACGCCCTTCGAGTCGATGCAGGATATCCGTCGAGCGCGCCATGTCAGAATCCCATTTCCACGCCGCCCATCATGAAGAAGGGGCGCTCGTGATAGCCCTTCCAGCGCTGATAGCGTTGGTCGAGGGCGTTGGTGAAGAGCAGGAACAAACCGGCATGCGTCCAGGGCCGCCAGCGTATCTCCGCGCCAAGCAACATCCACGCGGGGATGGTACCGCCACCGGCCTCCTGTTCGCCGGTCAGTTGCGCGTTGGCCTGCACTTCCAGATCAAAGGGGAGCTTGTGCGTCACCATCGCGCGCAACTCCATCGAGGGGAGATAGGGGATGGCGTTGTCCAATTCCTCGTCGTGCGAACTCCGCAATAACAGCGACGCCTGGGCGCTCGTGCGCTCGGTGAAGCGGTGCTGAATGTCCGCGTGTACCCCGAAAATCCGTACCTGCGATCCGTAACGGAGACTCCACTGCTGCCGCACGGGATCGGGCAGCGGGGAATAGCTGCCCCAACTGCTGCTGGAAATGTATTCGACGTACAGCCGTCCTGCCGTGGCGCGGCGGTCGTCCAACGCGACGCCGGCACTGAAAAGCAAAGGTATGTCCGT
>JAMIQH010000180.1:0-8503 GCA_035914695.1 Bacteroidota bacterium | reverse complement strand
CGAAAAACTGATCGAGCCCGACGGTTTCGTGCGGGGACGCGTGCAGGACGGGCAGGCCGTGCGGCCGGAAATCCTGGTGAAACTGCAGGACACAGCCGTCCTGGTTTCCGCTCTACCAGCCGCGGTGGCGCAGCAGGCAATCGCCAAGGAAGACGCGCAGCGCCTGTCCGAGAAGTACCGCGAGCATCGCAACGCCTTGCAGGACGTGTTTCGCCTGGGCATGCAGCTCAGCCGTGATTATCAACGCATGGTGGATGAATTCGAGCGCGAAACCGGTGCCTTTTACCTTCAGGCGATATTCTCCGATATCAAATCCCAATTCCCCGACGAGCCGGTGCAGCGTTACCTCAACATTGCCATCGAAAGTATTCTTGACAGCATCGAGCTGTTCAAGTCGCGCGAGGATGCCACCATTCCCACCGAGTTCGAGGTGAATCTGCTGCTCGACAACAGCACCACGAATGGCTGCCCAGTCATCATCGAAACGGCGCCCACGTTCCGCAACATTTTCGGGACCATCGAGCGCAAACAGGATGAAAACGGATTCTGGTTCTCCGATTTCAGCATGATCAAGGCGGGGGCTTTACTGCGCGCAGATGGCGGCTACCTTGTGCTCAACGCGGCGGATGCGCTGAGCGAACCCGGCGTGTGGCGCAACTTGCAACGCGTGCTTCTGTACCGCAAGCTCGAAATCCAAAGCATCGAAATGTTCACGCAGCAATCCGTCACGGCCATGAAACCCGAGGCCATCGATGTGAATGTGACGGTGATTCTCATCGGCAACAATGAGATTTACAACGCGCTCGGCGCCTATGAGCGCGATTTCAAAAAAATCTTCAAAGTAAAAGCCGATTTCGATCACGAAATGCCTAATTCCGACCTGGCCGTGCGGCAATACACCGCGTTGGTGCGCAAACTCATTTCGGACGAGGGACTCAAACATTTTGACAAACACGCCATCGCGGGTATTGTGGAATACGGCGCGCGGCTGGTGGAAAACCGCAAGAAACTCACCACGCAGTTCAGCGAAATCGCCGACGTGGTGCGCGAAGCCAACTACTGGTGCTTGCAGAACAGCAACCGCTACGTGTCGGCCGCGCACATCGACAAGGCCATCGAGGAAACCTACAACCGGCATTCGCTCTACGAGGAAAAGCTCCAGGAACTCATCGACGATGAAGTGATTCTCATCGACGTGGAAGGAGAGCGCATCGGGCAGATCAACGGCTTGGCGGTGTACGGCGGCGAGCGGTTCTCCTTCGGCAAGCCCACGCGCATCACCGCCACGGTCAGCGCGGGCAAAGCCGGTATCATCAACATCGAGCGCGAGGCGCGCATGAGCGGACGCACGCACGACAAAGGCGTGCTCATACTTTCCGGTTATTTGCGGGAGGAATTCGCCCAGCAACGACCGATGTCGCTCACGGCCAGCATCTCCTTCGAGCAATCGTACAGCGGCATCGATGGCGATAGCGCATCCTCCACCGAAATCTACGCGCTGTGCTCCGCTCTCGCCGACGTGCCGATACGGCAGTCCATCGCGGTGACGGGTTCGGTGAATCAAAAGGGCGATGTGCAGCCCATAGGCGGCGTGAACGAGAAAATCGAGGGCTTCTTCGAAGTCTGCCGCCGCCGCGGTCTCACCGGCGCGCAAGGTGTGATCATCCCGCGACAGAACGTCGACAATCTCATGCTTCGCAGCGAAGTGGTGAATGCTGTTCGCGAAGGACGCTTCCACATTTGGGCCGTCGGTACTATTCGCGAAGGGTTGGAGCTGCTCACTGGTGTGGCAGTGGGCGACCGCGATGCCAATGGAGCCTATCCCGAAGACACGCTGTTCGGCCGCATCGAGCGTCGGCTGGCCGCGCTGTACGAGGTTTCGAAGAAAGACAAGAGCTGAATGCCCCGTTTTTTTCCTCCGACGATTTCCGTACCTTGCGTGCATTCATCGGACATCGCCGCGTCGGGCGTAAAGCCCGACCCCGACCAGTGTGCGTTTTTCGAATCGCGGATCACTTTCACTGTGGAGGTACAATGAGAACAGTCGTCATTCTGGTGTTGCTTGCCCTGTGCTGCTCGATGCCGCTGCTGGCGCAGCAGGATAAACCCACCGAGCAGCGCACCACCATCGTCGTGCAAAATGAACAGCCGGTAAAGGTTACATACTACAGCATCCGCGTGGGTGCGTGGTTCCCCGAGGGCTGGGAGGATTGGGACAAAGTCCAGAGCACTGGCGACGCAAAGGAGGAAATCGACCAGTCGCAGGCGCTCGGTATCGACTTCCATTTCCGAAAAAATGTCGGACACCCCATCTATGTCGACGTGGCTCTCGCCGGCTGGTACAGCTCGTACAAGAGCAAGCTTACCGACCTCAATCTCGAATCCGTCAAGAACACCGATGCCTGGGTGGTCGTCATTCCACTCACGCTCGGCATTTCCGTGGCTCCATTGCCCGACAATCCTTTCCAACCGTACGCCATGGCCGGTGCTGGGCTCTACACGGGCATCACGGGACGCGACCGCCGCGTGTCCGAGACCAACGAACCTGTGACCGAGACGTATTTCCAATTCGGATGGTTCGGCGGTGTGGGTGTGGATTTCTTGTTCTCGCCCAACTTCGGCATTTCCGTCGCCGCGAAGTATCAGGCGATCGAATTCGAATTCGACAAGGTGGACTACACGCAGCAGGAAAACTTCACCGGTGTGCAGGTCATGGCCGGTGTGGTGATGCGCATCTGATTCTCGAACAGCGATATCGTTCGTGACGACAATCCCCCGCATGGGGGATTGTTCGTTTCAGTCCGGCTCGGATGGTATGGGTACAATGATTCTTGTCGGAGTGGAATGGAGCGGAATTAATACGGGTTCAAAACCACAGATTGCACAGATTGCACACAGATTAGCACAGATGGATCGTAGAAGTCCGCGAGGGTCCGAGCGGGGAGCCGCAGGGGATGTAAGGCAACGTCCGCAGTCGACAATGACCCGAAACGCGCGTCCTTCGCACGCGGGTCGAATAACGCAAGGGGGAGGAGAATGTTCGGAGCAGATCAGGATCGAAGCATACAAAAGTACGCAGAGTGGCTGCCCGGGCTCCGGGGCAATGGAGACAGCGTGATTTCACCTCATCCGGTGCGTGGGTACTTCTCCGATCACAATTCCCCGTCAGCGCATGTTCTTGATGTCCTTTCGATGCGCGGTGATGATGTACTTGTCCCGAAGAATAGAACTGGCGGTAGGTGCATTGATGGCGTCGCTTGCTTCCCCTGAAGCATCGCATTCCCCACGAAGTACCGAGTCGACGGGTTGGTGGCTTCGTCCAATCATAGCATCAGCACAGGTCGGCGCTCCGCCCGCCCGTCGCTGTCCAGCACGAGATAATACATCCCCCGCGGGAGTACCGCGCAATCGAAGGTCAGGAAATGCCGGCCGGCGGGGAGCTGAGATACAGCCAGCATCTCCGCCATGCGCTGGCCTGTGCTGCTGTACAGTAGCAGGCGCACCACCGCGGGGGAGGACATGTCGAACGAACAAGTCAGCGTGCCGCCCACGGGATTCGGGTACACATGGAGCGATCCCTGCGTTCCGCGCGTAGAGGCGAGCTGGACACGAAGAACGGGCGAGCGGGTGGAAGCACCATCACGATCGATTTGCCGCAAGCGGTAGCGCAGCGCGGTCGCGTGTGGCACTTCGTGATCCTCCCATTGATAGGAGCGAGGCGCGTGCGACTGTCCCGCCGCAGGAACAAACCCCACATCCGTCCACGAGCAGGTGTCGCATTCCTCGCTACGCTCCACCGCGAAGCCATAGCTGTTGCTTTCGCTCGCGGTTTCCCAGCACAGGCGAACGCCGCCATCGATCTCCACCGCGCGAAAGCCCGTCAGCTCCACCGGCAGGGGAGTGGCCGCGATGCCGGTGGCCCAGTCGATGTTGTCGATACGGCACTGCGAAGTATTCAGCGGGCTGTCCGCGCCATACAGCATGAACGAGTCCATGGCGATGGAGTCAGCGAGCCCCGATTTCGCGGCGTCGTCGAACACCAGCGCACCATTGAGCCACACATCCACGCAGCGCGCGGCCACGGAGCGCGGACCCGCGTAGCCGTAGGCCATCGCCGTCGCGCTGTTGTTGCAATACATATCGAGGCGTATCAGGGAGTCGCCATGCAAGGGCAATGGCAATGGCAGCCAACCGCTGCCGCTGCGCAGCGCTCCACTGATACCACCAAGACTGTCGACGAGAAAACGCAGCCCTGTGAAACACTGCGCGGACGAGAACGCGGTGTTCCCACTATAACTGCTCCCATCGCCGACGAAGAGATACCACTCGCCCGCGCCGCCTTCGAACAGCGCGTCGAGATGCAAGGTCACCGCGGGACCGCCATAAGTGTCGTACACGGCGAATTTATTCAACGAAGACCCTGTGGGAGCTGTGATGCGGCATTCGCTGTCCGAACCCAGCCGCGCATGCCCAGGGTGCTCCAGAATGATGGAGCCGCCCTGTGTTCCCACGCGCACGCGCGCCGTGCCTGCTGGAGGTTGCGGGAGAAAGCTGTTGCTCTCACCGATCGTATGCGTGCCTGTGGCACTGCCGAAATCCAGCAGCCACTGCTGCGCCAGAACACGCGGTGCCGGCGCGAACAGTGTGAGATAGAGTAAGGCGATGATAGCGTTGCGCTTTTCCATGGCAGTTCTCCCTGTGCCGATGAAACAAATGCACCGCGCGAAGGGCGGCATGAGGTGTGCGAACGGTGTTGGTTGCGACCCCGATCTCCCGTGGGATCACAAAAACGATATCAAGCTACGGAATGCACGTGTCGTGAACAAGGCAAACAGAAATGCCCCGGCTTGAGATCAATGTCCTCGACGTAGGTGGACGAGTTCATTACGCAGGGATGGTCCTGACAATGCCGCAGCCCGAAGGTGTGCCCGAGTTCGTGCAGCGCTTCCTTGGTTGCGCGCTCATACAGCAACTCCCGCGATGCTGGCAAGCCGTAGAATTCATTGTGCAGGCGGAACAGCGAAAACACCGCCGCCCGATTGTCGAGCTGAGCCTGTCCGAACACAAACGTGAGCACGGGAATGAAAAGATCGAAGGAGGTGATACCGAGCATTTTACTCTCACCCGCTGGAGCGTGCTCGAGCATGCGCGCGAGAATCTGTGTGGAGTGATACTGCTGTCGCGAGGTGTCGAAGGCGTCCTCGATGTTGAAGCGCGCTTCGCGAATGTGCACCGTCACCGGCAGCACACGCATGATGCCATCGCGCACAACATCGAGACCGAGCCCGCGGCTGCTGCTGCCAAGTGGTATCAGTTCCACCTCGCGCATCGATGCTACTCGGGACGCTTGAGGCCGTATTTCTCGATTTTGTTGTACAGCGTCACACGATCGATGCTCAGTCTCTCGGCCGTGCGGGAGATGTTCCACTTGTTCTCGTCGAGCAGACGCTGTATATGCCGACGCTCCACGTCGGCCAGAGTTTCGTTGCCATTTTCGCCGGAGATGCTTCCCGCCATGCGCAAGGGGAGATCCTCGGGCGTGATGGCGGAGCCGCGGTTCACCACCACCGCACGCTCGATGGCGTTTTCCAACTCACGCACGTTACCCGGCCAGTGATGCGCGACGAGCGTTTCGCGGGTCGCGTCGGTCATGCCGACCAAAGGCCGGTTCATCGCAGCGCAATGTTGCTTGAGGAAATGCTCGGCGAGCGGCATGATGTCGCCCGGTCGTTCACGCAGAGGCGGAATGAGGATGGTGAACACGTTGATGCGATAGTAAAGATCCTCGCGGAACTGACCCCGCTTCACTTCTTCTTCGAGATCGATGTTGGTGGCGCAGATGAGACGAAAATCGGCTTTCACCGCCTGCTCTCCGCCCACGCGGTGGAATTCCTTGTCCTGCAGGACGCGCAGCAGATCGATTTGGGATTTGAGACTGAGTGTTCCGATTTCATCAAGGAACAGCGAGCCGCCCTTGGCCATTTCGAACTTGCCTTTTCGGCGGTATTGCGCGCCGGTGAAGGCCCCGCGCTCGTGGCCGAAGAGCTCGCTTTCGAGCAATCCCTCGGGCAGGGCGCCGCAATTCACCGGTATCATGGGGAAATACTTGCGCCGGCTGTTCATGTGTATCGCGCGCGCCACCAGCTCCTTGCCCGTGCCACTTTCGCCCAGGATGAGTACGGTGGAATCGGTGGGAGCCACGGTTTTCACCATGTCCAGCACATGCCGCATTTGCGAACTCTCGCCCACGATGTCCTCGGCCAACGTCAGGGTGTCGAGGTTTTCGCGCAGCGCCGCGTTTTCCCGGCGGAGGCGCACCTTATCCACGGCATTGCGGACGAGTATGCTCAATTCGTCGGGATCCACGGGCTTGGTGGTGTAATCGAAGGCGCCGGCCTTGAGCGCGCGAACGGCGGTGTCCACCGTGGCAAACGCGGTGATGATGATGATCACCACATCCTGATCGAATTCGCGGATGCGATCCTGCAGGGCCAGGCCGTCCATGCCCGGCATCTTGATGTCGAGCAAGATGATATCCACCTGTCGCTCCTGCATCACGGACAATGCCGCCGCGGCGTTCTCGGCGGTGAGCACGGTGTAGCCGTCGTCGCGGAACCACGCATCGAGCGATTGACGCACGCTGGCTTCGTCGTCGACGATGAGAATGGTGAATTCGGAGGTGTCGATGCTTGCGCTCATGCTTCCTGTCGGATCTGTGTGTGTGGGCCGTGAATGGGAATGCGGATGATAAAGGTGGCGCCGTGTCCCGGCATACTGCTCACTGCGATGGTGCCTTCATGCGCACGGATGATGCCGTACACAATCGAGAGGCCCAGCCCGGTGCCGTGACCGTCCTCTTTCGTGGTGTAGAACGGTTCGAAAATGCGTTTCTGATCGCCCGGCGCTATCCCTATCCCCGTGTCGCTCACCGTGATCAGCGCATCGTTGCCTTCGCTGTCGAGACGCACACTCAGGCGCCCTCCCTCCGGCATCGCCTCGATCGCATTCATCAACAGCGCCAGCACCGATTGTTGCATCTGCCCCTGATCGCAGGTGACGAGCACGGGCTGCTCGGGCAAATGCACGTCGATGTTGATTTCATGCAAATCGAGATTGTGCTGCACCAGCTTGATCGACTTTTCTATTACATCGTGCAGGTCGGACTGCTTGTATTGGCCGGATTGTCCGCGGGCGAAGAACAGCAGGTTCTTCACGATGTCGCCGCAGCGGCGCGCCTCGTCCGCGATGAGTTGCACATCGGCGCGCATGGCTTCGAGTTTCTCCCGCTCGATTTCCTCGGCGGCAAGGCGCTTGCCGGTAAGCTTCGCGTAGGTGAGAATGCCGGCGAGGGGATTGTTCAACTCATGCGCGATCATGGAACTGAGCTTGCCGAGCGAGGCCATCTTCTCCATGTGCAGGATTTGCGACTGCACCATGTTCAGTTCGTTGGTTTTGCGTTCGACCTTTTCTTCCAGCGAATTCGACCACTCGGTCAACTCGGCCTTGGCCGTCTGCAATTCCACGGCCATGCTGTTGAAGGCATGCCCCAACTCGCCCAGTTCGTCGTCACGCTCCACGGGCACGGTGTGCTGCAAATTGCCCGTGGCCAATTCCTTTGTCGCGCCGATCAGCGAACGCACAGGCACATGTACGGAAAAATACACGAAGAACCAGGTGATCAACGCCAGGACGACAAATGTTATGAAGGCGCCGAGGACCATGTACCAACGGCCTTGCGAGACAAGCGAATCCACTTCCGCGAGTGAAATTTGCACATCCAGCACGCCCAGCACCGTTTGCTCCTCGTGATGCGCGTGGCAATCGGCCTCCCAGCAGGAACGCTGATTGCGGATCGGGGTGATCAATCCCAATACGCGATTGCCACGGTCATTGGTGTAAATGCGAGAGTAGTGCTCGGCCGGTGTGCTCGGCGTCCGCACTCCCTCGCCGTGACACATCGCACAGGCCACGGATTGCATGTCCACCGTTATGCCCACGCGCGTCGAGTCCGATGCGTAACTGATGCGCCCGCGCTTGTCGTACACGCTGATGCTCTCGATACTCCGTGCGGTACCCAACGAACGAATGGTGGTGCGAATATCCTCCTCGTGATTGAGTTGCATACCGTGCTGTAATGCAAGCTTGGAAAACACCGACGTGCGTTCGGCGCACATCTCGATCGTCCCTTCGAGATAGCGCACCAGCACCGCATCGTGCATGTAGGTGGTGCCAATGGTGACCACGAACAGGGACACGAAAAGGATGACGATGATCTTGTAGGTGAGGGAGCGCCGAATCCGCATGGTTGCCGCCGCGTGTAATGGGCGAAAAGTCCTGAACGGAATCTAGCAAAAGCGAGCTAACTTCACAAGAATCAAGACCTTATTCTCCGGAGAGAAGCTCGCGTACCAGGCGCAGCCAGTGTTCGCCACCGAGCATCGCGTGCAGGTCGGATACCGCTTCGCCACCATCGTTGAGGCAAAGTCCGGTATCGGCAACGTCT
>JAMIQH010000179.1:0-29945 GCA_035914695.1 Bacteroidota bacterium | reverse complement strand
GGGATGCTCGTTGCTCCGTCCACGGGAACGGACAACACGACCGCGGCGGGTGCGTCGCGCTCGGTGATGAACCCTCGAGTTTCCGACCACTCACCCGCTCCAGCCGCGTTCACGCCCCTAACGCGCCAATAGTGCCATACACCGCGCTCCAGTCCGGTAGCGGCGTACTGGGTGAAAGGAATGCCGCTCGCATTGATAATGGTGCTCGCGAATTGCGGATCGGTGGAAAGCTGCATGGCGTAGCTCGTGGCCGCTTCCGCCGCTTGCCAGGTGAACGCGGGATTCACACTTACCCCACGTGCGTCGGCCGCGGGTGCGATAAGCAACGGCGCATCGGGTTCCGCAGGGATGGTGGTGAAGCGCCACATCACGGACCATGGGCTGCTTCCACCCATGTTGATGGCTCGGACCCGCCAGTAGCATTTCTGATTGTTCCCAAGATCCGGCACACTGATGGTTGGGGAAATCACATCCTCGCGATCGATAAGAAACGCACCTTCGAATAGAGAATCGGTGGACACCTGCACGTGATACCGTTGAGCGCGCGCGGGCGCCTCCCACAACACACTGAGTACGAGTGGCTGATTTACCGCGGCATCGCGAGGCACAACAAGCTTCGGGGCCTCCGGCGGTGCCACGGCGGTGACGAAATGCTGCGTGGCGCTCCAATCGCTGGTGCCGATGGCATTGTTCGCATTCACACGCCAGTAGTAATCCGTCTCGGGTTGCAGTACCGGAAAGGCCTGCGACAACACCGTCAGATCGCGCCCATCAAAGAGCAAGGACCCAAAGTTGGGATCAGGCGACAACTGCACACGATAACGCAAGGCGGATGTGGCGGGCTGCCAGACG
Organism: Bacteroidota bacterium; assembly: GCA_035914695.1. GTDB lineage: Bacteria > Bacteroidota > Ignavibacteria > SZUA-365 > SZUA-365 > JAOSJT01. The sequence continues at coordinate 29,093 of JAMIQH010000179.1, read as the reverse complement.
GCGGTGAGTGAAATGGGGATGTTGGTGCTTCCTTCGAGCGGATACACGGGCACGGGTGCTGGCGGGCGCATCATGGGTACGCTGGACACCACCCAGGCGGGCCCGCGCTCCAGCGTGGCTTGCGAGGCACCGGGCTGCACACTCGTGCTCAACGCCCTGGCATCGTCGAAACGGAATTGCGCCACAAGCCCGGCTTCACCTCCACTGTAACTGGTGAACATCCCCGCGTTGATGTCGGCCTCGCCGCGCGCAACATTCCAGACCCGCAGCTCGTCTATCAGGCCATCGCTCGCCATATCCGTGCCACTTGGTGAAAAGCCCACGTATAATGGCGCCGTGCCTGTGGAACGCAACTCGCCCGCGTAATCGCTCTCGCAGCGGCGCACTCCGTTGACGTAGGTCCGCACCTTGCCGCTTTGCTTCGACCACGTCACCGCCACATGCGCCCAAGTGCCTGTTGGGAGTCCCGCCGCGCAGGTGATGGCACTGCTGGGGTTGAACTCCACAGCTCCACCGCTGCGCAGACGCAGCGACCAACCGTTGTCGTTCTGCGCATCGTGTTTGTCCACGAGTGCGAAGCCGCCATTCACCCATCCCTGCACTTTTACCCACGCCTCGATGGTGATGGCGTCGAGTTGCTCCACCGTAGCAAGCTCGGGAGTATGCTCCAGGACCACGCGATCATCCTCGCCGTCGAACTCCAGCGCATGCCCGGCCTGCGCGGGCGTACCGCCCGTGACGAAGCTCCAGACATCGGACCAGTCGCTCAATCCCTGCTGATCGCGCACCCGTACACGCCAGTAGTAGGTGGCAAGTTTTTTCAATGCGGGCGTATCATACCACGCCTGCGTGAGACCGGTGGCATCGACCACGGGCGCTTTGAAATCGGCGGTTTCCGAAACCTGCAATTCATACGACAACGCACCCTTTGCCGTGTTCCACATCAGTGCAGGCGTAGCGCTGGAAGAGGTCAATCCATTCGGTGGTGAAAGCAGGGCCACCTCGTTACCCACACTGGCTATGATCGATACATACTGTCTGCCACCGTTCAACGCGCCTTTATGCGTGATGCGCACAGTGTACATGCCTTCCTCGGGTGCGGGAATGTACACCTGCTCGATGTTGTCGACGATATTGTCGCCCCTTGCTGCCGCCGCCGAAGGATTGACACGGCTAAGCACCCAGGGCAGAGTCTCTCCGCTGGCCGCATCGATCACGCGAAGATCGAGGTCATTTACCAGTACGCGCGTACTCGGATCGACACCACCCGATTGTGCAGGACCAGCTGGATCGGTCCAGCAGATGGTGACCTTGAGAGGTCCGCGACCCGGACTGTAGATTTGCTTCTCGATGTTGCTTCCGTCGCGCAATTCCTCCTCGCGCAACAGGGAGGATGGGGCGGATTGCGCGGCGGCGGTCATCAACTTCACCGCACGAGCGGTGTTCATCAAACCCCAGCCGAAGGTATAATCCGGGCCCGGTGCCGAGCCGGCTTCATCGGCCGTGTGCAAAATGAGACCCTTGATCGTGGAGGCACGCAGGCGCGCCGCGCCATGGAGGTTTTTCTGATGCTCAAGAATGAGACCGATCGATCCGCTGACGCTCGGCGACGACATGGACGTGCCGTTGTAAGAAGCGTACGCCGAGTTGGAGGATTTCAACGACGAGTACAAGCCGACGCCATTGGCAACGATGTCCGGCTTGATGCGTCCGTCATCGGCCGGACCCCAGCCGCTGAAGGAGGACATGCGCACGTCACTGGGTGCGCTATAGCCACCGGGTACGTCCTCCACCGCGCCGACGGTGAGAATGTTCTTGGCGTTGCCATAGCTTGTGACGCAATCATACCCGTCGGCGCCACCGTCCTTCTCACGGACGGTACTCACAAGCTTCCAGGCGCCGGATACATATTCCCAATGCTGCACGGGCTGCGAGGATGGGCCTTCACCGCGGTCGTTGCCGGCGGATTTCACCGGCAGGAAATATGCAGCATTATACACCAGCTGATCCCATTCGCGCGCGCGACTGTCGTACAGTCCGAAATTTCTATCTTCCGAGGGGCTATCAGCGGGATTTCCCATCCAGGCCCAGCGCCCGTCGCCGCGATAATTACTGATCCATCCCGTGACCGTGCCATACGAGTGATTGGACACCTGAATGCCATCGGCCGCACGCAAGGTCATTTCCGCGAGATCGTTGTTCCAGTCGTGCGCCAGCAACTGCGCCTCGAAGGACATGCCTTTGGCCTCGGGCCGCACGCCCGCGGCGATCATAGTGCCGGAGACATGCGTTGCATGATCGGCCTGATTCGCGGTGTTGTCCATTTGCGTGACGCGGTTACCGAACTCCTGATGGGTTGTGCGCACCTTGCCGCCATCCCACACCGACAGCGTGACACCTTTGCCGCTGAGCGCGTATCCCAATCCTCCTCCCGGGTGGACGCGCGAGGAGGAAATGGTGGCCGCCGACACGGCATTGTCGGTGATGAAATACACCGGCAACCCATCCACGAAGCGTTGAAGCTCCATCAAACGGCTATCCCCGCGCAATAACCGCACTGGGAGATTCTGCAATGCCGCGCGCAGCTCCGCTTCGGAACGCTCACGCTCCCAGAGCCGCGTAGCTGCTTCGGCTTGATCGCGCAGAATCGCGCGCTGCTCGACGGTGTACTGCGCCGAAGCAATGATGGGAAACAGGCATGCGAGGACCAGAAGCAGGCCAAAGCGGGAGGTGATTGATGAATGCATACAGCGCCGTGGAATGTGCGGGAAAACGTATGATATGATCGGGACGTCCGAGGCTGAAATATACCGAGGCGGCAATCAGCGGACAAGATGCACGGAATACCCGCTCCCGTGAACGATCACGATTACTTCACGGTTGTATGTTCATTGTCTCATCTCTTTGCGGATAGCATCATGCGGCACAGCGTTCGACGCGACGGCGAATTTTCCTTTCCCGACATCTCAACCCTTCCCCCCGACGGTGGTCCCGAATTCAACCGCCTCGTGTTCAGCGCCAGTCCTTATCTGTTGCAGCATGCTCGCAATCCCGTGGACTGGTATCCCTGGTGCGATGAGGCCTTCGAACGGGCGGAACGTGAGAACAAACCCGTATTCCTCTCCATCGGCTATTCCACCTGCCATTGGTGCCATGTGATGGAGCATGAGAGTTTCGAGAACGCAGGCATTGCATCGCTGTTAAACGAACGCTTCGTCGCCATCAAGGTGGATCGCGAGGAGCGGCCCGACATCGATCAGATCTATATGACCGTGTGTCAGGCCATGACGGGTTCGGGCGGCTGGCCGCTCAGCGTGTTTCTCACTCCGGACAAACTCCCCTTTTATGCCGGCACATACTTTCCGCCAGAAGACAGACATGGGCGCCCCGGCTTTCCGCGCATTCTCAAGGCACTGCACGATGCGTGGCACAACGAGCGTGCGCGCGTGCTGGGGATCGGGGCGGATTTGCGTGACAGTTTACAGCGGGCAGCGCGCCGGGAGCAGTCCGAGCTTCCCGATGATATGCTCGCACGCGCCGAACAAGCGTTCCGCCGATCCTTCGATCCTGTGTTCGGGGGATTCGGCGATGCGCCGAAATTCCCCATGCCGCACACACTGAGCTTTCTTCTTCGGCGCGCGCACACCACCGGAAGCGAAGAGCTGCTCGGGATGGCGGTGCACACACTGCGTCGCATGTACCACGGCGGCCTGTGGGATCATGTTGGTGGTGGCTTTTGTCGCTATTCCACCGACCGCCGCTGGCTTGTGCCCCATTTCGAAAAAATGCTCTACGACAACGCACTGATGCTCGAGGCCTACGCCGATGCGTACGCCCTGACGAGCGACGAGGAATTCGCCACAGTGTGCCGGGACATCGCGCGGTATTTACACGAGTACATGATGGCTCCCGAGGGATATTTCTATTCGGCGGAGAATGCGGACAGCGAAGGTAAGGAAGGATTGTTCTACGTGTTCACACGCGAAGAATTTCGCGGCATCGTTGACGCGGCCTGGCTTCCGGCGCTCGAGGAGTATTACGGCGTGAGCGCGTCGGGAAATTTCGAGCATGGTCGCAACATTCTTCACATCGCCGTCGACAGGGACGAGTGGATGGCCCGTCACGGCTTGACCGTGGAGCGGGCCACGGCACTGCTCGCCGATACACGAGCGCGACTACACGCGTATCGCGCGCAGCGCGTGCATCCTTCACTCGACGACAAAGTGTTGGTATCCTGGAATGGATTGATGATCGCCGGCCTGGCGCGAGCCGGACGCATCCTCAACGATGATGCCATGATCGCAATGGCGGAGCGCGCCGCAAGTGCGCTGCTGCGCGATGCGCTTCTCGACAACGCGCGTTTACTGCATCGCTTGCGTGGTGAAGCACGCGGGATCGCCGCCTTCCTGGATGATTATGCCTATCTGATCCACGGATTGCTGGAGCTGTATCAGAGCACGTTCGCGCACGAACTGCTGGAACACGCGATCGCGCTGGCGCGCTTCATGGTCGAAGCGTTCACGGATGCCGCGAGCGGGGCACTGCGCTTTTCCTCGGCCGACAATGAGCGGCTCATCGCCGAGAATATCGATTTCCACGACGGAGCTCTGCCCTCGGGCAATGGCATGGCAGTTCTGGCGTTGCTGACACTTGCCCACCTCACTGGCGATATGGAATGGGAACAGCGGGCATGGAACATTCTGCGCGCCGCATCCTCATCCATGCAAGCGTATCCCACCGGGTCGGCCGTACTGCAGCGCGCGCTGCATGTAGCGCGCGAAAGCGGTATGGAGATCGTGATCGCCGCGGAGGACGAGGCCCCCTGGCGGGAGGCCCTTCGAGGGCGCCTGCTGGATCGTGTGGTGGTGCTGCATCGTCCGCGACGCCACGCCGAGGCGTTCGCAAACATCGCCCCCTTCACCACCAATTTCCCGATGGATGATACGGATGCGGTGTATGTCTGCCGCGACTACGCCTGCGATGCGCCAATGCACGATGTCAAAGATTTTATCGCCGTGCTCGACGCGTGGGAGAACACCCGCGCCTGACACGTCGCACAGACCTGAAATACACACAGGTTGGTGCTTCGGTTTACTTGAACACGACTTCTTCGCCCGGGGCTTCCTTGTACACCGCCGTGTGACCCGGCACCCATTCACCATTCTTCAGATACTGCGACGTGGTGTGCATCGTCCCGTCGGGCATGATGCGCGAGGTGGAGCGCACCTCGGTAATCCCGTTTTCATTGCCCTTCACGAATTCGTGGCTGGTGAACACGCCGTTCTCGTGCTTCATCGTCCCGGTGGTAATAAACCCCGCCGTGGTGAAGTAATAAAACACCAGCGATTCCTTTTCCTTGTCCCACAACAGCAGGGACTCGCCGCCGTAAACACCCTTGTTCAACGAATGAAGAACGCGCACCGCCTTGCCATTGAGGGCGCGCTCCCATTTCGATATGTCGATCATGGGTTCTTTCGCGCCGGGCTCGCCCAGTACGCCGCGCCAGGTTTTTCCGAGATAGGGGCGAAACACCTCGAGTTGCGGGTCGAGCGTTGCTCCTTCCTGTGCGAGCAGTAGCGATGGCGTACCTCCGCAAATCAGCAGAGCGACAAGCATGATGGACAATCTATGCATGGCAATCTCCTTTCGATGATCAATGCGCCTCACTGCCTCATCGGCGGGCGCGTTCGATTTCCTCCACGATACGCGTGGCTTTGTAGACATGACGGAGAGCTTCGAGTATACCCGAGGAATGCACCGAGATGGTGCGGTTGCCTTTGTCCTCCGCAAAAATGAATTCGCCCGGCAAGCTCTCAATATTTCCGTCGAATGCCAGTCCCACCACTTCGCGCTTCGCGTTGATCACCGCGCTGCCGCTGTTGCCGCCGATAATATCGGCGGTGGAAATGAAATTGATGGGAGTGGCGAGGTTGAATTCTTTTGGAGGATGCAGCCAACGCGGTGGTAGATCCCACGCGTTGCCACTCATCATCGCGTCGAAGGCGCCATCGCTGTCCTTGAACGAGTGGTAGCGATCGTACATGCCGTAAAACGTCGTGATCACCGGTGCCACCGTGCCGTTGTAGCGATACCCCTGCACGACTCCGTCGGAGATGCGCAACGTGAAGGTGGCGTCGGGCGGAAACTCCGTGCCATACACTTCGAACAGCGCGCGTCCCATGATTTCACGTTGCGCTTCGAGTTGCACCGTGACATCGCGCTGCCGCGCCGCCGCGGCTTCGTAGCGCGGCAGCATACGACGAGCAAGACTCAGGAATGGATTGTCTGATTTGTTCAGCGCCGTGTTCCCGCTATCAACATAGCGGGTCAAGGCGGCTTCGTCGTGGAAATCGTTGCGCGCGAGGAATTCCACTGCCGCCTGCTCGGGACTGCGTCCATCAAGAGCAGTCTCCACCACATCATCGTCGGCACCGAGCATGTCGCGCATCAGCACGAACTGACGTTCCAACGTCATACGATCCATGGTGGCGTCCACCGTCAGCGGCGTGGTGAGCTGTGCTCGCAGTTTTTCCCCGGCCTCGCCGCGATATGCGGCGGCACGTTGCGCTTCGTCGCGCTCCATCTGGGCCGCATACTGCGCTATCCCCCACGCGCGGGAGAACACCGGGCTCACGCCGAGTCCGCTGCCGCGCAATCCATACACCTGCGGCGCCACGGCACGATTGGCCTGCACCAAATCGGCAATGGTCGACCACAAGTGCCCGTAGCGCTGCTGCAACGCTGGATCCGCATGCACCCGTTGTTGAAATGCCTCGTCGAACGCGCGGCGCCGTCCCATCAACTCGTCGTCGCGGAGGCCGGCAAGGCGCCCTCCGTAAATTTCCTGCGCATTGTTGATGCCAAAAATTTCATCGAAATACGCGGCGTCGTGCTGCTCGCGATTGTTCTCCAGCCAATGCTCGAGAATCCGCTTTCTGTCCGTGAGCAGGCGGTAGGTAAAAGGCACGCGCACATCGCGGTCGAATTCCAGCATCTCCGCGGTAACCAATCTTCCTGTGCGACCGGGATTTCCCACAACAAACACGGGCTCGCCCGCATGCACACCTTCGGCACTCCAGCGGAAGTAATGTGGCGTTTTCAGAGGTTGACCGTTCGTGTCGTACACGCGGAACAGGTCGCAGTCAAACGAGTACCGCGGGTACGCCCAGAAATCGTAGACGCCGCCGAAGAACGCGAAACCCCGCTCGCTCGAGAACACCAGGCGCACATCGGTGTAGCGCTTGTACTGGTACGCCGAATAGCGGCCCCCGTGATACAGCGTCACCACTTCGCATATCAACTCGTCCTTGGTGTATTCCTGTTGCACCTCCGCGATCGCAGCCGCGCGAGCACGCAACGCTTCCTCACCACCCAGACCTTCCATCGCGCGCTGTATCCGTCCGGTCACGTCGTGTATCGCAACGAGCTGATCCACGTACAAGCCCGGCACGGGACGTTCGTCCTGCTGCTGCAGGGCGACGAAACCATCGCGCAACAAATCCTCGCCTTCGAGCGTCACCTGTGTCACCGCATCGATACCACAGTGGTAGTTGGTCATCACCAAACCATTGTCGCTGATGAAGGACGCCGAGCACCCGCCGCCGAAGCGCAGTGCCGACAGGCGCGTCTCCTCCAGCCATTCCCCGCTGGGAGTGAAACCGTAGCGCTCGGTGAAATACTTCACCGGTGGATAGTCGAACGTCCACATCGTTCCGTTGTCCAGACGCGGCGCGTCCTGCTGCGCTACGATGGTGTGGGAAAGAGTGAGGAAATTCAGGACGAATACAAGGGCGACATACGTGACATTGCGCATGGTGTACCTGTTGCGAATAATGTACTACTTGGTTTCGATGCCGACGACGCGTTCGAAACGCCAGCTCACGGCGTTTCCACCAGAAGCGTCGGAAATGCGTGCGACGAGGATTCCCGGGCCCATGTGCTCGTACTCGATGCGCTGTGGAAAATCGTGATCCACGTTCTCAAAGCGCACAAAGCCCGGCCGCTGAGCGGTGCAGGTGAAGCGGGTTTCGGCCCGTCCGCCCGGCATGGCGATATAGACCAAACTCCGGTCGATCTGCACAATACGAAGAAATTCGAACATTCCCCTACCGTTGCCGCTCTGCGTGCGGTTGACTCCCGGCATCACGCCAGCGGCTGGCGACAGCCAGTATTCCTCGGTCACGTTTCCCTCACGCTCGCAACGCCAATGCCCCGCCATCCAGTCGAGACTATCCAGTGACTGCGCTTGAACGCGTGGCACCAGCGGCAGCAGCAGGAACAAAAAAAGAGGAAAGAAGCGCGGTCGTCGCAGCGAATGGACGACCGCGCCGAAGCCAGCACTGTTGATCCGCTCACTCATCGCTTGTAGAAACCAAGCGCCTCGGGCAAATGCTTGCGTATATCGCTGATGCGTGTGGCATCCGAGGGGTGCGTGCTGAGAAATTCCGGAGGCGCCTGTCCTCCTTTACTCGCGGCCATGCGCTGCCAGAAGGTGACGGCTTCGTTGGGATCGTAGCCGGCCATCGCCATGAAAATCAGGCCGAGGCGGTCGGCTTCGGATTCATGCGTGCGGCTGAACGGCAGCAGCACGCCCACCTGCGCCCCGAGACCAAACGCGGTCATGTACAGCGCGCGCGTTTCGGCGGGTTTGGTGGCCAATGCTTCGGACAAGGCGATGCCGCCCATTTGCGTCAGCAAGCCCTGGCTCATGCGCTCGTTGCCATGCTCGGCCACGGCATGCGCCACTTCATGCCCCATGACCACAGCCAGACCGGCCTCGGTTTGCGTCACGGGAAGCAGGCCCGTGTACACCACAACCTTGCCGCCGGGCATGCACCAGGCGTTCACGTCCTTGCTCTCGACGAGATTGAACTCCCAGGCATACCCTTTGAGCTGATTGCTCATGCCGTTCTGCGCGAAATAGCGCTCGACCGCGCCCTTGATATTGTTGCCGACGCGGCGCACCAAATCCACCTGCTGCGCATTCGTGCTGAGTTTGTTCGTCTGGAGAAATTCCCCGTACTGCTGCGCGCTCATCGACAGCATGGTCGAGCCGGGTATGATATTGAGTTGCTTGCGTCCGGTGATGGGAACGGTGCTGCACGACACCAGCACTGCCGTCAGGGTCAACAGCGCAATGGTACGTGGAAATGCATGCTTCATGACGTCTCCTATATGGAAAGCTGTTTGATTCAAAATCGAATTCTACGTTTTAATATCAGCGTGAGGTTCCGCTGCGGCGTGTGTAGCGCTGTTCAATGATGGTGAATTCCTTTTCCCGCACATGGGGAAAGTCCTCCACCGCCATCTGCAACACCGCGTTGTTCTCGCCGATCAGGCGCAGCCGTACAACGTATTTCACGATTAAATCCTGCTTCGGATCGAAATCCGATCCGGTGAAAATGAAACTGCTCTGATCGGTGGAAAAATGCCCTTTCACCACGAGATAGTGCGTGCCCCAGGTATCGAACACGAGGAGATGGTACTCTTCCGTTCTGCGGTCGAAACCCAGCATCATGTTGCTCGCGCTGAACAATTCGCCTTCGCCGCAGGCGAGCCGCATGTCGAGGAATCGCCCTTCGAGCACCATGACATGCTCTGCCGTGCCGGTGGTGAGCAAGGGCGGACTGCCCGCTTCGCTCCAGGTGCGCAATTCCACGTCCCAACTCCCCGCCAGCCGTTCGATAATGGCGTGTTCAGGTCCGGGTAGTGTTAAATCCAGCACGCGACGCATGACATCGTCGTCCTGCGCCTGCAATGCGGCGACGCAGGTAAGCTGCAATGCGGCCGTGATCAATGCCGCGCCCAGCCATGACAGCTGGTTCTGCGTTTTTCTTTTCACTTCAATCCAACTCCGCCAGTCGCTGCAACGCCGCTCGCCAATAACCCTTCATTTCTTCCGCTTGCTGCGCATCGCGCAAGCCGCCATGCGTTATGGTAACGGAAACACGGCCTTCGCGGGAGCTCGACTGCAGGCGGACATTCGCCCATGTACCATCGCTCATGGTCATGCGCAGGCTGTCCATTTCGCGTGTGGCGCGCATGGTGATGTCGTCGGTGAACCAACGTTGCCGCAAGCGCGGATCCTTCCATGCTGAGAACAGCCAGGCCTTGGTGGCGTTCATGGTTTTGGCAACGGAGATCTGAAAGCCGTCGGGCTTCTGATGTTTCTCGCGCTTGCCGCGAACCTGCTCATACGATACGGCCACCATCTGTTGCCACCAGCGCGACAGCGTGGTTTCGTCCCGCAGCCATGCGACAATCTGCTTGTGACTCATCTGCATACCACCCGCCGCATCGATATCCGCGAACCACTCGTTCCAGCCAAGGCCGGTGCTTTCGCGCACCGCTTTGTCGCTGATCGCCGGACGCACGTTCGTTTGTTTCGCCATATCCGCCTTGCTGATTGTGGGAGGAAATAATCTACGACATCGGAGGGAGCAAATCCAGAACACCGGAGTGCGAAGCTCTGCGAAATGCGCCTGATTGCGCATTCACAAAGGAGGGATGGAAGCGTGTGGCGCTTCTGTGACAAAGTTACTGACAGGCGGGGCAGGAATTTATTCCTTGGAGCAGGAATGTTTTCACTTTAAAATAGCGTTGTAACATTTAATCCGTGTCGTGTTTTAATGAAATGGTACGGACGCCGCCTCGAAGCGTCGTGCGGCCGTTTCATCCTCCTCAGGAGTCGATCATTGTGATGATACCTTCGTTTCTTGCGCGAACCCGCGTGTTTTCGGTCGTTGCCGCCATGGTGATGTTCCCGGCCTGTGCCGATTCCATCGTGTCGGACTGTGATGTGGAAAACGGTCCGCTGCCCGTGTCGGCGCGTTTCAGCGATATCGAGCAGCGCGTGTTCGCCGTGTCCTGCGCCACGGCGGGGTGTCACGGCGGAAGCAATCCCCAGGCCGGCCTCGATCTCACTCCCGGACGCGCTTATGATCAACTCGTCAACGTCAACAGTCTCAACTACCCCACCAGCAAGCGCGTGGCCCCGGGCGCAAGTGCGCAAAGTGTGCTGCTTCAGGTGTTGCGCGGCAGCGCGCAGCCCAGCATGCCGCCCTCGGGTCCGCTGGCCACGGCAGTGGTGGACTCCATTGCCGCATGGATCGACCGCGGCGCGGAAAGGAACTGACATGCCTACCACCCACGCAAGCATTGGCGATAACCCATCACGACGGCACGCGGACGCAAGCGCTATGCGCCGCAGCATCGGCCTTCTGGGCCTGTGCGCGTTGCTGTTGACGCTCGCGACCCCGCTCGCCGCACAGCGCACCGAATACCACGTGGACAAGAGCGCGAAAAACGTGGTGAAGTTTATCTCCGATGCGCCTATCGACGATTTCGAAGGCGTGACCGACAACATCGACGGCTATCTCATGCACGACGGCAGCGATGTGACCGCGAACAGCTCGCTGTATTTCGAAGTGGATTTGCGCACACTCGACACAGGCATCGGGTTGCGCAACCGGCACATGCGCGAGGACTATCTGCACACGGACAAGTATCCCTACGCTCGTTACACAGGCCGCATCACGAACATGAGCGATGCCGGTGGCAAGAAAAATGTGACCGTGAAAGGGAGCATGGACATTCACGGAGTGAAAAAACCCCTCGACGTCACTGGCACACTGACGAGCACCGGCAACGGCGTGAAAATCAAAACCGCCTTTCCGGTGAAGCTCCCTGATCACAACATCGAGGTGCCCAAGTTCATGTTCCTCAAAATCAACGAGGTCATGCAGCTGGAAGTGGAATTTCAATTGAACAAGGTGAAAGGATGATGCGGCTTCGCACCCGGTTTCTTCTCGTATTCGCGACGCTCTGTTTCCCCGCTGCTCTGTCCGCCCAGGATGGGGCTTCCAGTTGGCAACGCGCGGAGAGCGAGGACTTGCCGCCTCTGGAGTTGTTTCATTCCACACAGGCGGTGAATCTTCCCACCGCCACGACCATGCAGCAGGGAAATTTCGAGTTCGAGATTTCCCACCGCTTCATCCCCACCATCAAAGATGGAAGCGAAAGTCTCTGGGGCTTCGACGGACCGGTCAACATCCGACTCGCTCTGGGCTATGCCTGGAGCGACGACGGTGTTGTGACGCTCGGGCGCAGCAACGTGCAGGACAATCTGGATCTGAACGTGAAGCACAAACTGTTCGGTATCCGCCACGAGGTGATGCCCCTGCTCGTTGCCGCCCGCGCCGGTCTGGCGTGGAACACAGAAGTACCCGGCCGCGACACCTGGGACAGTGACAATGCGCAGTGGTACATGCAGTTGATGGTGAACGCCATGTATGGCGAGCGCTTCGCCCTCGGCATTGTGCCCTCGTATCTGCACAACAGCCACCTCCCCTGTCCGGACGTGCAGTACAGTTTCACCCTCGGTGTGCATGCGCAGTACTACATCACCGACGTGTTCAATGTGTTGCTCGAATTCAATCCCACTGTCACAGGTTGGCGTACGGCACACAACCCCGTGTCCTTCGGCATCGAACTGGAGACGGGTGGACATTTCTTCAAAGTCATTCTCGGCAACAGCGATCTGCTCAATCCCTCGCAATTCCTGGCGGGCGCGGGCAACAATTTCAATGATGGAGAATGGCACATCGGTTTCAATATCACGCGATTGCTCACATTCTAATTTTCAGCACTGGAGTTTGCATGAAACATACCGTACTTCTTTTTCTTTTTATCGCCGTCGTCGGCGCGGGCAGCTTCGCCTTCGCCCGCATGTTCCGCGTCAATCAGGTTCCCAATGGCGATGTGAAGCAATGCCTCACCTGCCATGTTACACCGGGTGGTGATCGCAATGCCTTTGGCAGGGAAGTGGGAAGTAATCATCTCAGCACACCGGGATCCACGGGAAATGTGCAGTGGAGCGCCACGCTCGCCGCGCTTGACAGCGATGGCGATGGCTTTACGAATGGGCAGGAGTTGCAGGATCCGCAGGGACAGTGGGTCATCGGCCAGCCCATGCCGGGCGATCGCACGCGCGTGACCAATCCCGGCGATCCGACGGATTTCCCCAACACCACCGAAGTGCAGCTCTTGCATGCGGCGGTGGCGGATTTCGCCTTGCATGCCAATTATCCGAATCCCTTCAACCCTTCCACCACCATCACCTTCACCGTCGCCGCGCCGTCGCGTGCCAGTATTCGCGTCTACAGTTTGACCGGCGATCTTGTGCGCACCATTGTGGACGAGCAGTTGCAACCGGGCAATTATTCCGCCCGTTGGAACGGCCGCGACGACAATGGGGGTTTGGTGGAATCCGGAACCTATCTGTACCGTATGACAGCCGGCAATTTCTCTTCGACGCGCCGCATGGTGCTCGTGAAATAACTGTCACATACCGGCTGCCGGCTGTCACGCACCACCCCGCCCTCACCGGCGGGGTGGCGTCGTTTTGCTCGTACCACTTCTCAGCACGCGGACTGTTGCGCGTACGCCCGCGCCGAGCGTCGCCGCGTGGCGACATCAGAATTCCCATTCCACACCGAAAATCGGCAGCATCCCCCATTGATACAGCGTCTTCGGCTGTTGCTGCACGGTATCCCAGATGTATCCCGCCACGTTTTTTCTATTGTATACATTCCACACGCTGATGTACACGACAATGCTTGACGCATCGAAATGAAAGTGCCTGTCCACGCGCACATTCATGGAGTGGTAGGCCGCAAGTCGCTCGGCGTTGATACGCGAGGCGTCGAGCACCTCGGTGTTGCCGCGGCGCGAGGCCTCGATATCGAAGGGCGTGTACGGCACTCCACCCGCATACAACCAGCGCACGCTGAACTCCCATCGCTCGTTCGGCTTGTAGCCACCCTCGATGTTGAATTGCACACGATTGTCGTACACGCGGTCGAACTCGCGACCCAGCGCGTCGGTGTAGCGCGAGCGGGACCACGATGCGCTGGCCAGGCCATACACATCGCGGGCCAGCTTCTTTTGCAGCGTCAACTCGATTCCATGGCTGCGCGTGCGTCCGTCCGCGCGCAGTGGACCATGCGCGGTGAAGAAGCCGTAGCGGTACGACAACTCGTCCATCAGGAACAATCCCGGTTGCGCGGGATCCATCGGAAAGCGCCGACCATCTTTCCGATACAGTTCCACGGTGGCCATGCTGCTCTCTCCAAGCATGCGACTGAACGACAAGACGTAATGCGTTGACCGCGGCAACGGCAGTGTGCGATTGCTTTCCGCTTGCGCCAGCAACAGCAACGGCAGGGGCTGCGCGTAGTCGCCCACCGAAGCACTGATCGTGCTGAGGTCATCGGGCATCCAGGTGAGTGTTGCCCGGGGCGTCGCCACGGTCTCGTCGTTTCCGGTGACGTGCAACGCGCGAAGTCCGAATGTCGCGTGGAGACCGGGGAGCACCGCCGCCGTGATAGAAGCGAATCCAGCGACATGCTCGTCTCTCACATCGCTGTGCATGCGAAGGGCGGGCTGCATTGTTCCATGCGCGTCGGGGTATGCGGCGAAGTCGTTCCGGTACTCCGCGCGCAATGCCTTGATGTCCACGCCGGCCTCGATATCGATGTCCTGTACGGGACGCCATTGTGTGGTATGGCGCAACGCCAGCCACTGCTCCCGCGAGTCGTTGCTGTAGATAAGATCGCCGCTTCCTGTATTATGAAAGCGCTCGCGGAACACATTGCCGTTGAAGGCCAGCGTGGTGTTGCTCATCGCGCCCCCACTCCACAGCGCGCGCCAGCCCAGCCCCGCTGTGCCGGTGTAAATGTCCTGTGGACCGTAATACTGCATGTCATTTTCCACGGCCGTCTCCGCATCGGGGTCGTTGTGATCGTCGCTGAACTGGGCGAACAAGGAGAGCCGATGCTGTTGCGAGAGTTGCTGCTGCACATGCAGTTGCGCATCGCCATAGCTCGGCGCCATGGTGCTGCCCACATTCACCGCATTGACCAGCAGATCGAGATAGCTTCGACGCGCCGAGAGCAGCCACGAGGAGTTGTCGCCCGGCAGCGGTCCCTCGGCCAGCCCGCCGAAACCCGCGAAATTCACATCGAGCTGCCCCTCCATGCGTTCGGTGTTGCCAGGCCGCAGGGTGATGTCCATGACCGACGAGAGTCGGTCGCCGCTGCGCGCGGGAAATCCTCCCGCGAGAAAGCGCACATCGCTGATCATATCCACGGGCAACATACCGAGCGGTCCACCCGTGCTGCCCTGCGCGGGGAAGTGATTGATGTTGGGTACTTCGATGCCATTGATGTAGAACACGTTTTCGAGCGGGCTGCCGCCGCGCACAATCAAGCTGTTGCTCTGATCGTTGACCTTGGCCACGGACGGCAGCACCATCATAATGCGGCTGACGTCGCCAGCCGATCCCGGCGAGCGCCGGATTTCCTCACCGCTGAAGGCAAGTTGGCTTACCGCCTCGCTTTCGCGGCGTTGGAAAAATCCCGCGGTGATCTCCACCTCCCCGGTTTCCAGCGAGGCGGCGTCAAGCGCCACATCCACAAAGGTGATGCGGCCCGGTCGCACCACCACATCACTGCGAATGCTGCCGGCATAGCCCAGAAAGGTCACGCGCAGCGCGTACGTACCCGGGGGCACCTTGTCGATACGATAGCCGCCATCCGCATCCGCGGCGGCACCAAGGGTTGTGGATAGCAACAGCACATTCGCGCCGGGCAGTGCTGCTCCGTCGGCGGCATCCGTGATGCGGCCTTGCACGCTGCCATGCTGAGCCGACATGGTGAAACAGGAGAGAAACACACCGAGGAGCACGGTGATCGAGACACGATGGGTGAACATGCGAAATCCTTTCGTGGTGAATATTCCCGCATCGCGGCGTTCAGTGTCATGCCTACCACCCGAATCGCCGCCCCCGGGATTGACGGTGTGCATGATAGCCCATTCCTCCCTCCCGAGCGCCCGTTCCCAACGGAGCGCACTTCCAGCGGACGTCCCATCCCATGGGTTCGTCCCTCGATGCCGCTCCGTGAGGTGTTTTCGGCCTTTTTTATATGAAAATGGTACGTCGCCCCGCGCAGTTGGGCAACGATTCAAACCCGGAATTGTCCTCGAAGAATTACCCGGGAATCGAATACCATGACGTCTGGCACCCTCCGATGGGCCAATACGCATGGAAACAAACTCTGTACGGTGCTTGGATGAATCGACGGAGGTTCGACAGTTGCTTGGAAAAAGCCGCGATTTCAGAGCGAATGGGGCGCATCGACGCGAATTTTTCCACTACAAGCGGAGGCGTCGTCGAGCAATCCATCCGAGACGCGTGTGTCGATGAGAAAGCACGCAGATTGGTGACAGCCTGACTTCGCCATGCTATTGGGGATTGCAAATGCGAGTCATTGTTTTTAATGACTTACGGGGATTCCGCTTGTGATTAGGGTGCTGCAATGGCGAAAGCAGGCCGGAGGTGTCCATTTCACGAAACGACAGGGCTCGTGAGAATAGCCATTGTTGCGTCTTGCACCTTGGCGTCTTTGCGTTGAATTCCCTTCCGACTTCAGGAGAATGGAACGCCACGTCGTAAAGAAGCAGAGACACAACCTGACGAGAGGGCGTTGCTCGTTTCGCGATTCAATGAACTTTCCGCAGAGAGGAGGAAATTGTGATTCCCTCCCGTGTCTCGGGTGACGCCATGGCGAAAGCAGGCCGGAGGTGTCCATTTCACGAAACGACAGGGCTCGTGAGGATAGCCACCATTTGCGTCTTTGCACCGTGGCGTCTTTGCGTTGAATTCCCTTCCGCCTTCAGGAGAATGGAACGCAAGGTCGCAGAGAAGCAGAGTCGCAACGAGACGGGAGGGTGTTGTCACGTTTCGCGATTCAATGAGCCTTCCGCGGCGATGAGAAAATTGGGCTTACTTCTCGTGACTCGGGTGCCGCAATGGCGAAATCAGGAAGCAGAGACGTCGTCGAACAAGCTATCCGAGAGGCGTGTGTCGATGTGAAAGCACGCGCATTGGTGACGGCTATGCACGAAGTTGCAATGAAACGGTGCCCTCCCGCACCAGCATGCTCACACTTGACATTACCGCCGCAGACCCGCTCCCGAAACGGAATTACACCTCGTGCCGAATCCCGTGCGGCTGTGGCCGCAGCACGGCCGACGCCACCTCCACCGCGCTCAGGTCTTCGAGCAACTTCCCTTCCGGGAAATGCGCGCCAATGTCCACCACGCAATAGTCCGCATCCTTCCCCACATCCAGCGAACCTGTGCGGTCTGCAAGCCCCAACGCCTCGGCACCGGCCAAGGTGGCCATGTACAGCTTTTCAAAAGGATGCATGCTTCGCAATTGAACGGTGGCCATGGCGTTGGCGATGTGCCGCATATCGAGCGTTGTGCCCGCTCCCACATCGCTGCCGAGGCCGATGCGTATGCCGTGCTCGCGATGCCTCTGCAAGGGAAAGCGTCCGCTGCCCAGAAACGCGTTGGAATCGGGACAGTGCGCCACGGCGCAACCGCGCGCGGCGATCATGGTCAACTGTGCGTCATCCACATGCACATCGTGACCGAGGACGGTGCGTTCTCCAAGCAACGCGGCGCGGTCGTACACGTCCGCATAGCTCACGCTCTCGGGAAACAACTCGCGCACCCACCCGATTTCCTCGCAGCTTTCGTTGATATGCGTCTGCACGTGCAAATCGAATTCCCGCGCCAACCCACCCGCCATGCGGAGCAATTCCTCACTGCAGGTCGGCCCGAATCTGGGAGTGATGACATAGTGCAGGCGTGGCGTGGCCCGATGCCAGCGCTCGATGAGGCGGCGCGCCGCGCGCTCGGCCTCGCCCACCGGTACACACAACGCGGGCGGAGCGTTGCGGTCCATCATCACAGCCCCCATTAGTATGCGCAAGCCGCTGCGCTCGGCTTCCTCGAAGGCAATGTGTGTGCTGTGCTCATGCGAGGAGGCATACACCATTGCGGTGCGCGTACCCGCCGCATGCATTGCGGCAAAAAAACGCCTGGCTACGTCGCGCGCCACCTCGGCGACAGCGAAACGCTGCTCCTCGGGAAAAATGAAGTCGCGCAACCAGGCGAGTAAATCCGCGCCGTGCATGCCACGGCAATCGAATTGCGGCACATGCACATGCGTATCCACAAAACCCGGCAGGATCACGCCCCCCGCGTCCCGCACCGGTAAAGCGGTGTACCCCATGGGTAGTTCGGAGAACGGGCCACGAAAAACGATACGTCCCCCTTCGTCCACCACCATGGCGGCGTCCGCATGATAGTCGCACTGTTCCCGCGATCGCGGCGAGAGCAGGGCGCCACGGAGTACGAACGGTTCCGGCATTTACAATCCGAGTAGCTGTATCGCAAGACCGGACAGCGCAATGGTGCTTCCGGCAATCACATGCGTGTAACGCTCCAATGCCCGCAAGGGCAGGCGCTCGAGTCCCGTACTCACCAACGCCACCATGCCGAGCATCGTTGCGATGGTGGTGACGGCGAAGGTGCCCGTCACCAACAGCAATCCCGCCGTGCTGGCCGCCGCCGCGGGATACATGAGCACGGGAATCAGCGGTTCGCAGGGACCGAGCACAAAAATCGTGAACAACGCCCAGAATGTCATCTCCCGATGGTGACGCCGCGCATGCAGCGCGCGTCCGGCGAGATGCACATGGGCATGCGCGTGCACCACGCCATCGTCGTGCGCATGTTCGTGCGCGTGCACCTCGGGTTTCAATGCCTGGCGCAATCCCCACAGTGCATACAGCACACCGAAGGCGATCAACGCCCAGGCGGCGTACTCGCCGCGCACGCTTTCAATCAATTCCAGCTCGTGCAAGGCCATGCCGAACGCCACGCCCACCACGCCCAGCAGCACGGAACCCAACACATGGCCTATGCCGCAAAGAAAGGTAATGAGCAGCGTGCGCGGCAGTTTCCATGAGCGGGCTTTGGCCATCATGATGAAGGGAAGGTAATGGTCAGGACCGATCAGCGTGTGTACCACCCCGATGGTGGCCGCCGTGCCTGCGAGCAGAAGAATGTTGTCGCCCATGCCTCGGCTCCTTCAATGCCGTCCGCTGTGACCGAAGCCCCCGGCTCCGCGCGCGGTATCGCCAAGCTCGCCGGCCAACTCCCAGCGCACATGCAGCACGGGTGCCACCACCAGCTGAGCAATGCGCTCGCCTGGGTGAATCACCACCGCTTCCCTGCCGATATTGCCCATGATCACCTTGATTTCGCCGCGGTAGTCGGCATCAATGGTGCCCGGACTGTTGGGCAGAATGATGCCGTGCTTCAGTGCAAGACCCGAGCGGGGGCGCACCTGGGCTTCGTACTGCGGTGGCAATTCGATGGCCAGATTCGTGGGCATCGCAACAATATCGCCCGGTTGCAGCGTCCACGCTTCGTCGATGGCGGCGCGGAGATCGGCGCCCGCGCTCTGCTCGGTGGCGTATTCGGGTAAAGGGATGTCGTCGTAGCCCGGCCGCAGCCGGGTGATGCGAATGGATATGGTGTTGCTTTCCTGCATGAAATGTCGTGAGTATGAAAATGCGGGAACGTGGTCGAAAAAAAATGGGCACGGCCGCTGTGCGCACCCGTGC
This sequence comes from Bacteroidota bacterium, assembly GCA_035914695.1. GTDB lineage: Bacteria > Bacteroidota > Ignavibacteria > SZUA-365 > SZUA-365 > JAOSJT01. The sequence continues at coordinate 9,552 of JAMIQH010000179.1, read as the reverse complement.
CCTTCAATCTGTGGAATGCGTTTCTCGAATCCTAACGCGCGAGTGCTACGCTCCGCGTCATCACCGCATTGCCCGACTGCAAGCGCACAATGTATGTGCCGCTGCCCAGCGGACCCTCGACCGAATTCGGCGTCCAGCTTGCCTCATACACACCAGCGGCATGCGGATAATCCGCCAGCACCGCGACAGTGCGTCCCAGCATGTCGTGCACGGTCACGCGCACGGGCTGCTCGGCGGGCACGCGGTAGCGGATGCGGGCCACGTCGCTCGCCGACACCAGAGGATTCGGATACACGGGCGACAGCTCGAAGCCCAACGTCGCCAGATCGGCGAGATGCACCTGAATGGCGGGTATCACATTGGTCTTGCCGTCATAGTCATGTTGCAACAGACGATACCAGTACACCGGTGCGGCTCCCGCCAGATCCTGCATGCCGATGGGATCGCGGTGCTCGTACTCCTGCGCCTGCGTTGTGGTACCGTGGCCGGGGAGAATGGCGCGCGTTTCCCATGGCCCGAGTGCCGTGGGGCCGCGCTGCAATTCGAAGGAGAAGTTGTTCGTCTCGCTTTCCGTGCGCCAACGCAACGCAACCACATCCTGCTGCACCAATGCGCTGAAGGATGACAACTCGACGGGAATGGGGAAGTCGCAACAGAACACCGCCTCGATCATGAAGTCCACGCTCTGACCCACCACCGTGGAGGCGGGCGTGAGCTGCGACCCCGCTAATTTGAACGTACGTGGCGGCGTGGTGAACAGCGACGGCGTGGTGAAGCGCCATCGCACTTGATGCGACGAATCGCCGATGACTTTCACGCCGACGAGCACATCCCTATTCGGGAGGATGTATGCGCGCGGTGCAGGTGGTGCGCCGGGAGGCGTGGGATCGACTTCGTACGTACCGGTGTTGCTCCCTGCCCGGGCGATGTAGAACGTGCTGAAAATCAGCGAATACGGCGGCGAAGCATTCCGTACATAGAAACGAATGGTGTCACGATCGAACAGCGTGGCATTGAGCAATTCGAAATCCAGCGAAATCGTCCACACTGTGCACGCCGTGGCCTGCGTGGGCGCCGTCACTTTCATCACCCATTCGGAACTGAACGGTAAATTCTCCGTGTGGTAGGCGTAGGACGCACCGGGTCCGTTTTGATAATACAGAATCTGTGTACACACGAAAGGCCGAGGCACGGCGGTTTTCGCCATGGGCGGTAAGAGATGCCCGAAGGGTGAATGCGGCTGCAACGCGCTTGCCGTCGGGCTGTCCTGCGATTGCGCTACGGCAATGGAAGCGCACAGCAGGAGGATTACAGCGAATCTGAAAGCGTTCATCGGTACCACTCTCCTCATGATGGTGCATCACCCCGCGTTCCAGGCAGAACCGGAGGGATACATGGGAAACAGGAATTTTTCAACTCGCGGAATGTACAAAAAACAAACGGAACTGTCAATCTCATTCTCAGCAAATTCGCGGCAATACTTCACCGGTCAGCATCGGAATCACGCGCGTGCCTCCGATACCCGTTCGCATGCGCACAATGCCGGGGTAACTGTCGGTTACCCGCCCGATCAGGCAGGCCTCGCGGCCTTCCTCGCGGCCCCGCATCGCGGCGAGCATGGCCGCGGCGTGCTGCTCCGGCACAATGGCCAGCAACGCACCCTCGTTGGCGAGGAACAGCGGATCAAAACCAAGCAAATCGCAGGCGCCCTGCACCTCGGGGCTGATCGGCAGCGCCGCTTCGTCGATCTCGATGCCGACACCGCTCTGCGCGGCAATTTCATTGAGCGTGGTGCCCACACCGCCGCGCGTGGGATCGCGCATCACATGCACCTCCGTGCTCACATCCAACACGGCCGCCACAAGGCGGTGCAACGGGCGGCTGTCGCTGCGCACCGGCGTGGCGAAATGCATGCCCTTGCGCTCGGACAGCACGGCCACGCCATGCGCCCCGATGGCGCCCGAGAGCAGCACCACATCACCCGGCCGCGCGGACGCTCCGTCGATGTTCACGCCATCGCGTATCACACCCACGCCCGAGGTGTTGATGAACAGCTTGTCGCAGGATCCACGCTCCACCACTTTGGTGTCGCCTGTCACCAAGGGCACACCGGCGGCGGCGGCGGCATCGCGCATGGCGTTCACCACGCGGCGCAGCGTGTCCACTTCCAATCCTTCCTCGATAATCATGCCCACGCTCAAGCCCAGCGGCATGGCACCGCCCACGGCCAGATCGTTGATGGTGCCGTGCACCGCCAGATCGCCAATGCAGGCGCCGGGGAAAAACAATGGCTGCACGACATAGCTGTCCGTGGTGAAGGCGATCCGTCCACCGGGCGGATCGAACACCGCCTGATCATTGCCGCGACGGAGATAGGGATTGTCGAAGGCGGGCAGAAACACCTCGCGGATCAATTCGTGCATCATCGAACCGCCGCTGCCATGGGCCAGGAGTATGTGCGAATGCTTCATGTCGTCGCAAGCTCAGTGCGGGCGCGCCGCGCCCTGGTGAAAGTGATAATACGCCGCGCAACTGCCTTCGCTGGACACCATGCAGGGTCCGAGCGGATGATCGGGTGTGCACACTGTGCCGTACACCTTGCAGTCGGGTGGTTCCACCACGCCCCGCAACACTTCGCCACAGCGACAGGCGGGATGCTCGCTGCTGGCGGCCACCTCGGGTTGAAAACGCCTGTCGGCATCAAAAGCGGCGTACTCCTCGCGAAGAAGCAACCCGCTCTCCGGAATTTCTCCAAAACCTCTCCACGTGGCCGTGCCGCGCTCGAACACCGCATTCACCAAGCCCCAGGCCATGCGATTGCCTTCGGCTTTCACGATGCGCGTGTACCCGTTGGACAGCCCCGGCGCGCCGCGCTCGATCATTTCGAGCAGCGCATCCACAGCGGCAAGCAAATCCAATGGCTCGAAACCGCTGATGGCCACGGGCAAGCCGTACTGCTCGGGCAGGAAACGCCAGGCATCGGCGCCGATGATCGTGGATACATGCCCCGGACCGATCACGCCGTGTACGCGCACTTCGCCCATGTCCAGCAAGGCGCGGGCTCCGGGAATGGTGAGCTTCATCACCGAGCAGATGCTGAAATTGCTCAAGCCCTGTGCGCGCGCCTGGAACACCGCTGCCGCGGCCGCCGGCGCCGTGGTTTCGAAGCCGATGGCGAAAAACACGACCTGCTTATCCGGATGCTCATGCGCCAGACGCAATGCGTCGAGGGTGGAATACACGATGTGCACCGGATAACCCTGCGCCTTGACCTCGGCCAGCGATTCCTTGCTGCCGGGCACCTTGAGCATGTCGCCATACGTGGCGAGCAATACGTTGGGCATTTTGGCCAATGCGGCCGCGCGATCAAGATCGGCGTTGGATGTGACGCACACCGGACAACCGGGTCCCGAAAGCATGCGCACATGCTCGGGCATGACCGAACGGATGCCACTGCGGAAAATGGCCACGGTGTGGCCGCCGCAAAATTCCATCAGCGATACGGGACCGGTGTTGCGCGCGCGAATGCGCTCGAGTATCGGCGCGGCACGCTCACTGTCGCGGAAAGCCGCCAGCACGCTCATGCTTCCTCTCCCGGCGTGGGCGCACCGAAGGATTCGTCGTGCAGCGCCAGCTCATCGAACAGCGCCAGTGTGCGCGCGGCTTCCTCTTCGTCGATTTTCTCAATGGCGTACCCAACGTGAATCAGCACGTATTCGCCCACGGCGGCATCGCCGTCGAGTACCAGGAGACTGACTTCACGCTGCGTACCCTGTATGTCCACCAGCGCCATGCTGTCGGGACGGAGTTCGATAATACGTGCGGGAACGGCGAGACACATACGATTTATCCTTGTTTCAACATTGCTCGTGCAATGCACACCTGACCAAGAGCGATGCCGCCATCGTTGGCGGGCACGCGGGTGTGCGTGAGTACGGTGACGGGAAGCGCCGACAGCGCCCGGCGCATGCCGCTCAGCAACAGTGCGTTCTGGAACACACCACCGGAGAGCACCACAGTCTGTACGCCGGTGTGGCGCAGCAAACGTCGCGTCATATCCACACAACCGGCGATCACTGTCGCGTGAAAACGCGCGGACATTTCCCGGGGCGAATGGCCGTTGCCCCGCAATTTTGTAATGTCCACAACCGTCGGGAGAAAAGAAAGTTCAAACGCCGTGCCCCGGCCTTCGTCAATGTCGAACTCGAGCGGGCTCCCGAGTGTGTCGCCCGCGCAGTGTTCGAGTTCGATGGCGGCCTGCGCCTCGAAGGACACAACATCGCGCAGTCCCACGAGCGCCGCCACCGCGTCGAAAAGACGGCCGCAACCGCTGCTCCAGGGAGCGTTGACATCGGCGGCCAGCGCGAAGCGCACGGCGTCGCGCTGTTGTTCGTCGATGCGCTCCGCAAATGCGGGCGCATCCCGCTCGGGATCCAGGCCGCTGTCGAGCAAGGCCGACCAGGCCATGCGCCACGGCTCGCGAATGGCCTTGTCCGCGCCGGGCATGCGCAGCGGACGAAAGCGCCCCACACGTTGCACGGAGCAAGCATCGCCGACGAGGAATTCCCCGCCCCAACTTTCGCCGTCATATCCATAGCCCGTGCCGTCGAGGATGATGCCCAATGCGGGACCCGCATGGCGGTGCTCGGCCAGGCAGGCGGCCAGATGGGCGTGATGATGCTGCACGGGCAGCCGCGGCAGTTGCGCGAAGCGCTCCCGCAAGGCGGCATCCATCAAGCCCGTTGCCCATTGCGTGCCAAGGTAGCCGGGATGCATGTCGTGCGCCAGCACTTCGGGCTCGGCCTGAAACACCGCGGTGAGATGGCGCACGCATTCCTCCAGAAAGCGCAGCGTTTCCAGATGCTCGAGATCGCCGATATGCTGACTCAGCACCGCCGAGCGACCGCTGGCAAGGCAGATCGTGTTCTTCAGTTCAGCACCAACCGCCAGGACCACGGGCCCGTTGTCATCGAGCAGTATGGGACGGGGAACGTAACCGCGGCTGCGTCGCACCGGCTGGGGTTGCTCGTCGATCACGCGATACACCGAGTCGTCGCAGCGTTGGAGTATGTCGCGATTGTGGTGGAGAAAGGCATCGGCGATGTCGGCGAGACGTTGCGATGCTTCCTCCATGCCGATGCAAATGGGCTCCTCACTGAGGTTGGCGCTGGTCATCACGAGGGCGTCCATCTCTTCGCAGAGCAGCACGTGCAACGGCGTGTACGGCAGCATGATACCCAGCGTGGGATTGCCCAGGGTCACGCTCTCGGCCAATGCTCCCGTGTCTCGACTGCGTACGATGACGATGGGTCGCTGCGGCGACAGCAGCAGGGCTTCCTCCGCGGCGGTGAGTTCGCACAGCGTTCGCGCCAGGGTGCCGTCGTGCAGCATCACGGCCAGCGGCTTTTCAAAACGGCGTTTTCGCAAACGCAAACGGCGCACCGCCTCCTCATTGCGTGCATCCACGGCGAGATGGTATCCGCCAAGACCGCGTATCGCCACGATGCCGCCTTGGCGAAGCATGGTGACGGCGTCTGCCAAAGCCCCCGGACCGATGCTCTCGTCCCGCCCATCGCGGACGAAGCGCAGCGCGGGACCGCAGTCGGGGCAGGCGTTGGGCTGTGCGTGAAAACGGCGGTCGTCGGGATCGTGATACTCGGCGGCGCAGGCGGCGCAGAGCGGGAAATCCCGCATCGATGTGCTGGGACGATCGTAGGGAATGCCCGCGGTGATGGTGTAGCGCGGCCCGCAGTTGGTGCAGTTGATGAACGGGTACTGATAGCGGCGATTCGCGGGATCCAGTAATTCGCGGCGACAGTCTTCGCACAGCGCCACGTCCGCTGGGATCAGCGCGGTGGACACCGGACCCGCCGCACTGGCGATGATGGTGAAGTCGCGCGCGTCATCCGCGGGAATGTCTTCCTGCAGAACATCCGTCAGTAGTGCCAGCGGCGGCAATTCCTCCTGAAGGCGCCGGACAAAATCCGCCACGCCCGCGCCATGCGCCTCTATCACTACGCCATGACCAGTATTGCGCACCGTCCCCGTTATGCCGCACTCCCGTGCGAGACGGTACACGAAGGGACGGAACCCCACCCCCTGCACAATGCCCGCCACCGTGATGCGCACATGCGGGGTGTCGATGTTTGCTGTCGCGTCGTCCATCTCCAAAGCTACACAAAACCCTCGCGGCGAGGAAACAGCGGCGCGTCCACGCCTGGACTCGGCCACAGTCGACATTCCTCTACAACTTGACGAAGCCCGCCCTCACGATTCCGGCCGAGAGGGTGCGCGCCACCACGTGATAGCAGCCCGGTGCAAGCTGCGATGCGTCGATGTCGATACTTGGAACGGGATCGGAATAGCGCCGCAGCACCCTGCTGCCCACGGCATTGAACACATTCACTTCCACGATACCCGCATCGTGCAACACCCGCAGCGTATTCACCGTGGGATTGGGATACAGAGCAAGATGCGCGCTTGTCGGCACGGGCGTGTAATACTTCATCCCAAGCTGTATCGTGCGCCCCGACACCGTCATCTTGGACTCGAGTTGCGCACCGGTGATGGACTTCACACCGTTCTCACCACCAAGAAGCGTGATGTCGAAATGCTGATCGGTGATCATGCTGACGCAATCGTTGGGGAAGCCGGGTTTCGGCATCACCATGTCTATCGACAGTACGTTTCCATAAGCGGCGAGCGTGTAATTGCCCCACCCGTATGTTGATGCATCGAGCGGTACGTACCATGCTCGCGCCGCCTCGGGATTTGTCACATCCCAGTCGCGGTAATCGTAGCGCCCGGACGTTTCCTTGACGATGACATTGTACCAATCCGGGTTAAGACGCGTCGGATCGAAATGACGGATGCTCGCTTCGTCGACGGGTTGGTTGAACCAGATTCTGAACGTCGCGGTGAATCCGGAGGAACATATCGTTGGAGTGGGTAGATGGACCTCCTCGGCGATACGCGGATAGGTTCCGCTACCCGGAAGCAATTTCTCCCAGCGATACTGCCCACCGTCGGCGCAATACTCGAAGGCCAGCACACGGAATTCGTCTTTATAGATCGCGACAAGCTGCATGGTATCATCGGGCATGCTCTCCTCGCTCACGCGCATGTCGAAGCCACGGTCGACGCCGGGCTGATCCACCCAGCGAACCCACCGTAGTTCCGGGTGGCTCGGACTCTCTTCGGCGACACAGCGAATGCTCTGTCCATAGTGCAGACGATGGATGCGGACTCCGAGCAGCGCGGCCTCGTCGGGCAGTGCCGCTCCAAGACTATCGTAAACAACCGCACGCACGCCGGCGGGGAGCCGCAAGGACGGATCCACCTCGCCGTTGCGCGGGTTCAGTTGCATTTCCGAAACTTTGAGAAAGTAGAATCGCTCGCCGAGATGATACACGATGCGGAGGCCGTCGCGATCCGGCAGTCGCACGGTATCCACCAGCGAGCGCTGCCCGGCGGAATACTGCACCGTGGCTGATCCCCCGTTCTGAGCCAGCACCTCGTCTTCCTTCCTCAGCAATTGATATCCCTGCATGAGTGGGTTGACCGTGATGATGACGAACACGGTGCTGCCTGGAGTCCCGGTCAGCCGCAGGTTGCGCGGCGTCACCATGATCAGTTGATCGAGCTCGACCGCGATACCGCCTTTCTCGAATGCGAGTGTCACGGTTACCTCTTCCGTGTGCGCGTTACGTGCGAGCGCGCTGCTGAACACAATCAGCAAGGCGCATAGTGTGGCCCAATACTTCATGGCAATCCTCCGACCGTGGTGTGAAATCCCGGTACAACCTGCCCAATACTAAGGATTAGCACAAGGACATCCATTTGCTGAAAAATTTCCGCTGTTGTGGAAAATTTTTTTGCGAAGAAGTGCGTTGTTCCATTTCGACACAAGCATCGGCACGCTGGCGCGATGCGACGGACGGGCCCGCATCGCTCTATCCCCGCGTACGGGCCCTGCGGTCGGCTTTTCCTTGCTATCCTTTTCCCCCTTACCCGGCATGAGAAAATTTGCCATATTTGCCGCATGATCCGTCGCATCCTTACCACGCTCGCGTTGCTCCTGGCCTGTACCGCGCTGCACGCGCAAGGCCTCCCACCAGTGAAGTTGCAGTATGCATCCATCATCACCGCAGCGGACGGTTCGGTGTTGGAGTATGTCGGCGCGGAGCGACGTGTGGAATTGCCCAGCACGGGCTCGGTGTCGAAATGGGTGATACGGGCGCTGCTCGCCACCGAGGACAGGGATTTCTACAATCACGACGGCGTATCCATGAAGGGATTGGGTCGCGCGGTGCTGAAAACCCTTACCGGCGACACGCAGGGTGGCAGCACACTCACCATGCAGCTCGCCCGCAATCTCTTCCTTTCGCATGAGCGAAGTGTGTCGCGCAAACTGCGCGAAATCGAGCTGGCACAGGAAATCGAAAAACGCTACAGCAAGGACGAAATCCTCCTGCTGTACCTCAACACGGTGTATTTCGGCAGCGGTAATTACGGCGTGTGGACAGCCGCGCGGGAGTATTTTTCCAAAGCCCCCGCCGATCTCTCCATCACCGAAAGCGCGACGCTCGTTGGCCTGCTGCAATCACCCGAGGGCTACAATCCACTGCGCCATCCCGAGAAGGCCCTGCGCCGCCGCAATCAGGTGCTTCGCAATCTGCTGGATGTCGGCCGGCTTTCGCAAAAGGAGTTTGATCGCGAACGCCGCCTTCCTTTGGGTTTACACCCCCGGCCGCGCATTGGACGACATGCCGCGGAATACGCACGGCGCGAAGCCGAACGCATTCTCGAGCGCCTCGGCCGCTCGCTGGGCGAGGGACCGTTCCGCATCGCCACCACCATCGATGTGGCCCTGCAAGCCGCGGCCGACCGCGCGGTGGAGGCGCAGTGGAAGGAATTGCCCGCGGGCATGAAAGACGTGCAGATCGGCCTGGCCTGTGTCGAAGCGGGTAGTGGCGCTCTTCGCGCGTTGGTTGGTGGCAATCCACAATCAGCTGCGCGGGATCTGAATCACGCCACGCAGATACGCCGACAAGCGGGCTCATCCTTCAAACCCTTTCTCTACGCGAGTCTGCTGGAGCAGGGATACCCGCTGTCCACTCCGATACTCGACGCGCCACTGGTGGTGGATTCGGGTACGGCGTGGGAATGGCGTCCATCCAACGACAACGACAGCAGCGCACACGCAGCCGTTCCCATGAAATTCGCCATACAGCGCTCACTCAACCTTGTGGCCGCCCATGCGATCACCGAATTGACCAGTCCCGAGGAAATGGCCGCCTTCGCACAGCGCTGCGGCATCGTATCGGAACTGCGGCCCTTCCCCTCGCTGGCGCTGGGCAGCAGCGAGGTATCGCCGCTGGAAATGGCCGCCGCCTTCGGTGTGTTCGCCTCGCAGGGCAAACGTGCCGCGCCGTTTGTCATCACCCGCATCGAAGACGCCCAGCGCCGCGTGTTGCACGTGGGACGTCCCGACACCGCCACCGTGCTGGACTCTGCCACGGCCTTCCTTCTGACCGACGCCCTGGCGGCCGC
>JAMIQH010000178.1:0-4689 GCA_035914695.1 Bacteroidota bacterium | reverse complement strand
GCCGAAGTATCGACATGCTGGACATGGACGGACCGATCCGCCGCATGCTTTTTCCCGACAACAAACAATCATCGTATCACACGCTGGAAAGCGCGGTACGGGAATTGGGCGAGGTCGTGCGCATGTGGCGGGATGCGGTTCCGGGCATTCGCATCAATCTGCTCTCGAATTTTCCCAACTGGGCCTGGGGCGACACCCCGGCGTATTTCGCCATCGATGGCGAGCCGAACGGCTACGGACACTATGAAGACGTGCTCGACGCCATAGCCAACGAGAGTCAGCGGAGCGGACTGTATTTCGACGGCTTGACCATCGACAATCCCTACGATTACGCTACCGGGCGGGCGCAGAGCAATCAACCCGCGTTGATCGCGGACGTGGATTGGATGGCACGCGTACGGGATGTGGCAGCCAGCGCGCGGGCGATGGGCATGGACGTACACATGATTTTCAACACCAATGGAGGCCGCACGGCCGAAACCTACGCCGCACAGACCCTTGCATTGATCGATCTCTACCATCAGGAGGTTGGAATTCCCGACGGATACTGGATACAGTCGTGGTACACGCTCCCCGGTCCGTGGCTTCCCGAATCGCTTCCCAACACGATGACCAACATCGTGTTGCAAACGCTGGGTAAACTGCGACTGCTTCCAAACGAGCGCGCGCTACTACAACCCGATGCGGGACGCGTGTATCACGGCGTGCAGACCATGACCTTCGAAGGTGGCGGCAATCCCATTGCCGGATATCAGAGCGCGCTATCCGATACCACCATTCAACCGGCGGTGCGGGGGCTGTTCTTCAGCGTCCCCGGCACGCGTGGACCGTCCGCTTCCCTGCGACAGCTCCGGCAATTCTTTCACGATGCGGATTCGGTGGGCTTCATTCCCGAGTTGAGTCTATTTCTCGTCAGTGATGTGGCCACCGACAGTGTGATCGCGGTATCGCCGCTGTACGACGTCGTCATCGACAGCATCATCACGTTGTCGAAGCAGTATGGCAAGGCCATGTTCCTGCGCATCGGCGGCGAGTTCAACGGCGTGGGCGAAGGTTGGAATGGCGGAGGATATCATCCGTATCTCTATGTGACCATGTTTCGCAAGATCGTGGATATGTTCGCGGCGAGGGGCTTTCGTGATTCGGTGGCGACAATTTGGTGCTACTATCCGGCAGCGGCGAACGATTTCGATTCCGTGGATGCACGCGGCGCACGCTGGTATCCCGGCGACGACTATGTGGACTGGTTCGGGCTGGATCTATTCGATCCGGAGGATTTCGATCCGGCGCTGCCCACACATGTGCGTGGCATCATCACGCGCAAGGGCAAATCCGAGCGCTTTCTCGCAATGGCGAGGGACAGAGGCAAGCCCGTGTACATGAGCGAAACCTCCGCGAAAGGCATGAACATCTCGAACGATCCTCGCGACGGCGATGCCGATTGGTTCGCTTGGTTCGCAAAGTTCTGGGATTTCATCACCTTGCATCCCGAAATCCAGGGCTATTCCTACATCAATGCCAATTGGCCGGCGCACGCCTATCCCGGTTGGGGCGATGCGCGCATCGAGAACAGTTCCCTTCTCTCGGAGCGCTACCGCGACGAATTGCGTAAGCCGCGCTATATTCATCTTCCAATCTCGCGACCGGTCGGCATTGAAGCACGGCATCCCACGATCCTGTCGGCATGCGATGTTCAAATCACACCTCTACCGGTGCGGGACCACGCAACCTTGCATATCCACAGCACGAATGTTTCACGGGTGAAGATCAGCATGCACGACATGCTCGGACGAGAAATGGCCGTGTTGTATGACGCCGTGCTGGCAGCAGAATCGTACACGCTGCCGTTTTCCACGGGGCAATTGCCCGACGGAATGTACTTTCTCCGCATTGCGACCGACGCTGGCGTCGAATCGCGCGCTTTCCCCCTTATGCGCTGATTGTACACCGACGACGCGTAGGGCTTCGCTCGCATGCTTTCGCGTGAATCGCACAAGACGGGATGCGCATGTTCGCAAGCGCGGGAAGGATCGAGCGATTCCGCGATACCTTGCACGTGATGTGCATGGCAGAAACTCGCAGCATTGGTGTCATGATTCCATCGAGCGACCCCGGCGAGCAGATGCACAACGATGGCGCCATTGAGAGGAAGCGCTGGGACAATTGGTTTCGAGGCGCTGCTCACGGGCTATCGCTGTAGAATGGACGGGTCGTTCCGCGTCGGCGCGATGAAGGCGGGCACACGCATCTACTTCAGGAGCGCCGAACAAAGCGACGCGCAGAATGCGCCGTTCATCGAAAACGGTTCTTCATCGCACGCTCGATGTACCGAACGGCGAACGGTACGAGTATCTCGATCTCTCGTCATGCAGTGCCGGGGTGTATGTCGTCCACCTGCGACAGGAGCGCCAGTCCGCATCACGAACGCTGCGGCTGTTCTGATCGCTCAGCGATTCCGCTTCAGCACCGGTCGGGCCAGAACACGCTCCGAGGCCCGGCCCAGCACGATGTACAGTCCGTCGGGTAAACGCGACACATCGACGCGTGCGACCTCGCCAACCGCGTCGCTTTCCAGTACCGTCCTCCCGAGCACATCAACAATCCGGCAAGAACGCAAATCCTCCATCTCCACGCGCAGAGCATCGCGCATGGGCTGTGGATAGCAGCGCATAGCGGCTTCCTCCGGAGCGCTGATCCCGCCGACCGCCTGCGGGCTACCCGCGCACAGACTGGAGTTTCGCCGAAGATTGTTTTGAAACATCAGCCACGGAGGTCCTGAACCGCGTCCGAGGGAAAGCATGAATGCGCGGCCGTAATTGGCGGAAAAATCCGGATACTCCGAAAATCCTCCGACAACGAACACATCGAGCATTCCGTCGCTGTCGAAATCCGCGATCACCGGTGCATGGTCGATGGCGAAACGCACATCGCCAACATCCGCCGCGAGATCCACGGTCCACAACACGCGACCGTCGCGGCCGTCCAATGCGAGGAGGAGGCCATTGCTCGTTCCGAACACGGCATCGAGCGTGACGTCATCGTTCACGTCGGCCAACACCGCACCGCGGAAGGCCGTGCCGTAACTCTCTATCGCGTGCTCCCACAGCATGCCGCCATCTCCGCCGAAGGCGCGCACGGCGTACCAACTCACTGCGACGAGATCACAGCGCCCATCGCCATCGATATCGCCCGCGCTCACCGGCGCACCGATGTAATGCCCCACGCCCAGCGAGGGCTTCGACCAGGCAATACTTCCATCCTCCGCATTCAGAACGTACAGCACCCCGCTGTAATCACCCAGTGCGAGTTCGGGTAGTCCATCGCCGTCGAAGTCCGCCACCGCACTGCCATGATACACCACATCCGCGAGTGGCACGCTCCAGAGCAGCGCGCGGTCCGAACAGCGATACGCGCGCACCGTGTTGGTGTCGCCTTCGACGCTGTTCCATGTCGCCACCACGAAATCCAACGCTCCGTTGCCGTCGCAATCCAGCAATGTGGGAGCGGTTTGTATCCACGAATGCCTGTCCACTTCGAGTTCCCATTCCAGCGCGCCATTCTCCACATTCAGACAGCGCACCCACCCGCCGAATTCTCCGTGCAGCATTTCGACAACGCCATCCCCGTCGATATCCGCGATGGTCGGCGGCGAGTCACTGCCGCGCGTTGGGGCGCTCCAAAGCGGAACACCATTGCGGCCGTCGAAGCAGAAGGTGGTCGGCGTGCAGGACGCGGGAAGCAGCACTTCGGGACGACCGTCACGATTGACATCGAACAGCGCGGGCGCAACATCGTTGCAACCGTCGCGTCCCTGTCGCGCAGTGTTCACTTTCCACAGCAGTGATCCATCCTCGGCGTTCAACGCGTGCACCGAGCTGTCGTTGCGATAGCAGCCGAACACCACCTCCAGGCGTCCATCGCCGTCGATATCCCCCGCCGCGCTCTGTCCGTACGAAGCATCGCGCGTGTCGTAGCGCCAGAGTATCGAAGGTGCCTGCGACGACGCGGCGGACCCGCAGAGAATGAAGGCGATGATGGTGACAGCGACGTGAGCAGTGGGACGTAATCGGCGCGTGAAAAACACTTCCGGGTTGGCTGTCATACGTCCTCCAGTGTCCATGGTAAAAGAGATATAGTGGTGGAATATACACTCCCGCACACGTCCCCCCAAGCGGATTTGCATTTCTCGCCAACCCTGCGCAGAATACCGGATATCATTTGTCCGTATTACAAGAGCCCTGGAGCGCGATATGAGCGATGAGAACCTCAGCGGAGACGTGTACTATCCCTCGTTCGATTTTCTTGGAGAACCGCATGTGCGGGAGCGGCGCCGATTGACCGAGGAGGCCGAAGCGAATTACGAGGAATTCTGGGCGCGGCACGCGCGGGAATTGCATTGGTTCGCGCCCTGGGACAAGGTCCTTGACGACAGCGCCGCACCGTTTTACCAGTGGTTCACCGGCGGGAAAATCAACATTGTCTACAACTGTGTGGATCGCCATGTGCTGACCGCGCGGCGCAACAAGCTCGCCTTGATCTGGGAGGGCGAGGACGGGGAATTCCGTTCCTTCTCGTATTTCGCGCTGAAGCGCGAGGTCTGCAAATTCGCCAACATTCTCAAAAGTCTCGGCGTGGGCAAGGGCGATCGCGTCACCCTGTACATGGGACGCATTCCCGAACTTGTGCTCG
>JAMIQH010000177.1:0-3952 GCA_035914695.1 Bacteroidota bacterium | reverse complement strand
GTTCACGCGCTCGTCGGTGCATTGCGCGGAGAGTATTGTCGCAACCAGCAATTGCAGTGCGTCGTTGTGCAGCAGCGCGCAGGCGGGCTGCGGAAAGCGCGCGCGCAGTGCGGCGAGTATGCGCTTGATGCGCCGACGTTTTTTCTCGAGGCTCTCCGTGTTAAAGAGATGCGTGGCTGGTGTGAGATTCATATTGCAGTCCATGGTCAATTTTCGTATTGTGCGACACAACCACTGTCGAGCGTGTTCCGCCTCCGTCCACGTTTGTGAACGAATGTACGGGTTTTCCATGAAACACCTTCTCCCCGCCATTGTTCTGTTCGCCTTGCTCGCGCCCGTCGCGTCGGCACAGCAGCGCGGTTACCCCTCGGCTCCACCGCTCAAGTCCTGGCGTATCGCTTTCCACGGGGGTGTGGGTGTGTTGGGGGATGACAATACCCGCGGAAGCAGCAATTATCAATACCGTGCCCTATTCGGTGGTGAGGTGGTATGGACGGTTCATACCCATATCGCCGTCGGTGTGCATGCGGATTGGGGTGATTTGCGATCACGCTCCGACAACCGCGAAGTGAATACCGAATTCGCCGATGCCGGATTGCTCGTCGAGTTCCATGCTCCATTGTTCAAGGGTTCGCTCTATCCTTTCGTGCAACTGCGTTCCGGTGCCATCACGATTCTTCCGGGCGTTGTCACCGATGGCATACTGGCGGAACATGAACGATCATGGCATTTATACTGGAGCGTCGTGGCTGGCTTCGAAATCATTTCCTGGCGGCGCGTGGGCATTCGATCGGTAATCGGCGTTACCTATTCGAGTACCGACATGTGGGATCTGATGGTACAGGGTTCGGACCGTGACGGATTTTCCTTCGCACAGATCGGACTCAGTTACTACATCGGGGCTCGCGGGCGCCGCTGACCATGCGCTGTTTCTTCGTTTCGGATCTCCATGGCCATCGGCATCGCTACGAGGCGCTGTTCGCGGCCATCGCCGACGAGTCGCCCGCCGCGGTGTTTCTCGGCGGCGATCTATACCCATCGGCCCGACGCTCGGCGCGTGACCTCTATCCAGATGTCCCGGATTTTTTCCACGACTACTTCCTTCCCGTATGGCGTGTGCTGGCACAGCGCATGGGCAGCGCCTATCCCGAGGTGTTCCTGATTCTCGGCAATGATGATGCGCGCGGCCACGAAGCCGAACTCCTCCAAGCGGAGAGTGAGGGGCTGTTGCACTACGCGCACGGGCGTCGCGTGCCAGTCGGCGATCTCGAGGTGTTCGGTTACTCGTACGTGCCGCCCACGCCCTTTCGCCTCAAGGATTGGGAACGCTACGATGTGTCGCGCTATGTCGATCCCGGTTGCATTGCTCCCGAGGACGGTATGTTCACCACAGCGGTGGAGGAGCGCGAAGTCGCACAGCGCACCATTGCCGCCGATCTCGAGGAGTGGACGGCGGGTATGGATTTCGCGAACAGCATTCTGCTCTTTCACACGCCCCCGTACGACACGGATCTGGACCGCGCGGCGTTGGATGGCAAAATGGTGGATCACGTGCCAGTCGACACGCATATCGGCAGCATAGCGGTACGGCGCTTTATTCTCGCCAAGGGACCACGCATCACCCTGCATGGGCATGTGCACGAATCCGCGTCGATCACCGGTGCGTGGAAGCAGCGGCTCGGCGACACCTGGTGCTACTCGGCCGCGCATCGCGGAAGGGAATTGGCTCTCGTCCGCTTCGACAGCGCCTCACCGGAAACGGCGGAGCGGGAATTGCTGTAACAAGCGGGCTGTATCTCACCACTCGGCATTCGACCGCAAGCGCAGCGGGCGCGCGGCGTCGGTGACGGCACCGATTTTCATGGCAAAGCTGTTCTGCTTCGCGATGTCTTCGTCGGTGACGTAATGCACGTCGAGCAAGGCATCGATGCGATAGCCGGTACGGAGGAAGTTGAGTTCGGCAAGGCAGAGACTCCATCCCTCGAACCAGCGGCGCAAGCGTTCGGTCTCTTCGCCCTCCTGACTGTGCACATGTACCAGCAAATCGATGTCGCTTCCAGGACCGGCCGATCCGTTTTTTGTGCTGCCGAACACGTACAGCGCTTTCACACCGTACTGACGGCCATCGAGCGAGGACGCGATGCGGTCGGCCATGCGGCTGCGCCACTCCCAATGCTCGCCGTTGAGCTGCGCGGGTGCGGCCACGATGTCGAGATGCTCCACCTGCACGGTGGTACGCTCACCGAGAAAGGCCACCGCCTGTTCGAGATCGGCGTTCATGTGAATGTGCAACACCTTGCCGTCGGTCGCGCCCGGAACGTCGATCACCGTGATGCAATCCGCGTACATGGCGTAGTCCGGGAGCAACTCGGGGAGGAGATTCCTGCTGTGCGTGAAAAAGGTCTGATTGAACAGCACCTGCTCATCGTCCGGATACACCGGCAGATAGCGGATGGAGGCCTCCACCAAATCCTGGAAGAAATGCGTGCCGAAGGAGAGATCGGGCACGTAGTTGCCCTGCGCCTTGGCGATTTCGATCAACGCCGACGTGTTGTTGATGTCCGAGTAGGTCACGCTCACGCCGAGCTTGATGTCGCCGCGGCTGCCCCAGCGACCGGGTCCCATGAGAATGAAGCGGCGCTTGGGCAGAATGTTGTTGAGCTTGCCCACGATGCGCCCGATGGTGATCAGGTCGATGCGTTCGGGCAGCGCCGAGTAGCGGTCGGGATCCACATACACCACATGCGTGATGTCGGGAATGATGCCGTTGGACACATAGCGGTTGGCGGTGAACACTTTGCTGCGCTGCGGCAAATCCTGCGGAATGGGCGCGGGCAGGTTGTGCCGTGTAAAGCTCTGCGGCCGGCATTGCAGCAGGTAAATGTCCTTGCCGTCACAGGCGAATTCGATGTCCACCGGTGTTTCGAGTTTTTCCTGCAACAGGCGCACCATGTCCCAGATGGTGGTGATGTACTTCGTGCCATTGATCAGGCCGTTGAACGTCACCGCGTATACATCGCGTTCGAAATCCAATTCGAAGCCGAAGGGCTGCCGGATGATGTCGCCGTCGTAATGCGACACGAGCAGGTTGATGCCCGGATAGTCGTTGCCCGCTTCGCGAAGCAAATCCAGAATATCCACCGTCTCGAAGGCGCCGCTCTCGAGATTGATCACATCGATTTTCTTGGGGGAGTAGCGGACGATCTCATCCGGTGTGATGTTCACGCGCAGACTGGGTTGGCCGGGAGCGAGCAGCACGGGGTAGTCGTCGCCGATACGGTCCACGGCGCGCGTGCCGAGGCCGGGCACGAGGCGGATCAGCCCATCCTCGCGAAGGATGCGGGGCGACCAGCGGAATTCGTTGTTGCTGAACGCCACGCCCGACCACGCGGGCATGAGGTAGCGGCCCACGCGCGTGCCCACCACCTGCTGAATCATGATGCCCATTTCCTCGTGGAAATCGAGCAAGCCGCGCTCGGCCCGGTATTCGATGGGGTCCGGCCCGAAGGTGGACGCGTACACCTCGGCGATGGCGTCCTGCAGCGCCGCCATGCGCTCGGCCTTGCTGCCGGAATTCGCGAGAAAGAGACTTTTGTACTTGCCGGAAAAAGCCGCGTTCATGCTGTCTTCCAGCAAACTGGAGCTGCGGACGATCAGCGGCGTATCCCCGAAGTCGTCCAGCGCCATGGACAGTCCGCGCACCATCTCGGGTGCGAAATAGGAATTTTTAAACACCTGAATGATGGAAGGGTATTCCTCGCGCACCTGCTCGATGTCGAGGTATTTCTGATTGAACACCTCCTCGAGATTGTTGTAGTGAATGAAGCTCAGAATGCCGTCGGAGGTGATGTACCAGGTCTTCGGCATTTTCACATTGCTGAAGCGCCCGGTTTGCTCCATTTCCCTGCGGATGATATGCCAACCGAGAAAGAGGCCCGAACTTTTGCCGCCG
>JAMIQH010000176.1:0-4553 GCA_035914695.1 Bacteroidota bacterium | reverse complement strand
CGCGGTTGCAGTGGACCGAATTTCTCCTGCAAGGCGGTCAGAACCACGGGAGGCACAAAATCGGAAACATCGGTATGGTGGCGGGCGAGTTCCCGCACGATGGACGAGTTCAGATACGTGAAGCGTTCGTGTGGCATGAGAAAAACAGTGGCGACATCGCCCGCGAGATTGCGGTTCATCAAGGCCATCTGGAATTCGTATTCGAAATCCGATACCGCGCGCAATCCGCGAACCAGTGCCACCGCGTTCTTTGAACGCGCGTAATCGACGATCAAACCGGAGAAGGTGTCCACCTCCGCTCCGGGCAGATGTTGCACTGCCAGGCGCAACAGTTCGACCCGCTCCTCGGTGCTGAAAAGCGGAGTCTTGGATGAATTGCGCGCAACCGTGACAATGACGCGATCGAACAACGAGAGCGCACGCTCCAGCACATCGATGTGGCCATTGGTGACGGGATCGAAAGATCCGGGATACACCGCGATTTTCATTGCTTTGCTCCGTTCAATCCGTGAAACAAGCTTAGTCCGGTGGTGCCGTACTCGCGCCGGTCGAAAGGGATCCATGGCCCAAGGTCGGGTGCGTGCTTCCCGCCGCGATGTTCGAGCACGGCAATGCCATTCTCATCGCGGAGCAGGGGGAGCATGCGCGACAACAGCTCCGGGTATGCGCTGTAATCGTATGGCGGGTCGGCAAGCACGAGATCGAAGCGCAGTGGCGTACGCGCGATGAAATGCTCTACCGGTTGCGCCTCGATGGTACAGCGCCCGGCAACTGCAAGCGCATCGAGATTGCGGCGCAGTACGAGTATGTGTTCGCGGCGGCTTTCCACAAAGGTCGCCAAGGTGGCGCCCCGGCTCAGCGCCTCCATGCCCAGACTACCGCTGCCTGCGAAAAGATCGAGCACTGCGACCTCGTCCCAATCGAGCCGCTGTGAGAGAATGTTGAACAAGGATTCACGCACTCGATCCGTGGAAGGACGGAACGCGGCGCCTGCCGGCACGTGCAGGGTGCGACCTCCGAGAGTACCGCCTGTGAGTCTCATGGCAGGCCGAGTACCGCGGCGGCGGCGGAGCACAGCAGCAGGTCGCTGTCGCCCGTGTGCGTGTCGTAGGGTCCGTAGGAAATGCTGTCGCCGACAAGCGGGATGAATCGAGTGACGCGGGCAGGCAGCAGGCGCTCGAGACCCTCGACCACCGCATTGCCGCAATGTTCTCCGAAACAGTACACATGGTTCAACTCGGCGAGCCGATCACCAGCCACGCGTTCGAGAACGGTGCAGGCCTGTGCGGCGTACTGCTGCTTCCACGACAATTCGGAGATGCGAAAACCTTGATACATGCCGCCCTGGTACACACCGGCACTGACATGTCCAGAGTGAATGCCCAGCACTGCGAAGCAGTCGCCGCTGTCGTGTGGATACAGCTTGCGGACGCAATTTTCCACGACGAAATGATTCACATCCAGATTGGTAAGGTTCAGGGTCAGATGCTCGAATGTGCTGCCGAGAAACTCGATGATGGCGTTGGGCAAGGCGACAACCAGGGAGCGCGCATGTCGGCTGTCGGGAGCCAGGGCGTGGGTGAGTGTAACCAGTGCATCGTTTCCGACAGGTGCGGCCAGCGCCTGGCATTCCCATTCCATGAGAGCGCGCTGCATCGGCGCGGGACTGTCCGCATCGATGGCCACAGTGGTCACCAGGGGCAGGGAGGCGGGAAGGACGAGGGAAATGGTATCGGCGCTAAGCGGCTGGGCCGTGAGCACGCCCGCCAGATCGCGAATAAACGAGGCAGCGAGTTCGCGCTGCCAGGGAAGATCGAAGAGCAACTGCGATGAATAATCATGCGCAGTGGCATGGACCTCAGCGCGCAGGACCGCCATGTGGCGGTCCTGCTGCTGAAGTTCTACCAAACGGAAACAGCGCTCTGCGATCTCCAGGCCGATATGATGCGAAACGGGCATGCCGTGCTGCAGGAGGCTTACTGCTCCCAGGACGCTTTGTTGTGCTCGTCGGGATTGATCAGCGACGAGATGTAACCGAAGCCATCGGGATCGGTGATCTGATAGCGCTTGATCGCCGAGGTGTCGTTAATGGCGATTTCATACGGCAAACGCTTCATCGGGGAGAAGCGCAGCGAATCAAAGGAAAACGCGGAGATGTACAGTTTCGTGAAAAGACTGTCGCGCCGCGCGGCGGGGATGCTGTCCTGCGCGAACTGCAGCAGCGAGTCGAGGTTGGCGGTGTAGCGCTGCTTCGCGTTGAAAAATTCGATTTGTGCCGTGCGCAACGCCGACATGCGCGCGCGTGTTTCCCACTTCATGTCTTCCTGCCGGGCGAGTTCCTGACCGGGTGACCAGATGACCCAGATCAGTGCGCCCGAAAGTGCGATGATGACGAGGATCAGGCCCGCGTCGATGATGCCGAATGGTTGTCTGTGTGCCATGCATGCCTCCGAGGAATGTGCAGTGCTGCCTGCGAAATTATTCGATTGTAATTCGATGCTTCATCTTTTCGAACTTCTTTTCGCCGATGGATGGCACCTTCATGATGTCTTCCGCTCGGGAAAACTTGCCATGCTCCGTTCGCCACGCGATGATTTTTTCCGCGGTGGTCTTGCCGACACCCGGCAGTGTTTCCAGTGCCGACGCCGTGGCGGTGTTGATATTCACCATGCCACCCGCGGTCTTTGACGAACCGGATGTCGATTTCCTGCTGTGACCGGTTCTCACTGCTTCGGTCGTGGTATTCGCGGGCTCGACCGTTTGGCTCGCACGATGCGCGAAAGCGGAATCGTGCGCTCGATACATGGCGCGGAAATCCGCACCGTGCGGCGGGGCCTCGCGAAAGGCGCTGAGCAGCGTTCCCGTCACGATCGCCAATCCCAAAAAGAGGATGACGGCGGCCTCGTTCCGTGTGAAGCCGATGCGATGGGCGAGTGCTACAATCGTGTTCCACATAGGATCTCCATGCGACGCGCTCAAGGCATCTCCCAAAAATAGGGAGAAGCGTCAAGAATAAAAACCGGGTCAAGTTTCAGGAAAAGGAGTCGAACAGCTTGCCGAAAAAGCTGCGCTTTTCTTCCGTGCTTTCTCCCGAGTGAAACGTTTCGATGTCATTCAATTGCCGGAGCAATTCCTTCTCCCGCGCTCCGACGCGTTTGGGAACGTACACGTGCACGCGTACCAGTTGGTCGCCGCGTCCGCTGCTGTTGAGATGCGGTATGCCTTTGTCCCGCATGCGCAAGAGCGTGCCGGAAGCGGTGCCCGCTTCGATTTTCAGGCGCGCGCGGCCGGTGAGTGTGGGAACCTCCACGTCGGTCCCCAGCACCGCATCCGGGAAGCTGATGACCAGATCGTACAGTACATCGTCGTCGTGGCGCACGAATTCCGTATGCTCGCTTTCGCGAATATAGACGATGAGATCGCCCGCCGGACCGCCCTTGCGGCCAGCGTTGCCCTGCCCGTGGAGAGGGATGTAATTGCCCTCGCTCACGCCCGCGGGGACTTTTACCTTGATCGTTTTTTCTCCCTGCACGCGACCGTCGCCGTGACAGGTCATGCACGGTTCCTTCACCACGCGACCCTCGCCGCCACAGTTGGTGCAGGGGACGATGTTGACGAACTGACCGAACATGGAGCGCGACACCTGGCGCAACTCGCCCGTGCCGTGACAGACGCGGCATTCCTCCAGCGACGTACCAGCTTTGGCTCCCGAGCCGTTGCAGGTTTCGCAGGCCACCTGACGTTTGATTTTCAGCGTCTTCTCGACACCGGTGGCGATTTCCTCCAGCGTGAGCGCGAGCTGGATTTTCAAATCCGATCCGGCCTGGCCACGATTGCTGCCGCGGCCGCGCGAACGCCCGCCTCCGAACATTTCTTCGAAAATGCTTCCGCCAAAACTCCCGCCGAAAATATCGCCGAAGTGACTGAAAATATCATTGATGTCGGTGAAGCCCGGCCCGGTGCCACCCCCGCTGCGCAGGCCATCGTGGCCGTAGCGGTCGTAGCGTGCCCGCTTGTCCTGATTGCTCAGCACTTCGTACGCCTCGGAGGCTTCCTTGAATTTTTCCTCGGCCTCCTTGTCGCCCGGATTGCGATCCGGGTGGAATTGCATGGCGAGCTTGCGATAGGCGCTTTTAATGTCATCGGCGTTTGCCTGACGGGCCACGCCCAGCACCTCGTAGTAGTCGCGCTTCATGCGTCCGCCTTTGCACTGGAGGCGCCACCATCCGCACTGTCAATGGCCACGGTGACCTTCGCGTGGCGAATCACTTTGTCGTGCAGCACATATCCTTTTTCAATAACATCGATCACCGTGCCGGGCTCGGCATCGGGCGTGGGGATTTGCAACAGCGCGTCGTGGAAATCCACGTCGAAGGGTTTTCCCTTGGCCTCGATGGCTTTGACGCCACGCTGCTCGAGTGTACGCAGCAATTTACCGTTGATGATTTCGATGCCTTTGTAGAATACCTCGAAATCGGGATGCTCGCGTCCGGCCTGCATCGACCGTTCGAAATCATCGAGCACGGGCAGGAGATCGTAGATCAGACCCTCGG
>JAMIQH010000175.1:0-43294 GCA_035914695.1 Bacteroidota bacterium | reverse complement strand
GGAGGCGCTGCTGTTGTAGCGGAAATAATTCACCAACGCGGAACGCGCATCCTGTATCGTGGCGCCCGACCCGCTCGGTCCGTAGTCCATATCCACCGCCACTCCGCAGTGGTAGCTGAGTTCGGCCACGGCGTGCTTGGCCGCGGTACTGCTCTGCGCGTTGATACTGGCGGGCATGTCGGCCCAATCATAAGTAGTGCTTCCGAAATCCGCGCTTTGCAATCCGTAGGTGGGATGCACATAGCTGTGCGAACCCTGCCCCGTGGCGGGGGCGTTGTGAAACTTCATAATCTGCGCCATGGCGGTGGCCACGCAACCCACATAGGTATAGCCGCCGCTGCCGCCACTGCTGGTGGCTGGGCAATACTGGTTGTAGGGAAAGGTCTGATTCCACGTGGTGCCGAGCAGTGGAGCGACATTCATCACGCCCATGCCGCCGCCTCCGAGCATTGAGCGCTTGCCCATGCCCGTCTGAAGCAATTCGCGCCACATCACTGCAATGCGCTCGTCCGCCGCCACTCCTTCGCGCAAAGCTTGCAGAATGTCCCGTCCGGCATTGTCCAACAACTCGCCGAGGGCGATCGGGAGCTGCTGTCCATCGTAACCGCCCTGGCCGGAATACATCAGCACGGGCACGGCGATATCGTCGCCACTCACCACCACCACGCCGGAGGGCAGGAGGTTGACGATGCGGTACACAAGTACGCCGTCGATGCTGAAGGGATGCACCGTCGCAACGGCATAATCGCCGCTTTCGCCGTTACCGTGCAGCAGCATCCAGCGCAGCGCCACGGTTCTGGCTTCGTCGGTGGTGATGGGACGCGCCGCGGCGGTGGCAGCGAGGAGGACGAGGAGGAGCAGAGTCGAAACGTGTTTCATGGCGCGCGTGGTCAAGGTGGCACATGTGGGAGCGGCTATTCCGATCCACGTTGGGCGTTGTTACAATCTAGCATACTACGTGAAGGGCATTCAAGAGGGGAATGTCGAATTAATCAAAAATTAAGTGAGTAACGCAGAGAGCACAGAGAACGCTCTCAGAAGGGGCTGCACGGAGGATCTGCGAATTCGCTGTGATGCGCGGGGCTCAGCTTCCGTGCAGCGCGCGGCCGGAGTGTGTATCGAAGATGATGGCGCGCCGCATGTCGACGTGGAAGAAGACGGTGTCGCCAATCGCGGGGGGGCTTGTCCCTGCTGCGCGTGCGGTGATGCGATGCGGACCCACAGTGCAATGCAGGTAAATTTCGTGCCCAAGCACTTCAGAGATATCGTGTCGCGTCGGCAGCAGGGCGCCATCGGAGGGTGCGGTGACAGGTGTGAGATGCTCCGGTCGCAGGCCGAGCGTGTACGCACCCTCGCTGCTTGATTCGAGACGATCGCGAAACTCCGCAGGCAGCGGTAAGCGGGCGTCGGTGCCCGGCACGTGCAATTCCGTTCCGCGCAGGGTCGCGGGAAGCATGTTCATCGCGGGCGTGCCGATGAAGCCCGCCACGAAGGTGTCGGCAGGCGTGTCGTACAGCGCCATCGGCGTGTCCACCTGATGGATGACGCCATCTTTCATCACGGTGATGCGGTCGCCCATGGTCATGGCCTCCACCTGATCGTGCGTCACGTACACCATGGTCGTGCCGAGGCGGGCGTGCAGTTTTTTGATTTCAGTGCGCATCTGCACGCGCAATTTCGCATCGAGATTGGAGAGAGGTTCATCGAAAAGAAACACCGTCGGTTTGCGCACAATAGCGCGACCGAGGGCCACGCGCTGCCGCTGTCCGCCGGAGAGTTCCTTGGGTTTGCGGTCGAGCAGCGCGCCGATTTCCAGCAATTCCGCCGCTTCGCCCACGCGCGCATTGATCTCGGCTACAGGGAGCTTGCGCAGCTTCAAGCCGAAGGCCATGTTCTCCCGCACACTCATGTGCGGATACAGTGCGTAGTTCTGAAATACCATCGCGATGTCGCGGTCCTTGGGAGCAACATCGTTCACTCGGCGTGCGTCAATGAACATGTCACCGTCCGTGGCCTCCTCGAGGCCCGCAATCATGCGCAAGGTGGTGGACTTGCCGCATCCTGAAGGTCCCACAAGCACCATAAACTCCCCATCGCGGATGTGCAGGGACAGATCCGGGATGGTGGGCGCTTGTTTGCCATACACCTTGCGTACATGCTCGAATCGGACATCCGCCATTTACGCCTCCGCCTTCTTTGCTGGGATCTGCCGCCGGAGCAGTTTGCGATACACGGAAATTTTCAACGTGTAGAGCATGAGCAACATCAGGGTGTAGCCGCCGGCCATGTAGGCGAACCAGGGATGATCGCCCACGATGAAATACAACAGCAGCAATCCCGCCACCAGCATGAATGGTGTGGAGAAGTAAACGAGGAAATGAAGCACGCGGTCTTTCATGGCACCATGCATTTCGTTCGGGAAAAGAATAATTTACGGCACCCACATGCAAGTTGAAACCACTTCGGGAGCGGTATGAAGCGGAAAGCACATCTCGGTTTCTGGCAGATCTGGAATATGAGCTTCGGCTTCCTCGGTATTCAGTTCGGCTTCGCGTTGCAAAACGCCAACGTCTCGCGCATTTTCGAAACCCTCGGCGCGAGCATGGATGCCATCCCGCTGCTGTGGATCGCCGCGCCGGTCACGGGTCTGCTCGTGCAGCCCATCATCGGACACATGAGCGACCGCACCTGGGGACGTCTCGGACGCCGGCGTCCGTATTTTTTGGTCGGCGCAATTCTGGCTTCGCTCGCCCTCTTGGTCATGCCCAATGCGCCTGCGCTGTGGGTGGCGGCGGGCATGCTGTGGGTGATGGATGCGTCGATCAACATTTCAATGGAGCCCTTCCGCGCGCTGGTGGCCGATTTGTTGCCCTCGGAGCAGCGCACCACGGGCTTCGCGGTGCAAAGCTTTTTCATCGGCACGGGAGCGGTGGTGGCCTCGGCCTTGCCCTATGTGCTGACGAATTGGCTGGGCATGGCCAATACCGCACCGGCGGGGGAGATTCCCGATTCGGTGCGCTACTCCTTCTATTTCGGTGCGGCGGCATTTTTTCTCGCGGTGCTGTGGACGGTGCTGCGCACGAAGGAGTATCCCCCCGAGGATATGGAGGTCTTCGAGCGTGAGCGCGGCGCGCGGCGTGGCTTGCTCGCCGGCGCGGGCGACATCGCGCGGGCGTTCGCGGCCATGCCACGCACCATGCTGCAACTCGCCGTGGTGCAGTTTTTCTCGTGGTTCGCACTGTTCGCCATGTGGATATATTCGGTGCCCGCGGTGACGCAGCACATCTATGGCACCAGCGATGTGACCTCGGCGCTGTACAACGACGGGGCGAACTGGGTGGGCGTGCTCATGTCGGTGTACAATGGCGTGGCGGCGATAGCGGCGTTCTTCATCGTGTGGCTGGCGCGGCTCGGCGGACGGCGTTTTGCGCATGCGGTGTCGCTGTGCCTCGGGGGCATCGGACTCGCATCGTTCTTTTTCATTCGCGATCCGCAATGGCTGCTGCTGAGCGAGGTGGGCATCGGTGTTGCCTGGGCTTCCATTCTTTCCATGCCCTACGCCATGCTGGCCGGCGCGCTTCCAGAGGAAAAAATGGGTGTGTACATGGGGATTTTCAATTTCTTTATCGTGCTGCCGCAAATCGTGGCGGCGGGCATTCTTGGCTTCCTTCTCCGTGCGGTGTTCGGAGGCGAGGCGATTTACGCTCTGCTCACCGGCGGTGTGTCGATGATTATTGCCGCCATCGCCGTGTACTTCGTGGATGCGGCGGAGGAATAAGATTGAGCTTCGTTTCTCCCGTGTGCTTTCGGGTTGGCTGAGTGCGGGGTACATTCGAAGAGAGCGGAGAGAGCGAAGAGAGCGAAGAGAGCGGAGAGGAAGGGTTTGAGGGAGTGTTTGATACAATTCGCGCTCAATGACAGCATTCGTGCCGAAGAGAAAAGGAAAAAAGGACAGGCATGCCCGCAAAGCCCTTCGCTCATCACAACAATGCTGAACCCGACGGACCGTCCCAGTCAATGAGTGCCGAGTAGGAAATAATAAATGGATTCCGGATCGAGGTTCCGACCGACCCGCGCAAACAAAGCCCCCGCATAAACATTCCTTCGCGTCTTCGCGCCTTCGCGTGAGCGAATTCCTTCCTGACTTCGCCATGTTACCTAGGATTGCAAATGTATCTCATTGTTTTCAGTGACTTACGGGGATTCCGCTTGTGATTTGGGTGCTGCAATGGCGAAAGCAGGCGATCTTCACAACAACGCTGAACCCGACGGACCGTCCCAGTCAATGACTGCCGGGTAGGAAATAATAAATGGATTCCGGATCGAGGTTCCGACCGACCCGCGCAGACAAAGCCCCCGCATAAACATTCCTTCGCGTCTTCGCGCCTTCGCGTGAGCGAATTCCTTCGCGTCTTCGCGCCTTCGCGTGAGCGAATTCCTTCGCGACGTTGCTTTAAAAAAAACACCCCCCGACAATGCGGGGGGTGCCTGCGAAATGCGATGGAGCGTGACTCAGGGAATGGGGAAGGTGAGTTCCACCAACACCTTGACATTATCCACGTTCCAGTTGTCCATCCACTTGGCCTCGCTGACCGGCGTCAAAGCGAACTCGTAGCTGATGCTCGGGGTGACGAAGCCGTAGCGGAACCAGAAATCGAAGCCCAGTCCGAGCTGCGCGGCGAAACGCACATCGTTCGCCTCCGGAATCCCGCCTGATAATCTCGGGCTTTCCGACCCGCGCGCCCAATCCGGCTCCACGATCGTGGCCGTGTGCGAATAGTCGCCCTTGAGCAGCGTTGAGGCGCTTCCGCCAGCGAGCACGAAAAAGCCGGGACCGTTCAATGGATACAGCTTCGCGTACACACCGAGCGAAAGATATTGCAGGGTGTATTCGCCTTCGTGGTCGCGTACCACAGGGTAGGTCACGCCGTTGTCGTCGGCGATGCGGTAGGGCTCGGTGAAACGTCCGTCCACCGTGCCGTTCATCTGATCGAAGGTCAGCCGCAGCCCCATGGCGATCGAGCGTGTGAACGCTTTCTCGCAATGCACACCGAAGATGAGGTTCGTACCATTCGTCTCACCGTAGAAACCGTTCTCCGCGGAGGGAAGCATGGGAACATCGCCGCGGTGGAAGCTCTGGTTCACGCCCAGAAACAGTCCGCCACGAATGGTGTACCACGCCCGGTCGCCCACACGGAGGCCTTGCGCCTGCGCCGCGCCCATGCCGGCCGCGACGAGCAGGAGAATGAACAGGATGCGTATGCGTGTCATGCGTCTGCCTCCTTAGTTGGCTACGATCAGTTTCTGAATGCCACGGTACGTGCCCGTGCTCATCACCACGAAATACACGCCGGGACGCAAATTCTCCGGCGTGTAACGGAAGGTGTGCGTGCCGCGCTTGAGCGACCCGTTGTGTATCGAAGCCACGGCGACACCGAGAATGTCGAAGAGCTTCACTTCCACAAAGCCGTCTTGCTTGATGCTGAACGTCACTTCCGTGCTCCCCGCCGCACTGGAACCGATCACATTCGGACGCGGGGGATTGAGTGTCGTGATGCCGAGATCGGCGGTGGTGGTCACACCGCTGCGCGGTCGCACAGTGATCGTGCCACTGCACGAGGTGTCGGTGACGACTGTGGCGATCGCCGGTGTGAAGATCGGCGCGGCCACGGTCCATGGCGTGCTGGCGGTTCTGCCCACGAGCACTTCCATCACAATGCGGGCCACTTCACCGGAGGTGAAGGCGGCGCTACGTACGGTGACGAGCAGTTTGTCGGGCGAGGGACGGGTGAATGTGGCCACACCCTGCGGCGAGGTCACGCGATCCGGTGCCAATGCGCGCCTATCGAACTGCAACTCGAAGCTCAGCGCCACGTCCTGCGCGGGACAGGTCAATGCTTCGTTCAGGAATACGGGGAGTTCCACCTTGTCGCCCGGACGCGCGCTCAGTGCCGGCGCCTCGCCGCCACTGCCGCACGCCATGGTGAGCGCGGGCAATTGGTAGTTCACCGCCAACGCTACCGAGGTCTCACTGCCGCACGACGTTTCCGAAGCGAACAGCGTGGCAAAGGTCTCCGCGCCCGCCGCGGGCGTGAAGGTTACCTCCACCATCTGCTTCGATGCGGGTGGAATGGTCACGGACGGCGAGCCCGCCAGAGCGAACGCCGCCGATCCTTCGATACGCAGATCGAGCGTTACTGGCGCAAGCCCGTTGTTCTGCAACTCGGCCTTGAGTGTGACGGGATCGGTGGAGCACACCGCCGTGGCGTTGATGCTGTCGCGCGTGAAGAGATACTCCAGGCGATTGATCACGCCATTGAATGGAATGCTGCGAACCTCGGGTGCGCAACGGAAATCGCGTGACACGAGCAGTTCGAGCACCCCGGCGATGTTGCGGGCCATTTCGTCGAACGGCGGACTGAGTTCGAGCACGATGTTCTGCACCGCGCCCGGATTGACCACAAGCGGCCAGGTCAGCGGCGAAAGAATTCGCACCGGCGCCGTAAGCGGTTTGATCAGTGCTTCCAGCGTGATGGGTACCTCGCCGGTGTTGCGGAATTCCACCACCTGACGCATGCGCTCGATATCGCCCGGACGCACGGTGCCACCGGGACACAGCGTGATCATGCCGAAATCGATATTCTCCGGCGCCGAGGTCCAGGTGGTTTTCAGTATCGTCACCTGTACAGGGAAAGCCGCGCTGATGTCGCAGGGCTGTCCGTACAGATTGACCATGCCGCTGTAGGCCCCCGGCTCCGTGCCCGTGAAACGCACCATCACGTCGCGCGTCTGTCCGGGTTGTAGCGTGAAGGGGAATTGCTGCGGCGGATCGTAGGCGAAGCCCTCGGGCAGCAGCGAACCGTCGGCGATGGTCACCTGCGTCGCGCCGTCGTTGAGCACGGTCGCGCGAATCTGACGCGAGAGATTGCTCTCGCAGCTCAGGAGCTCGATGGCCGTCGGCGGGGTCACCGCCGTGATGCTGAACGTGGGCTGCACGCCGCGGCCGCGCAAAGTAAAGACCACGGTGTCCGCACACATATCGGAGGTGAAACTCAGCGTTGCCGCATCGGCACCGATTTGCAGCGGCGCGTAGCGAATGGGGAATTCGCGATACTGCCCCGGCTCCAGCGTGATGCGGAAGGGCTTGCTCAGTAATTGGAAGGGCGACAGCGGCGTGAAGCCATCGGAAGCGATGGTCAGGCGTTTGTCTCCGGTATTTTCGAGCACGAACCCACGCACGGTGTTGGCATTCACGCACACATCGCCGAAGTTCGCGCTGTATCCATTCTCCCGCACCACGAAGCGCGGCTCGTAACGCTCGCCGCGCAATGCGATCGGATATATTTCACGGCAGAAACCGCCTGTGCCAGCGATGATTTCCACGAGCATCGAATCCTCAAAGGCGCCGCCCTTGCCGGGTTTGGCAAAGACGTCGATTTCGATGCTGCTCGTGGCCGGTACCAGCACGCCCTGCGAGGGGAAGGGTACCGCGCCGTAGCGCAGTTCGTATTTCGCAGCGGCCGCCAGCGCGTTCACCGTGATCGGCAGCGGACTGTTGTTCTCCACCGTGATCACGCGCGACGGCGACACGGGATTCGTACCGCAGAATATGATCTCGCCGAAATCCGCGACGCGCGGCGTGATCGACACCTGCGGGAGTATGCGCTCGCCGGACAGTGTGAAATTCACCGTCGAGCCGCAGGGCTTGCCGAACCAACGCACGCTGCCGCCGAAGGCACCGCCATCACCCAGCGCGGGCTGGAAAAGGATGTAGGCCTCGAAGGCATTCGCCGCACCGGGAGCCACCACCACGGGAAGAGGCACGGCCTCGTCCCAGGCGAAGCCCGCAGGTAAATCGGGCAAGTCGTCGAAGGTCACCGGACCGCTGCCGTTGTTCACCACGCGCAGCAACATCTTGCTGCTCGGCTCACAATTCGCCAGCGTCACATGATTGGGTGTGACCGTGCTCGTGAGGATTTGCTGACTGAACGTCGTGCCGCGCAGCATCACCGAGGCCTCGAGCGCGCAGAGATTCGCGCTGATGGTCAATTGCTGCTCGAACGTGCCCACCGCGATGGGATGGAAGCGGATCGGGACGATGCGCTCGGCACCCGGGGCGAGTGGAAACACGTTGCTGAATGCGTCGATTTCGAAAGGCGCATTCACGGTGATCGTCATCAACAATTCGGCATTGCCGTTGTTGACCAGACGGATGAGCTTCGGCGCCGAGTAATCGCCCACGCAGGTGGTGTCGAACAACTGCGGCGGGAGGAAGCCCGGTGTGTCGCTGGCCTCGGCGTAGAACGCGGGATTCTGCCGCTGGCCGTACATGCGCACGCTGAAGGTCTCGGCGCACAGGCCGAAATCCGCCTCAATACCCAGCACGGCGTCGAAATTCGCCGCGCCGTTGCGCGTCGGCTCGATCACCACCGTGGCGGTGGTGCCGCCGGGCAGCGTGTCGGGCGTGCTCACAAACGTGAAGCCCGACGGCAGCGTGTAGCGCAAACGCGCGGTCTGCGTGAAATCATTTTCCAGAACAATGGAGCGCTGTGGCAGCGGATCCACGTCGCAGGAATTCACCAACCCGAAATCCAGCTCCGTGACGTCCGTGGTCACCGTGGGGGCGATGCGCGACGCGCTGAGTTTGAACAGCACTTCCTGTCCGCAACCCGCCGCCGCCATGATCACGTTCTCCACAATCGTGCCG
Source organism: Bacteroidota bacterium (assembly GCA_035914695.1). Lineage (GTDB taxonomy): Bacteria > Bacteroidota > Ignavibacteria > SZUA-365 > SZUA-365 > JAOSJT01. The sequence continues at coordinate 34,587 of JAMIQH010000175.1, read as the reverse complement.
CGCTGTGCCGGTGTGGGAGCGAATTCCACGTACAACTTCGCGCTGTCGCGCGGAAGTATCGTCAGGGGGAAGGCCGCCGGATTTTTCAACACGAATCCTTCACCCAGGAAGGGCGCGGTGGAGAACACCGCCGAGGCAAGGCCGCTGTTGCTGATGGTGACCGTGATCAGATCCGTGGCCTTGCTCTGGCAACTGAGAATGGAGGGCTCGCCCTCCACGCGCGCGGTCAAATCAGTGCGCCCCACGCGAAGAATCACCGGCACCTGAAGGGTGTCGGGTTCGGTGAACGGCGAAATGATCTCGATTGTCGCTGCGTGCGTGCCGGGGCAGGGAATGGCCGAGGTCACCACTTCCACGTCCAGCGAGTCGTTGCCCGTGCCCGCGCTTTTCGATAAACGCAACCAGGGCACTGTCGAACGCGCCGTCCAGGTGTAACACCGCAGTCCCGTGTTGCGCAGGTACAGTCGCTGCGGCAGCGGGGGATTCACATCCACGACGAAGGTGTCCAGCGTGTTGAGCCGCACCGGGAAGGTCCGCGGAGCGTAATGCGCGGTCACCGTCTTGTTGCGTGTCATGCTGATGTTCACCACGGCATTCGTGCCCGAGGCGTCGCCCGACCAATGCGAAAAACGGTAGCAGGTGTCGGGTGCCGGCAAATTCACGGCGAATAATGTCACCGCATCGCCCGGCGCGTAATCCTGCTGGAAGGGTATGACGAGCACCTGTCCCTTCAGCGGCGGATCCACCAGCGTGTTCAATGTGTAGCGCGTGGGCGGCGGATCGCCGTACACGGCCTCGATAATGAAGCGATTCACGCTCGCGGGCAATTCGATCTGCGCCGTGGCGGACATGTCCTCATCCAGAATGGTGGGATCCGGGTACGAGGTGATGCGCAAGCTGGAAATGCCTGTGCCCAGGGGAAGATCCCAGCGCATCCAGAGATTCGCCGCGAGTGGATCGCGGCGGACGCGTACCTCGAAGGTTTGCGCTATCGGTGGCGCGGTGTAAATGCCGCGGAAATCGCGCAACACACCCGTGCCGAGGATGGAGGGACTGCGGAAATCCGCGTCGATCAAGCGCGCGTCGAAGGTGTTCGGCGGCGGCGCCGGAAGAATCACTTCCCCCAACGCTGGATCGATGCCGTCCGAGGCGGACGCGACGATTCCAATGCGGAGATCCGTGCTGTTGCCCACGTTATCGAACACCGTCAGGCGCGTGCGAATGTCCTGCGCCTGCGCTGTCTGCATCCCCACAAGGAGACACAGCAGTACGGTAATCGGAACGATCAACAGGGCACAGGTTTTCGAAGTAGCGGTGGCTGGCATAGTCAACCTCCTAACCCGTTGCTATTAAAGAGACTACTCACTTTAACTTAAGTAGTTTATTAGAAAAATGCAGTAAAAATCTTGAATTCTTGAAAAAATTTTTCACGATAAAAAAAAACACTCCTGCAGGCGGCATCACTCCGGGCGCGGGTCGCAGGGGCCGTCCTTCAGCGAAAAATGGATGACATTCCTGTCCTCCATATTCCCTGGAGTGCAAAAAATACCTACATTGTGTTTACGATTTCACGCCATCAGTAATTGTAATGAACTTGTAATGTCTTCCCGTGGAGGTCGTCGTGCTTACGCTGTACCTGGCATGCCTCATTAGCGGCGGAATCCTACTCGCCATCTCGCTCTTTTCCGGCGGGGATGCCGATTCCGATATCGATCACGGTCTCGACGCGCACGCGGACCTCGACCATTCGCTCGATGCGCACGTCGATATGGATCACGCTCTCGATGCGCATGCGGATATGGATCACGCGCTCGAGGCGCATACGGATGCGGACCATGGCGATGCGCTCACGCACGCGGCCGACGTTCATCATGGCGATGTGGCGCATGCGAGCGGCGGCATGATGGCGGCGGCGTTTCAGTTTTTCAGTTTTCGCAACATCGTCTACCTCACCACGTTTTTCGGGCTCACCGGCAGCATTCTCACATGGATGGCCACACCGGCCGCGCTGACGCTGGTCTCGGCCATCGGCATGGGCGGCTTCGCCATGTTCGTAGGCCATAAATTCATGCGCTACCTCAAATCCTCGGAAAGCGGCGAGGCCGTGCACGAGCGCAGTCTCATCGGTCACGTGGGCACCGTGTCGCTCGCGCCCACCAAGGAGCGCAAGGGCAAGGTGCGCGTGTCCATGAACGGGCAGTGGATGGAACTCCTCGCCCTGGTGCATCCCGACAGCGCGCGCGATGACTTCCGCTTCGGCGAACATGTGCTCATCCTCGATGTGGAGCACAATGTCGCCCAAGTGGACGAGGCGCCGTTCGCCGACGAGTGATAGCGCTCGAAGCGGCGCCGAGGAAAGGGGATTGCATCACAACACGCAGCAAACTTCGCATCATACACCGGAGGTCAAATGGAAGAATTCATCGTTTCGTTGTTCGGCATCGGCCTGTTCGCCATTATCGTGATTATGGTCGCCATCAGCCGCCTGCTGCTGATCTGCCATCCCAACGAAGTCATCATCCTGTCCGGCCGCAAGCGCCGCCTGGCCGACGGCAATGTCGTGGGCTATCGCATCATCCGCGGCGGCCGCGCCATGCGCGTTCCCTTGATCGAAAAGGCGGCCCGTATGTCGCTCGAAACCATTCCCCTCGACCTGAGCGTGTTCAACGCCTACTCCAAAGGCGGTATTCCCCTCAAGGTGGAAGCCATCGCCAACATCAAGATCGACAGCAGCGAACCCACCTTCGGCAATGCCGTCGAGCGCTTCCTCGGCAAACGCCGCGAGGAAATTCATGAAATCGCCAAGGACACGCTCGAAGGCAACCTGCGCGGTGTGCTCGCCACGCTCACGCCGGAGGAAGTGAACGAGGATCGCCTCAAATTCGCCTCCAGTCTCATCGAGGAAGCCGACAGCGATCTCAAAGCCCTGGGCCTGCAACTCGATACGCTGAAAATTCAGAACGTGTCCGACGAAGCCGGCTACCTCGATTCCATCGGACGCCGCAAAACCGCCGAGGTGCTGGCTCAGGCCCGTACCGCCGAGGCCTCGCGCAAATCCGAGGCCGAGCAGTCCGAAGCCAATGCCGAGCGCATGGCCGAAATTGCCAAGGCCAGCGCCAAGCAGGAAATCGAAGGCGCGCGCATCGAGGCCGATCGTAGCATTCTCGTGACCAAAGCCCGCGCGCAACAGCAAATCGAAACCGAAAACAACGCCCTGCGCATCAAGAAGGCCGAACTCGAACGCGAGGCCGTGATCAAGGAAAACGAAGCCCTCGTGGCCGGTGAAAAAGCCCGTGTGGTCTTCGAACAGGAAGTGGAGGAGCAGCGCATCGTTCTGCAACAGAAGCGCCTCACCGCCGACGTCATCGAGCCCGCCCGCGCCAAGAAGGAGGCCATGGAACTCGAGGCCAAGGGCGCCGCGGCCAGCATCGTCGAGAATGGTCTCGCCAACATCCACATCCTCAATCAGATGATCGCCACCTACAAACAGGCCGACGGCGATGGCGAGAAGATTTTCGTCCTCAACATGCTGCCCGATATCATTCAGCAACTGGTCAATACCGTGGGCAAAATGCATATCGACAAAATCAGCGTCATCGACAGCGGCAATGGCAAAAGCGTGGCTGGCTTGATGGGACAACTGCCCAATGCGGTGATTTCGCTCAATGAGATCATTGAAAACGCCACGGGCGTGAACATCCTCAGCGGCTTGCAACGGGAGAAACTCACCGACGCCACCCGCAAGCTGGAGGAAAGCGCGGGCTGATCGCTTCCGAACCGGACACTGCGAGGGCATGGCCGGCATTCTCCGCGCAACGTGCGGGGTGCCGGTCATGCCCTCACTTCATGGGGAAAGTTTCGTATCTTTTGTGTTGTGAAAAATGCAACCACGCTTTCGGATAAAGGACCACTCATGCGCCGCTTGCTCTCCCTCTGCCTTCCCGCCTTCGTCACGATACTGCTCGTCGCCTGCGGCGAGAAAAAACAGGATGCTCCCGATCCCAACGCCCGGCAGAAGGTGAACATCCCCGTCGAGAGAAACAGCGAACCCGTTGTCGACGTGTCCCATCTCGATACCCTGCGCGGCTTCAAGCAACTTCCCACCGTCGAACGCGAAATTTTCCGTCGCACCGTGCAATTGCAGATTCCGTACTACGAGAATCTGGAGAAATGGGCCGATGAGGCGAACAAGGTGCGCGACGGCAAGGCCGCGGCAATTTCCCTGCGCCGCTATCTCGATTTGCAGAACGCTTTCGCCCTGAAAATGCAGAAAATCGATCAGGAATTCGCCGGACGCATCGATCCGAATTACGCCGGCTCGGCGCAGTTCAACCGTGTGCTCGATGCCTATATGAAAAATGCCGATGTGGACCGCCGCGGCAAGTACATTTTGGAGTCCGCGGTCTCTCTGATGCAACGCTTCAAGGACGATCCCGCCTGTCAGGACATTTTCGCGGAAATCCGCGCCATGTCGGAGCAGCAGCAGTAACGGCCTCGCCGAACAGCGGCTCCATCTCACGCAGCAGCCACGCACGACATTGGACATCTGAAGTCGTGCGTTGCGTTTCCAGGCGCCGCCACGCCTGCGCCCGCACGATGTCCGCCATGCAACGAGAGCGGACGGCTGTCACACCGTCGTTTCTCCACGGGCGAGCGTGGAAATTTTTCCCCTCCGCGTGTTTTCCGTAGATTTCCCCATCGTATCGATCAACAGTTCAGGTGCTTTCATGGCTGCAATCACGTTCGGAACCGATGGCTGGCGCGCCGTCATCGCCGACGACTACACCTTCGACAACGTCCGCAAGGTCGCCCTGGCCTTCGCCCGGTATTACAAAAAACACCGCCTCATCGGAAACGGCGTGCTGGTGGGCGGCGATGCGCGCTTCGGGTCGCAGGACTTTGCCGAGGCCGCCGCGCAGGTCATCGCCAGCCAGGGCATCCGCGTGCTGCTCGCCGACGGTGTGATTTCCACGCCGATGTTGTCGCTGGGCATTGTGCGCAAAAAGCTCGCGGCCGGTGTGATGATCACCGCCAGCCACAATCCTCCAGAATGGAACGGCTTCAAGATCAAGGCCGAATTCGGCGGCTCGGCGCTCGTTGCCGATGTGAAAAAAGTCGAAGCCCTCGTGCACGACATCGTTGCGAAGGGTACGCAGCCGAAACTCCGTCCCATGGACGAACTGCGCAAGGAAGGCCTGATTAAAACCGTCAATCTGCACACGCTGTACATCGCCGACATCAAGAAGAAAATCGATCTCGCCGCCATCGAGGCCTCGGGCATGCGCATCGCCTACGATGTGATGTACGGCGCCGCCTACGGCGTGATGGGGCATTTGCTCCCCTCGGTCACGACCATGCACGACGAGCACAATCCCGGTTTCAAAGGCGTGGCGCCCGAGCCCCTGGCGAAAAATCTCGCCGAGTTCATTCCGCTCGTCACCTCCGGCGGCTACGACATCGGCCTGGTCACCGACGGCGATGCCGATCGCTGCGGCTGTGTGGACGAGCACGGCAACTACGTGAGCACGCAGTTGCTGATTCCCATTCTGCTGAAATATCTCGTGGAGATGAAAAAACTTCGCGGCGCGGTGGTGAAAACCGTGAGCGTCACCGACATCATCCCGCGCATGTGCGAGAAGTACGGACTCACGCTGCACGAGCGCCCCGTCGGTTTCAAATACGTGACCGAGCTGATGATGACCGACAACATTCTCATTGGCGGCGAGGAGAGCGGCGGTGTGGGTACGTCGCTGCACATTCCCGAGCGCGACGGCATTTACAACAACCTGCTGCTCTGCGAATATCTCGCCAAGCGGAAGATGACGCTCGGTCAGGCCGTGGAAGAAATCTACGAGGAGTATGGGCGCGTGTACTACGATCGCGTCGACTTCCGCACCACCGAGAAAAACAAGCAGGCCATTCTCGCCGCCTGCGCCAAGGGCATCACCAGCATTGCTGGCCACGCTGTGCAGTCGGTGGAAACGCTCGACGGCTACAAGTTCCGCATCGACGGCGGCTGGCTGCTGATCCGCGCCTCGGGCACGGAACCGATTCTTCGCTTCTACGCCGAGGCCGACACCGAGCGCAAGGTCAACGCCCTGCTCAAGGCCGCGCCGCGCCTCGGCGCCTGACCGCGGGTTGCCACGCGTCATGCGTACAGGAGTTTCGTGTGCAGGATTCCGCGATCACGCCCAACGCGTATCGCGGAATCCGCGTTTTGCCCCGCCACGCGTGCTCGCGGCCGTGCTCGTCGTGCTGTTGCTGCCGCCGGCCGCCACACGCGCACAGCATATTGATAGCACCGTAGCGGTCACGCACGACCTCTCCCTCGGCAACCGCTATCCCTCGGCGCAAGCAGGCACGCGTTCCTCCGCGCTTGCGGACGACAGTGCGGCATTACAGCGGATAATGTTGCCCGATTCCGTGGAGTCGGGGCCGCATTCCGGGCGTCTCTGGCTGGTGGGCGGCACCATGGCGGCGGGGAACATCGGCATCATGGGATACTATTTCGCCACGTTCTACAACGACGACTACAACCAACGCGCGCCGTTTCACACCTTCAACGACTGGTACAACGCCGATGTGAACGTGGACAAGCTCGGGCACATCTGGGGTTCACAAACCTACACGCACGCGTTGTACCATCTCTTCCGTTGGACGGGCATGCGTGAAGCTCCGTCGATGTACTGGTCGAGCGGACTCTCCCTGCTCTATCAATTCGAGATGGAAGTGGTGGATGGTCTGTACGCGAAATGGGGCTTCAGTTGGTGGGACATGGCCGCGAATGCCGTGGGTGCCGCCTGGCCCAACGTGCAGCGCGTGTATCCCTTCTTGCAGCTGGTGGATCTGAAAATGAGTTACCATCCCTCCGCCGCGGTGAAGAGCGGATGGGTGGAGCACGACTACCTGCGCGACTACGACGGCTTCACCTACTGGCTCGCATTCAACGTACACGACGCCTTGCCCTCCGGCCTGCGCGACTACTGGCCGCGCTGGCTGGGCATCGCGCTGGGCTATGGCGCCAATCGGACGCTGCTCGGAAAAAACGTGTACAACTCCATCGACGGCGTGGGGCAGGGCGAGCAGGAATGGTATCTCGCGCTGGACTTCAACGCACGCGCCCTTCCCGGCGACACACCCTTCCTGCGCTTCCTCCGCGAATCCCTCAACCTCTTCCACCTCCCCATGCCCGCCGTGCGCATCGCACCCGATGCAATATGGTACGCGCTCTATTTCTGACGGCAAGTGCGTCTTCGTCGTGAATAGTGCGCGGTGAAGTGGAAAGTGTGAAGAGTAAAGAGTAAAGAGTAGATTCCGGACCGGGACCCAGGCCGCCCCGTAGTGACATCCATTCCATGCGAGTGAACAGAATCCATGCTGCGAGTGATAGGGGAAAATGGAAAAAAGAGCCACGGATCGCTATCCCGGCCGACCCGCGCGGACATCACCCCCGCCTAACCATTCCTTCGCGTCTTCGCGCCTTCGCGTGAGCGAATTCCCCCGCGTCCTTGCGTTTCTCACATTCCGTGGGAGTGGCTTGAAACCATGCTGCGGGTGAAAGAGGGAAATGGAAAAAAGAGCCACGGACCACTATCCCGGCCGACCCGCACGGACCTCGCCCCCGCCTAACCATTCCTTCGCGTCTTCGCGTCTTCGCGTGAGCGAATTCCCCTCGCGCCTTCGCGTGAGCGAATTCCCCCGCGCCTTCGCATGAGCGAATTCCCCCGCGCCTTCGCATGAGCGAATTCCCCCGCGCCTTCCTACCTCCCGATCAGGACTTGCAGGAACACCCCCCGCGGACGTCGCCACCGTTTCAGCATCTCGATGCCGAGACAGATCACGGCGATGCCCGTGAGTACGGCGACATTCGCGATCGTGAACCACAGCCCCGAATCCATCGCCTCCATGCCGTGTGCCTCGATCATCGGTGCCAGAATGAACGTCCCCATCGCCTGATGCAGAATGTACACCAGCATCGAATAGCGACCGAAAAAGCCCAGTGCATTCATGTACCACGGAGCCCCGTGCCGCCGCAGCACCGAAGCCGAGAGCGTGACAATGCCCAGCGACGTGAACACATAGGCGAACGTGGGTGGATAGAAAATCTCCGAGTAGCCGCCGCGCGTTTCGAGAATGCTGCCGTTGGCGATGTTGCGCACAATACTCTCGTCGAGCGGCAGGAAGAGCAGCAGAAAACCCACCGCCGTCAACACCGCGCTGGCCAGGAAAAAGCGCGTGCTGGCCACACCGTCGCCCGCGAACAGCGACCGGAAAAACATCGCCCCGAGTATCGCGTAGCCCATCCACGGAAACAGGGGGAACCACCCGTCGATGAACCAGCTCTGCAGCAGGCGTCCGGGCGTGGGAACGAACATCTCCGCAAAGTACACCTCCAGCGTCACCGCGTGATAGCCGAATACCCGCTGCAACACGTACGTGGCCAGCACGATGATGATGGAAATGTACAGCAACTCGCGCGCATCCACCCTGCGCAGCAGGTACATCAGCGGCAACGCGAGACCAATGGTGTACAGCACATCGAAGGACGTCCAGGGGAAAATCCCCCACATCAGCACGTCGATGAGCATGGCGATGAGCAGGATCGAGCCGCCGCGCTTGAGGTAGTAGGACAAATCGTGCCGCTCCGCCGTCAGCACCACCATGCCCGCGCTGAGCATGATGAAGGTGGGCGCGGCGAAGGATCCGAGAATGCGGAACCACATGGCGTGCGGCTCCGCCAGATAGGGCGCGAGATTGGCCGGCACCATGAGAATAATGGCAAGCCCGCGCAGGGCATCGATCCAGGGGATGCGTTCGGGTGTGTCGGACATGAAGCACCTGTCGCGGCAGGCGGTGGTCAGAAGGAACGATCTCCTTCGATCCACCAGCGGTGCCAGAGTTCGAAGTTGTACAGCGTCCAGATTTGCGGCGTGTAGTTGATGCCGCTCTGCTCGTATTCATCAAGCAGTGCACGAATATACGCAGAATTGTAGTAATCGTGGCGGGCCGTGAGCAGCAGCGAACGCGCGTGCTTGAAAATTTCGGGCGTCAGCATCGTTTTTCCCGAACCGGCGAAGCCGATCTTTTTTCTGTCGATGATGTCGTCCGGTAAAATGCCGCGCAACGCCTGTTTCAGTATGTATTTCGGCGTGCCCCCGCGCAATTTGAGTGCGGCGGGGATGTTCATGGAAAATTCCACCATGTGATGGTCCAGAAACGGCACACGCGCCTCGATGCTCGTGGCCATCGTCATTTTGTCCACGCGCATCAGCAGCAATTCCGCGAGGCGATGCTTCAACTCCCAGTACACCACGCGCTGCAAATCCTCGTCGTAGCCCTCGCGCGCCGCATGCATAAACGCATTCTCCGCCAGCGTGTACGACGATGGCAGCCCGCTCGGAAAGGCGTGGAGATTGATGGCGCGCTGTTTTTCCTTTTCATAAAAACCAATGGCGTTGCCCCAGAACACCGGCTCGTGCTCCATGGCGTTGCGTATCACGTTCTGCCGGTAATCCACCTTGCGAGAGGCGAGCATGGGCGACATCGCCGCGTACACCGCCGCAAGCAGCGGACGCGGCACAACACGCAGCCCCCGCGCGAGTCGCAGCAGGCGCAGCGCGCGTCCGTAGCTTTCATATCCCGCGAATTGCTCGTCGCTGCCTTCTCCCACCTGCACCACGATGGTGCCGTTGTCGCGCGCAAGCTTGGAGACGTGATACAACGGGAAGCACACCGGATCGGCCAGCGGCTCGTCCTGATGATGCACGATGGTGGGAAGCAAATCCAGAAATCCGTTGTCGTCGATCAGCACCTCGTGATGCGCGGCGCTAAACTGCTTGGCGATGCGCCGCGCCCACTGGAACTCGTTCGTGTCCTCCTGGCCGCGTATCGCCACGGTGAATGTGTCCACAGGCCGATCCATCATCCGCGCCATGAACGCCACATTCGCGCTCGAATCGATACCGCCGGAAAGGAATACGCCGAAGGGCACATCCGACATCATGCGCTTGGACACGGCCTCGCCGAACAGCGTGCGAATGCGTTCGGTCACCGCCGCCTCGTCGTCGTAGGGAAAATCCTCGCGATGCCCCAACGGATCCCAGTACTGCCGCACGTCCAGGCGCCCGCCTTTCTGCATGCGCGCCACATGTCCGGCGCGCAGCTTGAACACGCCATCAAACATGGTGTGCGGCGCCGGTGTGTGAATGAATGTGAAGTAATGGTAGAGCGCCTCGCGGCTCACCTCGGCGCGCATGCCGGGATACTCCAGCAGCGCCTTGATCTCGGAACCGAACAACAGTGTGCCGTCGCGCATGCTGAAATACAGCGGCTTGATGCCGATGCGGTCGCGGTACAGCAGCAGCGTCTCGCTGTCCGCATCCCACAGGGCGATGGCGAACATGCCTTGCAAGCGCTGCACAAATTCTTCGCCCCAGTGCCGGTAGGCGTACAGCAAGGTCTCGGTATCGCTGCGCGAACGGTAGCTGTAGCCCGCCGCTTCCAGTTCCTCCCGAAGCGCGAGATGATTGTAAATTTCCCCATTGAACACAATCCACAACCGCCCGTCGGGCGTGGCCATGGGTTGATGACCCGCCGGCGAAAGATCAATGATGGAAAGGCGCCGGAAACTCAATCCCACGCGGCCGCAGTCGGAGACGTACGTGCCCTCGTCGTCCGGGCCGCGGTGACGGATGACCGTCCCCATGCGACGCAGCAATTCGTGCGACAGCTCTCCTCCCTCGCGGGCGTAATGAAAAATTCCGGCAAATCCACACATACGATTTCCTGCAGAAAATCAAACATTCAAGATAGCAGCCCCACCGCTACAGGCACAATGGAAAATCGCGCGTGTGCATCGGGGCATGCACCATGCGCCAGCGCTCCCGCTTCTATCGCGGTACGCGTGCCAGCAACGCCCGCGCTTCGTCGAGATGCTCGGCGGGTGTGCCGTTGTCCACGCACCATTGCAACAGTTCGCGCGCGCGCTCGGGGCGGAAGTTGGCCCGCAGATAGTATTTGCCCAGAGTGAAGTGCAACATGCCATCCCCGGGAAAGGCCGCGACGCCGCGTTCCAACGCTTCCAGCGCCTCCGCTGGGGCGCCCAACAGGGCGAGGGCGTTGCCAAACAGCAGCCAGGCGCCGGGAGAGGCGTGGCCTTCGCGCAGCGCGCTTTCGAACAGCGGCACCGCATCCTCGTAGCGTTTGTCCGCGTACGCGCGCATGGCGTCCATGCCGGGCCAGGAACGTCCACCCCGCGTGACAGCGGCGATGCGCGCGAGCTGCGCCTCGTCCGCGCCCACACCGTTGGCCATGCCCAGCATGCCGATGGCCTGCGCCAGAGAATCAATCTGTTCCATACCGATGCTGTAGTCGCGCATACTCCCGCGTGCGCGCAAATCCTCCGCGCGGCGGGCGAGACGGTCGAGCATCCAGGATTGCAGCGTCGCGTAGCGCTCCCCGGCTCTTCCCGCCAGCGGCTGCATCGCCCCGATCAGTTCGCGATAGTGCAACGGATAGTCGAGCAACTCCACCATCCGTTGCGTGATGGCGATGTCCTTGTCCGTATTTCCACGGTTGCGATGGTATTTCCGCAGGGCCTCGTAGCCGCTGAGTGCGTAATCGCCGTACATCTTGTCGCTGTCCAGCGTCAGCACACGCTCGAAGCGCGCGGCCGAGGCCTCGTCCCGCACGTTGACCGCTATCCACGGCAGCGCCAGCAGGAAGGAGGCGAGGAGGAAGCTCGGCAGCACACGTGGCGCGGACGCCAAGGCCGTTGCCGCCGCCAGGAGTAATGCCACACCCAGCGGCGCGGCGATGTCCCAGTCGCGTGCAAGTCCCAGCGAGGTGTTGGCAAAAAACACGAAGGCAACAAGAAACATCACGGACAGCAGCAGGAACACCTGCACGCTCGACCCTGCAGCATCCTTCTCGCGCACCAACAGCAGGGGCAAGGCCAGCGGAGCGAGCAGCAACAGCAGATTCGCCATATCCGCCAGATGTGCCCACGAGAGCAGGGTGTAGCGCAGCGTTCCGGCCTCGCTCGGCACATCGAACAGCGGCATGACGATGCGGCTGTCCGACGTGGCGAAACCCGCCGCGGCGTACAGCACGCAGAACACGCCGAGCACGCCACCCGCCATGCGCAGCGGATGGCGGAGTACCAACTCCTGAATACGACTTCGTTTCATGCGCGCCGCCACCACGTACAGCAGCGCCGGCAGCAGGGCCAGCGCGAGGTAATGCGCGGCAATGGCAACGGCGTAAGCCACGAACATCGGCCACAGCGGCGCCTCGCCGCGCAGTGCGCGCCTGGCGGTCGCGAGCAGGATCAATACGGCCACAAACACCGGGGCGTAGTATTCGACGTAGCCGAAAAAAAACAGCACCCCCGCCGAGCCCATCGCCAGCATGGCCATCACCGCCTGTTCCCGCGCGGGCAATGTCCGGCGCGTCCACAGTGCGAGCAGCAGCAGCGACAGAGCGGACAGCACGGGGAAAGGGTACAGTGCCGTCGTGGGTTGTCCGAGACCGAGCAGCGACAGCACGGCGGGAACCGCATGCATGGCGCCAATGAGCAGCGCCCCGGCGAGGGGAGAGGATTTCGCGTTCAGCAGCAAGGAGTAATCCACGGATTCGCCCGCGGCGAAGCGGTGAATCTGCGGCACCAGCAGTCCGCCATCGCCATGGAAAAATGTTTCCATCGGCAGCAGCACGCCGGCGAGCAGCAGCGCGAGGAAGAGCAACAGCGCAACGCCGCCACCGCGCTCGCGCAGCAGCACGTCGATGCGGGCAAATGCCGTTGGCGGCAGAAACACCGCGAGCAGCGGCAGCAGGGAATACAGCAGCGCCTCCCACAGCGTGAGATCGCGCAGCATGTCGATGCCCCACAGGCGGTCCGCTGGCAGCAGCAGCGCGGCGAGACGCAGCGCCACAATCACCACCACGGCCACACGCAGCATGCGTACCATGCCTTGGGCGAATGCGTCGACCTTGCTCTCCGGGCTTTTCATTCAAGGAAAATACAACCCCAACCGCCGAGGCGGAAATGTTCTGCCTCTCGGTGATGCAGCTTGAATACATTGAAGAAGAGAGTAAGGAGGAGAGGAGAGTAAGGAGGAATTGGGGAACACGGAGAACAGAGAGCGCTTCGCGTGCACGAAGAACCCGGAGCGCTTCGCGAACACGGAGAACCCGGAGAACCCGGAGCGCTTCGCGAACACGGAGAACCCGGAGCGCTTCGCGAACACGGAGAACCCGGAGAACCCGGAGCGCTTCGCGAACCCGGAGGAATCGCGGCGAGGCGTCCGCGCCACCGCCTGCACGGCGAAGCATCGCCAAAGCAAGCCCCAACCCACATGACGATACCGCACCATCGATGATGATAGCGCCAGAACCAACCTTTCGCGTCTTTTCGCGCTTTTCGCGGTTCCAGCTCTTTCGCGCTTTTCGCGGTCCGATTCTTTCGCGGTGCGGTACTTGCATTCAGGCGAGGGGCGTCGTATGTTTGGTTAGACAAAAGGATAAGTCAGGAGCGCGCATGGCAACAGAGTGGACCGACAACAGAAAAAAAGTGGCATCCTTCCTCGAGGACTACATCCAGCGCAACGGTCGCGCGCCCAGCATGGATGAAATCGCGCGTGCCACGGGCCTGTGGAAGCGTTCGGTGGAAATCGTACTCAAAGGTCTGGAAAAAATCGGCTTCATCGAAATCACCCCGGGTATCAGCAGGGGTATCCGTCTCACGCAGTCGCCGTTTCTCGCGGTGCCCCTCGTCGGCGATGTCATGGCCGGACCTCCCGCCTGGGCGCAGGATCAGGCGTTGGAATATGTGCGCCTCGACCGCTCCATGGTGCCCTTCGCCGATCCCGTCGCGCTGCGCGTGGACGGGTTCAGCATGCGCGACGCGGGGATTTTTCCCGGTGATCTCGTGCTCGTCAAACCGCAGCACGACGCGCGCAACGGCGAAACCGTCATCGCCTACTACAATGGCGGTCTCACGGTGAAAACCTTCGAACGTAAAGGGCAGGCTATCCGCCTCATCCCCGCCAATCCGGGCTACAAACCCACGGAGGTGACAGCCGAGGACGACTTCCACATCGTGGGGCGGGTGATGCTGGTGCTGCGCGATCTCGCGGGCTGCTTCGAGATCACGCCCGCCGCGCTGCGCGAGAACTAAACCACCGCTGTTGGAATGCCGATCGATGCGCGACAGTGGTGGGTGAAAAGCGAAGGCCCCATCTGGCAAGAAAAAGGGAAAACAGGTATGTTGTACTGTTCTACACATAGCGCGTCGAGGATGGTGTTCCCACGCCGATGGCGGCATCGTCCCGACGACAGTCGCGTACCAATCGCGGAGGACTCGGAATGAACCTCGCCCATCGTCGCCTGACCTTGCTTTCACTGCTGTGCCTGCTCGCGATCCCCGCGCTGCCGCTTTCCGCCCAGCAGCTCGAGATTTCGAATGACGTGTACAGCCATCGCGTGCAACTGCTCGGCGGCGCGCCGCTGTTTGTCATCGATGGCTTCACCCCGGTCAAGGACGATGCCCGGACTCTTCCCCGGCGCACTCTGCGTAATCCCGTGGATGAACGCGGTACACAGGATTACCGACTCGTCTCGGTCCGCTACGCCGACCCCGTGCTCGCGAGCCCGTGGTATCAGTACATGGTCGAGCGGCGCAAGGATTCCTCGCTCGCGCTCACGCTGCAAGCAGCCACTCCCGTGGCGGGCGAAAGCGGCACCGAGGCGCGCATCCTCCGTAAGGTGTACACGCGCGAACGCGGTGTGCCCGAACTGCTGATCGACGTCCCGCTGCTGACCTGGGATGCCGTCTCCAACCAGACGCGCTGGATCGAAAGCTACACCTTCGAACGCTTCGAGCGCGACAACCTGCGGTCGCCCTTCGCCGCCGAAGGCAAGCCCCCGTATGCGAGTCAGCCCTTCGTGACGCGCGGGAACAATGTCGATACCACACAGGCGTGGATCGACATGGGCAATCCCATGCTGCGCTTCTTCGTGCGCGAAGACGGTCTCTATAAAATCACCGCCGCCTGGCTCCGTGACGCGGGCGTGGATCCCGCCACGATCAATCCCGCGCGACTGCAGATGTATCGCAAAGGCGTGGCCGTGCCTGTCTGGCTCGAAGGCATGGACGATGGACGTTTCGACGAAGCGGATTTCATTCTCTTCCGCGGTACGCGCAATTACGATGAACGCGGACACAAGCGCATTCCCGCCAGCGACGACGAACCTTGCCCGCAGTATATCAGCATTTACACCGACTCCACCGCCTACTGGTTGAATTTCAACGTGGCCAATCCCGCGCGCATCACCCGCCTCGACTTGCGTGCTCAGAATTTTACCGATACGCTGGACTGGGCGTACAGGAATATGCACTTCGAGTATGATTGGGATTTGCGCAATGCGAACACGTCCATCGTTCGCACACAGCTTCCGGATTGGACCGCAAGCGATACGTGGTATATCGGTGAAATGGGTGTCGGTGCAACGCAGCAGCGTTTCTTCTTCGACAACCTCGTTCCAGCTCGCAACGCGCGTGCATGGATCAAGGTGGTGAGTTGGTTCGGCAATTCCCTCATCTCACCCAATCACGCCACGACACTTTCCATCAATGCCGGCCCGGCGTTGGATTCGGTGGCGTTCAGTTTGGATGAGCAGGCCCTGATGTTCGCGGAATTCCCCGCGTCGATACTCTCCGACGGCGATGACACGCTCCGACTGGTGAATCACAACGTTCAAGGCACCGGCTACAGCAGCATCATGGTGGATTGGTACGAGGTGGAGTATCCTCGAAGCTTGTTCAGCAACGCCCGGCAGTGGGATTTCCGCATCGATGAAAGCATGAAGCCGGGGCCCACAACCATCGCCATGCGCAGCACCGGTTCCGGCGATGCGTGGTTGTTGCGCTCGACCGCGAACGGTGCGACGTTGCTGCCTTCCATCGCCCCCGGAGCGCAACGGCCCGACACCTGGCTGTTCGCTGACACGCTCATTCACGGCGCGGAATATCTGTTTACGCATCAGGATTCCCTGCGCCTTCCCTCGCCGGGTGAGCGGAGGACCATCACGCCCATCGTCACGCCGGGTGAGCAGGCCTCGTACATACTAGTGGCAGCCGACGAATTGTTGCCCTCCAGCCGGACCTATGCCGATTTCATTCGCACGCGCTACGGAGTCTCTGTCAAGGTGGTCGGAATAGGGGAGGTGTATGACAACTACTCCTACGGCATGTTCCTGCCCGAGGCCATCAAAATGCTGACCTTCGACGCCTTCCACGCATGGACCACGGATTCGCTGCGGCATGTGTTTCTCGTCGGCGATGCGAACTACAATTATCGTTTTGCAACGGGACCGTACTCACGCAATCTCGTCCCGTCCTACGGTTCCCCGGTAAGCGATATCTGGTTCGCCTGCTTCGACACGCTGCAAATCCGGCCGTCCTTCGCGGTGGGTCGCCTGAGCGCCCGCACGAACGCGGAAGTGGATGCGTATCGCCGCAAGCACGAGGCCTACCTCGACCATCCCTTCGATCTGTGGAATAAAAGTACCGTGCATTTCAGCGGTGGCGACCTGAACAAAGGCGACAACGAATTGCTGAAATACAAGGCCATCAACCAGTATGTGGTGGACAACCTCGTTACGCTGCCGCCCTTTTCCGGCAATGTCACGCATTTCTTCAAGAACCTGGATCCACAGAGCGACTTCGGACCATACACCGACGCCTGGGTGAAGCAACGCATACAGGAGGGTGGCGTCTTTATCTCCTATGTGGGACATAGCGGCACCGCCACTTGGGACAACTCGATTTCCTCACCTACGCAAATCGAGAACGCCGCCGGCCGCGGTTCACTGGTCACCGATTTCGGATGCTCCACGGGACGCTTCGCCGAGCCGGACATCGTCTCCTTCTCCGAAGCGGCGGTGGTGCCCGAGGGCAGTCAATTCATCGGCTATATCGGCAACGCCTCGGCGGGCTTCGAATCCACCACGTCCATTCTGCCTTTCCTGTATTTCGGTGCGTTGATCAATGACCGCGCTCCCTCCGTGGGCGACGCCCTGGTGAAATCGAAATTCAAGCTGCAGGACCAGTACGGCACCCATCTCGTCAACACCGTGTCCACGCTCACCAATCTGCTCGTGGGCGATCCCATCGTGGCCATGGCCCTGCCGAAACTCCCGAATCCGCGGATTCGATCCGCATGGATTCGGCCGGAGCAGGAGATTATCACCGATGTGATGGATTCGGTGACCTATCGCGTGATCGTGGGGAATTACGGCTTGCAGACGCAGGATTCCCTTGATGTGCGCATCGATGCCACCTTCGGCGCACAGGCACTGCAATCCCTCTCGCTGCGTATTGGCATGCCGGCCATTTACGACACGCTGTTTGTCACCCTCGCCGCACCGAAAAAGGCGGGGCGCGCATCCCTGCGCGTACTGCTCGACGAAGCACAGACAGTGGAGGAGATCTACGAAAATGACAACGAGGCGCTCATCACCGTCGATGTGCTGAGTACCTATCTCAATGTGGTCAACGAGCGTCTGGACCGGAGCAGCGGACGACGCGATTCCGTGCGCATTCTCAATCCCGTGTTCGGTACGGGCAATGTGAGTACCGCCATTCTGGAAGTCGATTCCACCACGGCGTTCGCCACACCGCGCAGCATTACCGCGCCGTATGGCATAACCCAGACCAGCATCCCGTTCCCGTCCGATCCCACGGGCTCGTCTTGGTATTGGCGCGCGCGTTTGGACGGTGGCGCCACCGAATACGTCGGCCCCTATCGCCGCTCGCTCGCCCTCGATGCCGATGTGGTGCAGGCCGACTCGGCCGATTTCTCGCATGCGGTGCTCGAGGACGCCCGCGTGTACAATGGCGCGGTCACCTTGTTGCCGACGGAGTTGGAAATTGAAGCCGAGTCCGCGGGCTTCCCGGCAAAATTCGGAGCGATACGTCTCAATGGCATCAATATTCTGAAGAGCACCTTTTTCCGCGGCTACGCCATCGCGGTGTTCGACAGTCTCAGCATGAAGCTCAAGCGCTTCGCGCAATTCGACAACTGGGGTGTTGCAACGGATCGCGACTCCATACGTGTGTGGATCGAGGGCGTGCAAGCCGGTGAAGTTGTGGTGGTCACCACGGCGGACGAACCGCAAGCGGGCAGCAATGTGTTCCGCGCGGCGATGAAGTCTATCGGCAGTGTGCTCATCGACAGTGTGCGCATCGCCAATCGCAGCAGTTGGGCCATCATCGGGCACAAGGGCGCGGCGGCGGGTTCCGTGCCGGAGGGCTTTTACCGCGCTGGCGAGGGCTATGTGCTCATCAAGAAAAACTTTTCGGTTATTCCCGACACAGGCACCATCAGCAGTCCGGTCATCGGTCCCGCGGCCGCCTGGGGCGAAGTCATGCTGCAGCGCAGCGATGTGGCCAGCACGGATATCCGCGTGCAGGTTAGCGGCATCGATACTGCGGGCATCGAAGTGCCATTGATCGCGGCTGCCAATACCGGGTCGCTGAGTCTCGCCGGCATCGACGCGAAGCAGTATCCCTACATCCGCCTCGGCGCCACGCTGTATCCCGCTGAATCCGCTGTTCCGGTGCTCGATGCCTGGGGCGTGAAATACACGCAACCGGCCGAACTCGCGCTGAACTACCAGTCGGTGGTCGTGCAGCGCGATACCGTGGTGCAGGGCAGCCCGGGCGAGGTTCGCATCGGCATCATCAACGCGGGCGAGGCCGACGCGGCCATGGTTCCCGTACAGGTGGAGTTGGTCGGGTCGGACAACATTCCGCGTCCCGCCGCATCCTTCACCATCCCGCGCATCGCCGCTGGCGCGTGGTTCGATTCCAGCGTGACCTTCAATACCAACGCGCTCACGGGTCCTTATCAGGTCCGGGTGTTCGTGGATCGCGAGCAGGGCATCCTGGAGCAGCACGAAGACAACAACTCGTATTTCACCTCGATGTTCGTCAAGGCCGACACCACCAAATCGCAGCTCGATATCGCCTTTGATGGCTACATGCCGGTGTTTGGCGATTATATTCGTGCGAATCCCGAGATCGTCTTGACGCTGCGCACACCGCCAGCGTTCCCGCTCACTTCGCGCGAGGGCTTCCGCGTCACCATCGACGGCGACGCGCTGGATCTCGACAGCGTGAAAGCCAGCTTCACGCCGTCGGTGGGCAACACACCGGCGATGCTCCGCTTCCAGCCGCAGCTTGCGGATGGCGAGTACTACTTCGGGTTCAACGCACGCGACGGCAACGATCAGTTGGCCTTCGTCGAGGATCTCGAGGTGCTGGTGCGTGTCACCACGGCCAATCGCATCACGCAGTTGTACAATTATCCCAATCCCATTGTGGGCGCAACGGATTTCACCTTCATCCTCACGGGCTCGACTCCGCCCGACGAGGTGCAGGTGAAGATTTTCACCGTCGCGGGGCGGTTGATCCGCACGCTCAACTATCCGGGTTCGGCCACGCGCATCGGTTTCAATTCCCTGAAATGGGATGGACGCGACGAAGACGGCGACCTGCCCGCCAATGGCGTGTATTTTTACAAAGTCATTTCCAAATTCAACGATACCACAGCAGAGGAAATCGGCCGCATGGCTGTCATGCGCTAATCCGCAGGATCGCCGCGGCCTCTGAGCCGTGCATCTGCATCTTCACAGTCATTACTCCTTCCTTGCCGGAACACTGTCCATTCAACGGATCGTGGAGTACGCGGGGAAACGGGGCTACGAGAGTATTGCCCTCACCGACACGAACAATGTGTCCGGCATCATGGAATTCGCCGTGGCCTGCCGCGCGGCGGGCATCAAGGCGGTGCCCGGTGCCGAATTGCGCCTGGGTGCGCAGCGCGTCGCCGCGCTCGCGCAAAGCTGGGATGGCTATCGCGACATTTGCGCGGCCCTCACCGAACTGCTGGTGCACGCCCCCGCCGCGCGCATCAGCAACGACGAAAGCGACAACGATGAGCGCGACCACGACACCGCGGACACTCCGCGTGAGGAGTTGCTCGCCGATATCATCGTACGGCACCTTGGCTCCGAGGTCATCCTTCTCGTCCCGCATGCGGATCTCCTGCGCCGACTGCACGGCGACGCGCGTTGCGTATTGCGCGCGGAATTGATCAAGGCCCACGAAACGCAGTGGCCGTCGCTGCTCACCGTGGCCGAGGAATTCGGCATCGCCGCCGTGGCGAGTAATGATGTGTACTTCGGCGAACCCCAGGGCCTGCAACTGCACACGTTGCTGCGCGCCGTGGCCCGCAACGAAACCCTCGGCACCATCACGCAGTCGGAACTGGCTCCCGGCACCGCCTGCTTCATCGGCGAGGAGGAGTTCGCGCGCTGGTTCCGCGATGTGCCCGAAGCGTTGCACGAGCGACGACGCCTACTCGATGCCTGCGATGTGCGCTTCGATACCACACACAGCAAGTTCACCAGCTTCACGGATCTTCCGGATGGCGCCAAGCTCGGACAGGTGCGTTCGCTGGCGCGTGAGGGGTATCGTCTGCGTTACCCCGACGGTAATCCACTGGCCTGGGAGCGCGTGGAGAAGGAACTGGACATCATCGCACAACTGGGCTTTCTCGATTATTTCCTCGTGGCGCGCGATCTCGTGCGCTACGCGCGTTCGCGCAACATTCCCTACGTGGGGCGGGGCAGTGGAGCCAACAGCATCGTGGCCTACTGTCTGCACATCACCAATGTGGATCCCATCGAATTGGATCTGTTTTTCGAACGCTTCCTCAATCCCGAGCGGCGCTCGCCTCCGGATTTCGACATCGATTTCTCCTGGCGCAATCGCGACGAAGTCATCGACTACGTGCTCGCCAAGTACGGCAGCGACCGTACAGCAATGATTTGCACCATCGCCACGTTCAATCCACGCGGCGCGTTGCGCGAGAGCGGTAAAGTGCTCGGCTTCAGCGCCGCCGAAATCAAGCAGGTTACGAGCATGCTGCCGTCCTACGGCTCCATGCGCGAACTCACCGACGAGCGCAGTCCCGTACGCCGGCAACTCGAAGGCATTCTATCCTCTCCTTACGGCAAGGAATGGTCGCGCTACGCGCGCGCGCTCATCGACATGCCGAATCACTACGGCATTCACGCGGGTGGAGTGATACTGGCGCCCGAACCCATGGTGCGCTACACCGCCACGCAAACCTCGCCCAAAGGCGTGCGCATCACGCAGCAGGACATGTACTCGATGGAGGATTGGCGTCTCGAAAAACTCGACATTCTCTCCACGCGCGGACTCGGCACCTTCGAAGACACCATGCTCGAAGTGAAGCGCCGCTCGGGCACGCTGCCGCCCATTCTGGATTACAAGATCGCCTGCGCCGATGCGAAAACCCGCGACATCATGCGCAGGGGCGAAACCGTGGGCTGCTTCTACGTGGAGTCGCCCGCCATGATACAATTGTTGCGCAAATTGCGCACCGACACCTTCGAAATGCTCACCGCCGCCAGCTCCATCATTCGTCCCGGCGTGGCGCAATCCGGCATGATGCAGGCCTTCATCGAACGGCATCACGATCCTTCGAAAATCCGCCCGCCACATCCGATGATGGCCGAATTGCTCAAGACCACCTACGGCGTGATGGTGTATCAGGAGGATGTTATCAAGGTGGCGCATTTCATTGGCAAGCTGCGGCTGGGCGAAGCCGATTTGCTGCGCCGCGCCATGTCGGGGAAAATGCGCTCAAAGGAAGCCATGCGCGCGCTCAAGGAAACGTTTTTTCAGGGCTGCGTGCGGCAGGGCATCGCCGAGGAGGTGACCGGGGAAATCTGGCGACAGATGGAGTCCTTCGCGGGCTACTCGTTTTGTAAGGCGCATTCCGCCTCCTACGCCGTGCTGTCCTTTCAGGAGGCCTGGCTCAAGGCGCACTATCCCGCGCTGTTTCTCTGCGCCGTGCTCAACAATCAGGGCGGCTACTATCGGCCCGAGGTGTACATACAGGAGGCGCGGCGCCTGGGTATCGGCGTGCTGCTGCCGAGTGTCAACGCCAGCGAGGAAATGCACACCTGCCCCAACGACCGCAGCATTCAACTCGGTTTTCTGCACGTGAAGGAATTCCGCGCCGAGAGCCGCGACGCCCTGCTGCGCGAGCGCCGCGAGAACGGGATATATCAGTCCTTTGACGACCTGCTCGCGCGTTCCGGCGTCACGCACGAGGATCTCGCCATCCTCATCCGCTGCGGCGCCTGCGACTGTTTCGGCGAGAAGCGCTCCGCGCTCATGGTGCGCGCCAAGTTGCATCGCAACCGCTACCGCAACGACGGAGGCACGCGTCCTTTGCAGCTCGAATTCGCCAGTTTCGATGGCGAACTGGCCCAGCTCGAGGACTACACACCCGCGCAAATCGCGCGCATCGAACTCGAGAGCTTCACCTACACCGTGAGCACGCATGTACTCACGCATTACGAAGCCGAGTTGCGGCACACCATCAAGTCCACGGACCTCGAGCGCTACGTGGGGCGCCGCGTGCACGTGGGCGGTTGGATGATCGCCGCCAAGCTCACCCGCACGAAGAAAGGCGAGCGCATGATGTTCATCAATCTCGACGATGCCGTCGGCCGCATCGACGTGGTGTTGTTTCCGCGCTGCTTCGACGAGCACGCCCATCTCCTTCGCAGCGCCGGGCCCTTCGTCATTCACGGCAAAGTCGTCCGCGAATACGACGTCCTCAACCTCGTCGCCGACCGTGTCACCTTGCTGGTGAAGCAGTAGCGGTCGATCAGGTGACGGTGGCTATCTGCCCCGGCGCGAAGGGGTGCAGCGAGGTGGTGGGAAGGCGGATTGTGGAAATGCCTGTCCTACATTCTGTCGTCCTCACACACGTGAATTGATATCCTCGCAGTGATTCCATAGATTCGTAGCTACGACTCGGAATACCTTGACGCCGGTGAAACGCGTATCGGAAGCAAATAGCGTCGACGCTCAATCGTTGCCTGCTGGAACCATGTGAATCATGAGCCATCCGCCAACGCCCGGTCCGGAGTACCGTTCTCAACTGATGTGTGATCTTGCCTTGAAATGGAGGAAACAACCGTGAGCCAAAGTGCTTCTCGCGTCTGTCCGGTGGAGCGGGCGGGCAGTCTGGATAATGGACTCCGCAGATTGTTGCAAAACCCGCGGAAAATCCTGCGGCCCTTTATCGAGGAAGGGATGACCGTTGTGGACGTAGGATGTGGTCCAGGTTTTTTTTCCATGGAAATGGCGCGGATGGTGGGTGCGACAGGCCGCGTTTTCGCATGTGATGTGCAGCAAGGCATGCTGGATAACATTCGGGACAAAATTTCGGGGACGGCACTCGAGGAACGAATCACACTGCATAAGTGCGAGGTGAATCGCATCGGCGTATCTGAACCCGTGGATTTCATCCTGTTGTTTTACATGGTGCACGAGGTTCGGAACAAAGCGGATTTCTTCGCCGAGCTGGCAACCATACTGCGGCCCGGCGGCAACATTCTCATCGCCGAACCACCCTTCCATGTATCAACTTCGGCATTCAATCGCACCATCGACATGGCCAGAGACAACGGCTTTATGGATAGCGAGGGACCGCATCTGTTGTTCAGCAAAACGGCGGTATTGAGAAAGAGCTGAGCCCCAGCTCCGGCCGCGATGTCGTTGCGGATGTGTACTGCTCGGGAGCAGCACTGCCATTCAATCCAGCAACTCGGAGATCGAAACGTTGCATTGGATCACCCCGACCCGTTAGTCAAGGCGCTGCTATGAGCCAGCATTCCGCCAAGCAAATCCATCCCGCCGTCGCTCCACCCATGGCAGTGAACCGCCTCGCCAGCCACTCTGGTGCACCCGCTCGCATTCCACGCTTGCGCCTGTTCATGAAATATGGTATGTTCACGTAAACGTGAACATAGAATAAATCATGAACACGGTAACGCATGCACACACGGTAACGACGGAGGCCTTCGCCCGGGCGCTGGAAGCGCAACTGGCTGCGGTGTCGTGGCTGCGTGGCGGCAAGATCAAGCGGTCCACCGCGAAGTCTACGGGCTATGATCTGTTCATGGAACTGCCTCTGCCGCACGGCGGGAAGGCGGCGCTGTGCGTCGCGTGTAAAAAGGAAATGCGGCCCTCGGTGTTCCTGAGCTTGGCGGAACGGTCCTTTTCGCCGCCTGGTAAACCCGCTCTCGTGCTGCCGCTACTGGCGCTGCCCTGGGTGTCGCCTCGCATGGCGGAACTCTGTCTGCAGCACGGCTGGAGCTGGTACGACCTCGCCGGGAATTGTCACCTCGATGTACCCGGCCTGCTTCGTCTCGAACGTACGGGCAACAAGGCAGAATGGACTCGTCCACGATCCGGGGCGAATCTCGGGACATCCGAAGCGGGCCGTGTGCTCCGCGTGCTCCTGCACACCGCAAACACAGGTCGGAGCTGGACACAACGGGAACTCCAGTCGCACATCCATCCCGCAGTGAGTCTCGGCCTTGTCAACAAGGTTGTGCGCCATTTGCGAGAAGAGGCCTTGATCGTTGCGGGAAAAGATGGGGGAATCTTCGTGCCCGACCCACGTACCTTGCTGTTCGCTTGGCGCAATGCGTATCGCTTCGACAAGCACCAACGCATGGACTATTTCACGCTGTTGCAAGGCGTAAAACTCCGCGATGCACTCGCCGCGTTCGCGCTCGGTACGGGTGGCTTCGCTGCATACGCCGGATTCTCGGCGGCTGATTTGCAAGCGCCCCATGTACGACAGGCAAAAACCTGGCTCTATGTGCGAGAGCAGGATCTGTCGCTTTTCGAAAGAAAGGTCGAAGCAAAACCCGTCGACTCGGGCGGGAATCTTGTGTTGCTCCTCCCGAATGACGAGGGCGTCTTTTATCTCACCGATAGGAGCGCCGACAGAATGCCCTGTACAAACGACGTCCAGACTTACGTGGACCTGTATCACAGCGCCGGGCGCGGCGAAGAAGCCGCCGAAGCGTTGCTGCATCAACGCCTCGAAGTGGAGTGGCGCAAACGGGGTATACAATTATGACAACGGAAGCGAGAAACTAGGAGGATTACAGCCCGAGGCAGACGGATGCGGCACATCGTGTCTTGATCGATCTCGGACAAATACTCGCTTCGTTCGCGGACTGCCTCGTGCTGGTCGGTGGCTGGACACCCGACCTGTTGCTGCGCGATGCCAGCGAAACTCATGTCGGCAGCTTGGATGTGGACCTCGCGCTCGATGCCGACCGTCTGCGAGAGGGCCGCTACGCGGAGTTGCTGCATCTGCTGTTGGGTACCGGGCGCTACCAAGCAGGTGCGAAGCCGTTTCAACTTGTCGCGGAAGTGGATCTCGGGGATGGCGATACGCCCATCATAGTGGAAGTGGAATTCCTCGCACCCGACGATGTGGTGTTGGAAAAACATTCGCCGAAACTTGTGGAGGAATTTCGCGTTCTTCAGGTTCCCTCCGCACGCTCAGCATTCCACAGTCCAGTGGATGTGCAACTCGCTGGCCCTAACGTGCTCGGTGTGAAGAATTCCGTTACAATGCGGGTGGTGTCGATAGCGGATTTCCTCGTAATGAAAGCGCATGCCATCGATGGTCGGGACAAGCCAAAGGATAGCTATGACTTGTGTTACAGTTTGGATCATTTTCCGCGAGGGATGGGCGTGCTGGCTGAGGAATGGAAGCAGCGCATGAATGATGAGTACGTTGTGAAAGCAATCGACATCTTGCATCGGAAGTTTGCCGACGTCAATACCTTCGGGCCGCAACAGGTAGTGGAGTTCCACGCCTCCACCGATCCTGAAATTCGCGAGATGCAAGCACGACGCGCGTACGAACTTGTGCGGGAATTCCTCGAAAAACTCTGAGTATCCCATGATACTTCGCATCTCCACCCAAGCCCATCCCGTCACGCGGCACTCGCACGCACTCGGCGTCGCGATTTCGCGCGTTCACGTAATGCATCATGTTCACGTTTACATGAACATGCCTCAAATCGTGAACGACCGCAGCGTGCCGGGCTCGTCATATCGCGCATGGCCGTGAATCGTCGCATCTCATCCAAGCACGAATGATTGCAGCAGAAGCGACCTCGAAACTCCGGACAGTGAAAAAAAACTCCGACGGCGGTCAACAAGACGCGGGTTTGGACGTACACGACACAGTGCTCCGCTTTCGTTGTGCAGTGCGGTCGCCGATTCCCGTAGGATAAAATCCAAAAGACGTATCCATTCCATTCACGAACAAAGGAAAAGAAATGAGAAAGGTCGCGTATCTCTATGTGTTTGACACGATGGCGGATTGGGAGCCGGGTTATGTAATTGCCGAGTTGCATTCGGGGCGGTATTTCAAGGACAGGACACTGAACTATGATGTCAAGACGGTGAGTGTCACGCCCGAGCCGATTACCACCATGGGTGGCCTGACGATACTCCCGGATATGACGATTGACCAGGTCTCGGTTCACGATGCCGGGGTATTGATCCTCCCCGGCGGCGATACCTGGTTGGACGCTCGCCACGACCCCGTGTTCAATCTCGTGAGCGCGTTGTTACAGGCGCATATTCCCGTTGCCGCGATTTGCGGGGCAACCTTCGGTTTGGCGGCTCGTGGATTCCTGAACAATCGTCGACATACGAGCAACGACCGCGACTACCTCAAGGCCATCTGCCCGGCATACGAGGGAGAGGCGCACTATCTCTACCAGCCGGCGGTCGTGGATGGCGATCTGATCACTGCGACGGGAATTGCACCGCTGGATTTCGCACATGCGATATTGGACAAACTTGAAGTTTTTCACCCGGAGACGCTCGAAGCATGGTATCAACTCTACCAGACGAAGGAAGCCCGGTATTTCTTTGCTCTGATGGCATCGTTGCCGCAGGTGTCGTAAATATTGACGGAGCGGATTTGTCCCAGGGGGAAAACCACAGATTGCACGGATTACACACAGATTAGCACAGATATATCGTGGAGGATCGCTGTTGCTGTCCCGGCTGGAGGTTGGCCGTACACCGGTCGAGATGCGCCATGGCCATTTCACGTTCGACACCATTGGTTTGGGCTGTGGATGTCGATTTGATCTGACGCTGCGATTGCGTAATATCCTGCTTATCATTTCACGATACCTGTAAGGTGCATGCACCGTCACCGAGCATCCGGTGGCCCCACGCATGAATGACAGTCGCTATGAAAACAGGGGTTTACCTGGACCCAGCTCATTGTCAGGCGGCTGCTTGTTCCCATGGACGCCGTGAGCGCGCATGACCCCTGTCCTGGTCAGTTCAACCTTCGCCGCGCGAAAGGAATTCGATATATGAACCACGACATCCCGCTCACCGCTGTACGTGCCCGCCTCCTCGGACGCTGGGTCGGACTGCTGTTTCTTATCACCTACGCAACGTCGATACCAGCGTTGCTGCTGTTTGCTCCGGTGCTGAACGACCCGCACTATGTGACCGGACCGGGTGCCGACACGCAGATCCAGTTCGCCGCACTGCTCGAATTCCTCCTGATCGTGGCAAACATCGGAAGTGCGATCGTACTGTACCCGATCCTGCGACGCCGCTTTCCTGTCGGTGCGCTCGGTTTCGTTGCCGCCCGCATCACCGAGAGCGCATTTATCGGTATCGGTATCCTTGGCGTGCTCAGCGTCGTGTCCCTTCGCGCAGCGGGAAGTGATGTCGCGGCACTTCCCATTGTCGCCCAAGCGCTCGTAGCAATGAAAGACTGGAGTTTCCAGTTCGGGCCCGGCTTCGTCGTACCGATCGGCAACGGCATGCTGCTCGGCTGGTTGATGTACCGGTCGGGAATGGTGCCGCGGCCACTTGCGATGATCGGACTGCTGGGAGGTCCGGTTCTCTTCGCGGCGAGCACGGCCATACTCTTCGGTGTGCTCGACAAAGGCGATGCGCTGTATGCCATAGCCGTGGCGCCGGAGTTCATCTGGGAACTGGCTTTCGGAGTGTACCTGACCGTAACCGGCGGCCGGGTAGCCGGACTAGTCGACAATGAGGCGCTTCCAGCGACCTCTGCACCGAGGTAGAGGATGAGCATCACTGTACATCACCTGCTCAGCGCCGTTGCAATCGGTGTGGGCGCCAGTGTCCTCATGGACCTGTGGAATCTCCTCCTGAAACGAGCGCTTGGCATTCCGTCGCTCAACTATTGTCTGCTCGGCCGCTGGGTTCTTCATATACCGGAGGGCACACTCTTCCATTCGAGTATCGCCGCGGCGTCGCCAAAGCGTTTCGAGTGTCCCGCGGGCTGGGTCGCGCATTACACGATCGGCGTCGTGCTCGCACTGCTGTTCCTCGCACTCGCGCCCGTCGACTGGCTACAGCAACCAACCTTATTGCATGCCCTCCTCTTTGGCGTTGTCACGGTGGTGTTCCCACTCTTCCTCTTGCAACCCGCACTCGGTCTGGGCATCGCTTCTTCAAAGACGTCCAAGCCCGCGCAGGCCAGGCTCAAGAGTCTCATGACACATGTCGTTTTCGGAGTCGGGCTGTATGTATGCGCTCTGCTTCTGAACCAGTCACTGTTCGCCGGATAGGAATCGGTTGCAGCGGACAGCGTCTCGTTAGGCCCCCCGCCCACTCGCCACAGTCGTGCTGGCATGGACGGATCACTCCCGGGGCTCGAACTTTAAGCGATTGAGAGCGACCGCGGTGTGGAAATTGGAGGTAACGTATGTCCATTTCAAACGGAATCGAGAATGGTACGCGACGCGGAGCTGCGCAGTCTCTGCTGGCTGCCATAGCGACAGGCTGCATTGCCACCGTACCCGCGATGATGTTTTTATCGTTCTTCGTACTCGCCGCAAGACGTGAATACTATTTCCCGATGTATTGTATGATGGGGCTCGTCTTTCTTGCGACGAGTTTCATTTCAGGGATATATATCTCGTACCGGTTTGCGAACAACGTATCACGCGGACGGATCGTTTTTTACCTATTTCTTGGTTTGGGATTATCCTGGCTTGTTTCGCTATTGACCTTGGCAATACTCAGCTTGACTCCGTTATGTGTCGGTCAAGATAATGGCGATGGCAATAATGATGTCACGCAATGCATTGTTCAAGTTGTACTCGTTTCTCTGGTCTATTCACCGCTCGCATTGTTACTATTTGGCATGGTCTCCTTTGTCGCAAGCCGATTCTTGCCTGGAAAACAGAAGAGGGCGCATACCTGAAGCCAAGAGCGTGCGTGCAACTTGCCATGATTGTCAACGCAGCCAGAATATTGAGAAAAACGATTCCCCACGTTCATCACTGTTCATTCGCCGCCCGACACCGCCCTGTAGCCGCTTCGCCTCCCGTTCCTTTCGGCGAGCTGCCGCATCCGCCCGTCGTGCGGCTCCGGAGGCAACTTGGAAGTATCCTGTACAGTCCTGGGTGGAGACGACGACGATATTCTTCGCGAGATGCTCGCCGTATTCGGGCGAGCTTTCGACGACATGGATCGATATTGCGGAAAGCAGCCGAATCGTGCATACCATCAAAGACTTCTTGCCAGTGACACGTTCATCGCTATCGCGGCAGTGTCCGGCAACAGCGTTGTCGGAGCCCTTGCCGCGTACGAGCTGCGTAAGTTTGAACAAGCGGTGAGCGAGATATACATCTACGATCTTGCTGTGGAAGAATCGCATCGCCGTCGGGGTGTTTCCACGGCCATGATTGAAACGTTGAAATGTGAAGCTCGGCGACGCTCCGCTTCGGTTATCTTTGTGCAGGCGGACTACGGCGACGAGCTGGCGATCGCGTTGTACACCAAGCTGGGTACGCGTGAAGATGTCATGCACTTCGACATCGGAGTGGATACCGACTGAGTCGCCGCATACCCAATCGCAGGAGACCGACATCGATGGAGGGTCTCGGACTTTGCGCAATCCTCAGCCCATGCTTTCGATCGCAGCACCACCACGACATGACGTCTTGACAAGTATTGGACCTCGCTTCATGTTCCGACTCCACAACGAGAAGTCCGCATCGATAACCGAAGGATACTGTAACCCACCTCACTCCCGCGCGCGGAATGGGACGCGATTCCATGCGTGAGGGAGGCAATCCGTTTCACCCGCGGCGTGGCGTCTTGATCGACTGTTTAGCGGCGCAGGAGTGCGCGTTCGCTTCGGGGCATGTCAGCGCTTCGGGGCACCCGTTCCGGATTGCTCCTCACTCGCGCTTCTCGTATTTTACCATGCTTTGCCCCCGTAGCT
Source organism: Bacteroidota bacterium (assembly GCA_035914695.1). Lineage (GTDB taxonomy): Bacteria > Bacteroidota > Ignavibacteria > SZUA-365 > SZUA-365 > JAOSJT01. The sequence continues at coordinate 4,366 of JAMIQH010000175.1, read as the reverse complement.
CAGTAGGATAGAGCGACGGTTTCCTAAACCGCAGGTCGGGTGTTCGAGTCACCCCGGGGGCGCTTCCGCTGCAAGAAAATCATGACACGCTTGTACGCGATGCGAATGCTCGTGCCACGCGTCCCGTATGGCCGCCGCAACGTTGCGCCGTTATCGACGCGCGTCATTCCGCACGCATTGCTGTGCGCGCGTTGCCGTGCAGGTATCGAAGACGGGGTATCCGTAATGGCGGCCTCCTTCGTTGCTGTGTGCGCATGTGTCCCCGAGTCGAAAAACGTGCGGGGCGCGGCGCTGTGTGCGGCCGCGCCCCGTGGGTATCGATGTGTGGTGGTTGTCGGCGGTGACGTCTCAGTTGGAGGACCACTGGTCGTCGGTGACCTTGGTGACCTTGGTCCAGTTCTTTTTCTGGCTGGCGTCCCAGTCGAGCTTGACAAGGCCGTACGCGAAGGTGGAGCCCTTGCTGAGCGTCACCACGCTGCTTCCGCTTTTGCTGCTGCCGCCGGACACGGATACCTTGGTGGAACCATCGGTGCCGCTCACACTGAAATTCGTGGCGGAGGCGAATTGATCGGCGATGGTGGCTTCGAGCACCACGAACACCTGATTGCACACGCGCGAGTCGTTGCCGTAATTCTTCAGATTGTCGATCACCTTCGGCGACGTGTTGATCGCGTCTTTCACGTCCTCGCCCTCGATGATCAGCTTCACCAGCTTCAACCGCCCGGCTTTCAGATCCTCGTACCAGGTGCTGACGCTGCCCTTGAACACCATGGACTTGTTGATGTTGGCCTCAATGTCCTTCTTCGAACTCTGCACGAAATCAATGTCCACAATCACCGCCTGCCGCACTTTGAGCTTCGGCACGGGGATGCGGTCCTGCACCTCCAGATAATTCGTCTTGGTGAGCGGCGTCTTTTTCTCGCCGTACGATCCGATTTCCACATCCTCCGATCCGCCGCGGAAGTACGACTTGCCGTTGTACTTCATGTGATTGTCCTTGATCACCGCACCCTGCGCGAACAGCGCGCCTGTACCGGCTATAAACATGGCAAGGAACAGAACTCCATATATATGCATGCGTTTCATGTGTCTCTCCATTAGGTGGTGAATGTTCCGCGCGAACGCGGAATGGTTGTTCCACAGTAATCCCCGTGCCAATGACGGATATGGCGCACAAACCGCGTGCAGGGAAACAAGCGTTGGTTGGTAATAACGGATGCAATGTATCCGGATTGCGCGAGATTGTCAAGAGCAGTGTGGCGGAGGCGGAACGGCGTGGGAGGAGGCGGAGGGAGGTCGGGACGACGGGGGAAATGATATCCGGGGAACGCGGGGCGCGCGTTCCCCGGATGCTACGGATTTACCAGCGCAGGAAGCGGCCCTGCAACGCGGGCGTACTCCCCGCATCCATGGCCTGCAGTCGGACGAAGAACATTCCCTTGCCAAAGGCGGCGGCGGGAATGCGCAGTTGCGCTTCGCCACCAAGGTCCCGCCTGTCGCTGTGAACAAGGCGTCCGAGCGCATCGAATACGTCGAGGCGATAGTCGCCCCGCTCGAGCCCGCGCAGCGAGCATTGCACATCGCCCTGTCCATGCGTGGGATACAGCGTCATGCCCGAGGACTGCGGTGCGGATACCGCATCATCGGCGAGCAGCAGGGGATCGAAGGCCGCGTCGAACACTTCGTCGCGTCCGGCTCGCAGCCCCGCAATGCTGGGACGCACATGGATGTCGGGCTGTATGCCCACACGTTGCGTGGGGCTGCCATCGGGATAGAATACGCCGAGTCCGGTGAAGATAAGCTCTAATCCGCCCGGCAGATACATGCGCGTCACGTTGCCGTCAGAGCCGCGCGTCGGCGAGCCGATGAACACGGCGCGGGGTATGGCCTTGAAAAACATGGCGGTGTATTCTGCATGGCTGATTGCCACCTCATCGATGAGGACGATGATTTTGCCTTCGTATGTCCACGGTCCACCACCACCGAAGCTTGTCGTGCACCAGTTCAGCATGCCGGCGAAATACGGATTGGCCGAGCTGAAACGCGCGATGGGCTGTGGTGCCGACATGAGCAGTTTCGCCAGATCAATGATCGTCCCCTTCGGGTAACCGCGGAGATCGAAGATGATGGCATCCGTTTCCCTGAGCGCCTCCATGACATCGTAGGTCTGGGATCGTTCCAGACGGGCCAGATCCACATAGCCGTAGCGCGCTCCACTCGCAATTACCGTGTCGATGACTGCCGAGCGTCGTGGAATATTCCATACAATAGAGTTTTCCACCGTACGCTCGAAGGTCACGGTGCGCACATTTCCCTGCGCGTCCTCGATGTTGGCTGTGGCATAGCCGAGCGGGCCACGCAGGGCGCGCGTCATGATGCTCAAATCCAGGGAGTTGGGATTCGGCTTGTTGCAATAGGGGCGAATGTACTCCTTTCGCTGCTCGAAGGGCACGTCGTCGAGCGAAACGAGGAATTCACCCGTGTGAATCTCGGGGTGCATGCTGCGGTTGATAACCGTTCTCCCATCGATGGTCATGGCGGTGAACGGGGAGTATCCCTTGCCGAGGAAATCGGCGATGATGCTGGTGGTCACCGACACATGCGCATCGCACAACTCGACCGCCGTGCGCAATGCGGCACAATGATAGGCGAGCGTGTCGGGAGCGGCCGCCCATTCGCCTATGCGCTCGGCACAGACGTCATGCCAGTCTTTATCGAGAATGTCGCGGTAGGGATAAAAGTACTCGATCGCATTCCAGAAACGGCAGAAGGCGAGGACGCGCGCATCCTCGGGCGGATAGAATTCGGCTTCATCATTGAAGCGGGTGTCCGCATCGAATACCGGCTTGCCCGTTCCCGGTTCGGCGAATATCTGCACATGGTCGCGGATGCGGGCGCGATCGCGTAGGTGACGCAGGTACTCGCCCAGCGTGCCGCTGTACCACGGGTCCTCGATCCAGGAAACATCGTACAGTTGTCGTTCCTCAGCGGTGAACTGCTCCGGATTGCCGCCCGGATCGGGAGCATCGCCCAACACGTCCAGCATCTCCAACAGCACGGCACGAATGTCGTCGTCGTTGTTCGCTTGCTGTAACTTCGGTACGGTGTTGAGGAGTGTGAGATCCCAATTGGCATGGCCGGAAGCCACGGTGGGATGGTAGTATTTGGCCAATCCCCACACACGACACAGATGAAACAGTCCGCGCTCGTAGGTGGAAGAAGGTCCGGCCTGACCGAGGCCGATGACAGGGAGGAGAACGGTGAACACGAAAATGGCACACACGGCGACGCGGACGCGAAAGTGGTTCATGGCAGTACCTCGATGGTGACAGCAATTCGTGGAACTGTTAAAACCGGAGAACACACAACTTTCGGCGAAAGGAGCGGTGTACGGGGGCTGGGGATAAAAGTTGCACCGCCTGGTCGAGAAAATACGGATTGCAGCGATCACGGTTCGATCCCGCAGCGCGTGCTGCGCGGTTGCGGTACGCGCGGGGGAGCGCGGTACCGCGACGGGCGCCGATGCCATCGAGGCGCCTCGCGGCCGATCCCGCACCGCCCGCTCCTTTTCAATATCGACGCAGGGTTCTGCCGGCAATTGTTCACGGTGGGGATTCGCCGTATATTTCATGGATACACTTGTATCGACTCATGTTTCACGGCTTGTCCATCAACGGATTGTTTCCATGCGTCTGACCAACTACTTCATCCCCACACTCAAGGAAGTGCCCTCCGAGGCGGTTATTCCCAGTCATCAACTCATGCTGCGCGCGGGTATGATCCGCGGCCTCTCCGCCGGCATTTACTCGCTGCTGCCGCTGGGCTACCGCGTGTGGAAAAAGGTGATGACCATCATTCGCGAGGAAATGGATGCCATTGGCGGCATGGAATTGCATCTGCCGGCGTTGAATCCCAAGGAAATCTGGGAGCAGACCAACCGCGTCGAGGCCTTCGGCGATACGATGTTCCACATCAAGAACCGTGACCTCGTGCTCGCTCCGACGCATGAAGAAATCATCACCAGCGTCGCGCAGGCCTTCGTGCACTCCTACCGCGACATGCCGCAAATCTGGTATCAGATTCAGACGAAATTCCGCAACGAACCGCGCCCCAAATCGGGCGTGATCCGCAGCCGCCAGTTCCTGATGAAGGACGCGTACTCGCTCGACAATTCCTGGGAAGGTCTCGACGAGAGTTACCGCAAGCATTACGAGGCCTATTGCCGCATTTACTCGCGCTGCGGGTTGAAATTCTTCGTGGTCGGCGCGTCCAGCGGCGCCATGGGCGGCAGCGGCTCGCAGGAATTCATGGTCGAGTCCGATGCGGGCGAGGATCTCTGCGCATTCAATCTCGAGAGCGGCTACGC
>JAMIQH010000174.1:0-13610 GCA_035914695.1 Bacteroidota bacterium | reverse complement strand
TCCGCGTTGAAATCGAAAAACACGTTGTTGAGGCGAATCGTTGAGCCAGCCGTGAGCGGCGCCAGCACCAGATCGCGTTGCACTTCGTCGAAGCGCGAGAGGTCGGTCAGATCAAGATGCTGACTGATGGGATAAAAGCCTTCCGCATTGGCATGGAATCCGTATTCATACCCCATGGGTAGAGCGATTTTATATTCGCCGGTTTCAGGATCCGTGGTGGCACTGCCGATTTCCTTGCCGTCGGACAGGCGCTCGTAGGTAATGCGTGCGGGGATGGTGCCACCCTTGGGATCGCGCACACGCCCGCTGACCAACATCACGGGTATGGGACGAGCGTCCTCAGGCAAGGCGATGCGGAACAGATCGCTTTTCCCGAACCCCTCGTTGGTGCTCACGAAATAGGCGTACTCGCCGTTGGCGGGAACAGTGTAATACGCATCCCACCCCGACGTATTGATGGGGTAACCGAGGTTGCGCGGCATCGACCAGTTTTTCCAGGTGTAATCCTGCCTGCGCGTCATGTACACATCGTTGCTGCCAAAGCCGCCAGGACGGTTGCTGGAAAAATACAGCGTCACTCCATCGGCCGCGATGAACGGCGTCACGTCCTGCTCGGTGCTGTTGAGGCCAGCACCCATGTTTTCCGGCTGCGTCCACGTGCCGTCGGCTTTGCGGAAGCTTACGTAGAGATCGCGTCCTCCGATGCAATCGGCACGATGCAGGCTCATGACCAAAACGCGTCCATCGGGCGACATGGTGTACTCCGACAGCTCCGAGAGATTGCCAAGGCGATCGATGAAAATGTTGGCGGGGAAAGACCACTGACCTCCCACACGGTTGGTCATGGATAGTCCCTGACGCTGACTGCCGTCTTTCATGTACTGATTACCGAGCAGCAAAGTATTGTTATCAGGCAACACAGCGCACACAAAGTTGAAGCCATCGGTATTCAGCGGTGCGCCGATGTTACGCGCCATGCTCCACGAGCCGTCGGGTAGGCGTTCGCTGACCCATATGTCATCTTTCTTTTCGCTGCCGAGGTTTTCCGGGTGGCCCTTGCGCACAAAGAACAGGGTCTTTCCATCCGGTGCGATCATCGGCAAGACTTCGTCATAGGGAGAGTTGACGGCGGGTCCGAGGTTTTCGCGTTGCAGGGCAGCTGGAGTGGGAGTTTGTGCGGATACATCCACAGCGAGCAGAACTAACAACGCCATTGTGACGACGGTCCGGAGGGGAGGTCGTGCCGCAGATTGGCGCCGGGCAGGAAACACGTGGTGATACATGGGAATCGGGACATTGTGAAATAAACCTGCAATGGTGGAATGTACGAAAATCCTCGCTCCGTCGGGAGTCTTTCCGTGGCACCGTGGCTGGGGTAGGGCGAAATCCTCCTTGACCCACGGCAACGTACACGCAATTCCGCTCACCTGCCGCCAGGCGTTCATCAGCGGACGATGTGGCGCGGTGCAACTTCGAGGTGGCAGTCCGAAGAGTGCGGATCTCGTTTTTTTCCTTGGCTGCGGAAATTTCTATGAATTGTAGCGGTCGCACCCTATATTGCGCGCTCGGATTCATGTAAAAGCGAGTTTGAAATGAGAATACCGCTACTGACATCCTGCCGCTTCGCCATAGTAGTAGTGCTTTTCCTCATGCCTCTCCTGTCGTCGTCGGTCCAGGCGTCGCGTTCGATCGACGTGGAGGGCATCGAAGGGCTTGTTCTGGAGGCAACCGCCAACGACTACCACATCGAGGTGTCGGAAGCATTCCTGCTCCACGGTATGACGGTGAATCCACGCGGACTGACGTTGCAGTACCTCGCATCCGATAGCACATTTCTGCTCTTCGGCGATGCAACGCTCGTTATCGATCATGACACTCTGACCGTGTCGATGGGTACCGCGTTGTTGCCCGGCATCATCATTCGCGAACGGACGCTTCAGACGGTCGACATCGCGGTATCCGGTAATTTCAAACTGCGAAGTCTGGAATTCAGGCCGGATCAGTTGTCCTTCGCCTGGACGCGTGGAAGCTCGGCGTACTCTTTATTCGGGGATTGCGCTGTGATGATCGAGAGTGATACCGTTGCGGTTTCCCTCGGTACGGCGCAGCAGCCGGGAATCCGTATCTCCAACGGCGTGATCGACACGATAGATATCGCGATAAGCGGCGTGTTCCGCTTGAAAGGATTATCCATCAAGCCCAGCGCGCTGACCTTCGCCTATAACCGTGCCTCTTCGGAATACATCATGCACGGCGATGTGGAGATCGACATCGAGAAGGATACCATCGTGGCTTCGCTCGGCACGGCGCAGCAGCCGGGAATCCGTATCTCCAACGGCGTGATCGACACGATAGATATCGCGATAAGCGGCGTGTTCAGCTTGAAGGGACTATCCATCAAGCCCAGCGCGCTGACCTTCGCCTACGCCCGTACGGCTTCGGCGTACATCATTCATGGCGATGTGGAGATCGACATCGAGAAGGATACCATCGTGGCCTCGCTCGGTACGGCGCAACAGCCGGGAATCCGTATCTCCAACGGCGTGATCGACACGATAGATATCGCAATTAGCGGCGTGTTCAGTTTGAAGGGACTATCCATCAAGCCCACCGCGCTGACCTTCGCCTATAACCGTGCCTCTTCGGAATACATCATTCACGGTGGTGTGGAGCTCGATATCGAGAAGGATACGATCAAGGCCGCACTCGGTACACAGCATAACCCGGGTATCTCCATCAGCAACGGCGCGATCAATCATATCAACATCGCGGTGCAAAGCGCGTTTGAGCTAAAGAAATTGAGCATACACACGGATTCGCTGGGCATAGAATGGCAAAAATCATCGTCGGGAAACGTCTATCATTTCTTCGGCGGTGTAAGGATTTTCTTCGATCGTGACACCATCGCGTTCAGCTTCGGTACGGTGGCGCATCCCGGCTTGGTGCTTCGCAACGGGCGCATCGATTCACTGCGAATCTCGACGACAGACGATATCCACTTTGCGGGATTTGAAGTCGGTACGAAAAACCTGACGCTCGAATACAGCGATTCTCTTTACCATCTGTGGGGTTCAATCTTTCTGAAGAAGCTCTGGAGCGCCGAAATCGATCTCGGGGATGGTCCTGGCTCCGGTGTCACTCTCGATGTATCCACCAAGCCAGCAAAGCTGACTGTAGCCCATGCAGAGTTCGATCTGAACGATATCGATCTCGGACCGCTCACTATAAAGCAATTCAAGCTCACTGTCGATCAGAGTAAGGTACAGAGTGCATCCGCCACAATAGAGATGCCCACCGGTTGGGAAATCGGGGGAGGGATCGCGTTCAAAACGGTGAACAATGCGCTGGAGGTCGATTCCATCGGTATCAGCTGGGAAGCGGAGAGTATTACCAAGGCGATTGAGCTTCCAGGCACGGGGGCGTTTATCGTACGTCTGGATGGCGGAATTTCGAATTTGGCCGATCCCCATAACTTCAAGTTGATCGGCGATATCGGCATCGCCTTCGGCGGACCGTTCAATATCCCGGCCGTCGGCGATGTGTCGCTTCTCTATCTGTACGCGTCCACATCGATCACGCGTTCGGAATTCCTCCTCGGAGCCGATGTCCTCATGGGTGCCTATAAGAATAATGGCGTATGGACGCCAGTGTTGGGGGACGGTCATATCAATTTCGATTTTATTTGGGGCAGCTCATATTCCATCGATGGCAGACTCGTGATTCCGTCGTATCCATACACGATACTGACCGCGTATCTCCAGGCGAAACTTTCGCAAGGCGGCGCTTTCAACGCTCGTGTCGGTGTCGATCTTCAGGTGCCGCCGGCGGTTCCCGTGATCGGGGGAGACTCCTTCGCTCGGGTGGATGGCGCGGTTCATTACGATAAAACAGATCCGGGCAGTTTCGCCGCGGGGTGGGTGCAACTCGACCTGGGTTTCTACACGTGGAAGGGCGGTATCAAGTATTTCTTCCGTTCCAGAGACTATACAACCATCGGGTCGGAAGCAATCCAGAATCTCCTGTCGGCGAATCAAAGCATACCCTCCACCGGTCCACGATATTGGGACTATTTGCATATCAACGTGGACGGACGCAAGCCGCTGTTCATCCAGGTCAAGGTCAAGTTCAAGCAAACCTTATCGCGGCATTTTATCGACACCTTCTATCCCATTGCCGTCGGTCAGGTGAACTATTCGCCCATCCATATCGTCACCGGCATGGATTATATCGCCGGATCCGGGATGAATATCACATCGATTCCCACGTATTCCTATAAATGGATGGAGCAAAGCGACAGTGTGATGTTTTACATCATGGCTCCGGGGTATGCATCGGATGCGAAGGCGACCTTGCCGACAGGACAATACACTGTTGAAATCGGCAATGATTACGGCTCGAGCATGATCGAGAGCTACGAGGTCCATAAAATCTTCGCGGCCCCACGTGAGGTATGGACGTATCAGTACAACTATTACACGGCGGAGATGGACGGACCACTCGCCGGAGTTCTCCTGCTCCCGAAGCTGGGCTATCATTCATGTACCTATGTGTGCAACGTCGATTCCACCATGGTTCGATTATTCTATACAACCTCGAAAACGGGTAACGGGTCATTGATCTCCACCGTGCGGTACAGCGATTACTGGGGTACCTGGCCTCCCGACGGGGCGTATTTGAAAATTGAAAACATCGATTTCCCCATGGATATCTCGCATGGCGACAGTCTATTCCTCTACATGACCATAGATGATGGAATCAACGCCATCCACACCTCCGAAGTTGAATACGTCCCGGTCACGTATCCCTTTCACGTGAAGGTGGCCATAGCCGGAATGCCGGACTCCATGGGCTCGGGTATTGAGACAAAGCTGTACGTCCAACACCCGGTTGACTCGGTGTGGTATCCCGTCGACTCATTGCGGCGTTATACAGATGCGAATGGCGACGTGTCTTACCCCTACTGCCTGCAAGCCAATACGAACGTGAAATTCGTCGTCGATATTCCCTATGGTTATGAAGAAGATCCCACCTCCACGTATCGCAATGGACAAGTCCTTGCGGTGAGTGATTTCACAAAGGAGTGCGGGAAATGGGTCACGATAACGTTACGACCTGTGCGGAAATAAAGGAGCTGCCATGTTCAGTAGATGTATCCTCATCACTATTCTTGGTCTGCACGTTGTCCTCGGCACACGCTTGCTCGCTCAGGTCACGGGCGACCACGTGACCTCGCTGCCGCCGCACAGTCTTTTCGGCTGGGCGGTATCCATACACGGCGAATTTGCCGCGATATCCGCGCCCGGCGAGAATCATGGCGAAATGAATGCAAGCGGGGCGGTGTATGTATACCATCAGCGGCACGGCGAGTGGAAATTCTTTCAACGTATCATTCCCGCCGATCCCGGCATGATGAAACTATTCGGTACCTCCATCAAGCTCCAGGACAACCGCCTGTTGGTGGGCGCGCCTGGAGATAATGCGAAGACTGGTGCAGTGTATGTGTACACCTACGATGGTGCTTCATGGATCGAGGAACGGAAGCTCACTCCTCGCAACGGAGTGATTTTCCAAAAATTCGGTACACATGTGGACATGGGGTATGGTATTGTTCTTGTCGGATCGGCCGCGAGTGGCCGGAGTGATTCAACTACCGGTTGTGTCACCATACTCACGTTGTCGACGACATCCTGGGAAGAAAGCACTGTATATACTCCACTGGAGCAATCCAATGATCTCTTCGGGGCTTCCGCCGTGGTGGTCTCGAGAGACGAAATTCTGGTTGGCGCACCAAGGGCGAATGGCTCGATCCCGCACTGCGGAGCGGTGTATTCGTTCCGGCGACAGGGCGACACGTGGAAGTCCGATCAGGTTCTCGAATCCTCGCAGCCGAAGTCGGACGGACTTTTCGGTTGCTCTCTTGGCTACTCTGCTGGGAGAATTCTGGTGGGCGCGATGCAGGAGGTCGTGGATTCCGTGAATTCGGGAGTCGCGTATACCTTTCTGCGGTCCGACGCGGGCCTGTGGACACGGGAATGCCGCATCGTTCCGGATACACTGCGACATCAGGATTACTTCGGGATGTCCGTATCACTGAACGGTCATCTCGCGTTTATCGGTGCGCCGAAATGGGAAGAGGGGAGACTGCGTGGCAACGTGGACATGGGACGCGTCCTCGCCTTTACTTTCTCCGAAGGAGAATGGAAATCGTTGGGTGGTATCATGCCAATCGATGGTCGCGATGACGATCATTTCGGCATGGCGATCGCCAGCAATGAAAACAGCGTACTCATCGGTGCGAGGTTGCACGACAAGGTCGAGTTCAACGATGGCGCCGCGTACTTCTACAAAGCGGACGAGATCTTTCCCGAGCTTTCCAATAGTATCATTCCAGCGACGTACACCCTCGGTCAGAACTATCCCAATCCCTTCTCGACCAACACTGTCATACGCTACGATTTACCGGATCGAGCGTATGTCTCCATCGCGATATTCGATGTGTATGGAAGGGAAGTGCGCACCTTGATGGCTGGCATGCAGGAAGCGGGACGATGGCACGTGTTCTGGAATGGTCGCGACAATCTGTTCGGTGCTGTTCCCAGCGGTGCGTACATATATCGGTTGTCGACACCGAATTTCAGCGGTACACGGAAACTCATGCTCCTGCGGTGAACTGTGGATGATTCTGGAGCCAAGCACTGCCTGTTCCCGCGAGCGTTGCGGACGATTCCGCTCCTTTCACAGCCCCACGACTATGCGCCGCCACTCCGCGCTTTCCTCGGTGCGCAGCTCAAGGTGGTATTGCCCGGGAGCGAGCGTTTCGACAGTGAGGCCGAGCATGTGAATCCCGACGGCGAGACGTTCGTGACGCCGCGTTGTGAGCAGGCGACCGGCATTGTCGTATACGCGGAGTTCCGCATCGCCGGCCAGCGGAAGCGAAACGAGCAAGGTCAACGCGCTCGTCGCCGGTTGTGGGTAGGCCGCTTCGATGGAGAGTCGCTTCGGGACACCCAGGAACACCACCGGCGAATGCGCGAGCACCGGCGTGCCCTGCGGCGTACGTCCCGTGATGCGGTATTGCAGCACGCCCTCCCTGAGAGTGGATGACTGTGTGTCAACGTGATAGTAGGAAATGCTGTCGTACGGGTCGCAGAGTCCCGGCATACGGTACACTTCCACCCATTCCTTGCTCCATGGTGGCATCGCTGTCGATGCCCATGCGCGTTCGATGGTGAATTCCGTGCAACTCAACGCCGGAGGCGTGATCCATCGCAGGGCGAAGCCGCGATTCCCGCCTTCCACATGGAGATACACCGTATCGCGATCGATGTGCGCGTTTATGCTATGCACCTCGGCGCTGCCGCCTGCGGCGAGAATGAGCGGCACACGTATGAACGCAAGCAGGACGCACAGCAATGCGAATACGACGCTGGACAGCGTTCGATCGCGTTCGAGCCGTCGTAGGCGATTCGAGCGAGGCATCAGCGAGGTCCTTTCGCGTTAATCTGGTGTTGCCGCGCAATCGACGGACGATCTCTCGTTCTTGCGCGGAGTGATGATACGAATTCAACAATACTGCTCATCCCCGCGTTCAGGTGCAAGGGAAAAAAGCCGCACCGGGAGGAAATGGTGAGCAACCACCATGGGTGTCGGGAGCGCCAGAAGAACATTTTCTCCAGGGGTACTTGCCATTGATGAAGAAAAGGGATAATCTCAAATTCAGACTTCGCCCTGATATTTGGGTGCGTCCGTCCTTCGTTCCGGGGGATCTTTTTCGTGCAATCCTCCACCACCTAATTGACCCGCTGCAGTCGCAATGGCCTACACCCTGACTCTCGATCATTCCGCGAAGCTTGTGCGTTATCGGCATGAAGGCGTGATTCAGCGCACGGAACTCGATGCCGCCTGGACGGATCTGATGGCGATGGAGGAGTTCACGCAACGGCAATACAATCTGCTCTCGGACTACAGAAACTCCACCTTCGACATTCCCCTCCGTTACGCTTACGACATCGCCGCGTTCATGTCCGGTGTGCGGCCCATTCTCGACGGGAAACGGCAGGCGATCATCGTGGACAATGCCTTTTCCAGCGCCGCGTCCACATTATTGGCCGGATTGGCTCGTATCAACGCGGGCTTCATCATCAAGGTCTTCAGCACCCCTGACGCCGCGGAGCGATGGCTGGCAAGCGGGGCGCATCGCTGAGGCGTCCAGCGGACGCTGCCTGATCGTCAACGCTTCTCCCGACCTCGCCACAGTTCTCTTCGTGCTCGATGTTGAAAGGGGACTGTGGTATTTTTCACACTACCGTGCGTGTGAGTTCGACCGCGGTCATACAGGCAAGCGTGACGATCCTCCCCACTTACGCAAGGTTGCCCGCTCATAAGCTCACGCGACTATTGCGCCGCCGCTTCCACCGGACACGTGCACTTCTCGCTCCCGCAGCTCAGTCGGATAGAGCATTAGCCTTGGGAATGAAACGAACAGTTAGACGTATCCTTCTGCCAATCCGGGCGTGATTTCTGAACAAATTTTGGGAGATTTGTTGTGGAAATTCTGATCAGTCGACAGGATGAACGACGATTTGCCGCCTGCAGGCGCTATAGTGATGCAGTGTGCACAATGTGGAGTTGACATTGTTGTGCAGGCAATATCGGTGAAAAAGGGTGCACCCATGTACGTGCTGGACCAATGAGACAAGCGATATCCTGAAGAACTGCCATAGAAGGAATGGCGGCGCTCAGTCGGGGATGTACCGTAGTCTGTACCAGCGAAAACCCGCCCAAGACGCAATGGTTAGTGGCGGAGGTGTAGGATTCAGCTTGAATTCAAACATATAAACACCGATCAGAGTATCCGTACCGATCGAATCGAGGGAAATAATGCTCCGCCACGGTATTATAACTCGTTCGCCTGTTCCGGAAGAATGAGTGAAAACGACGGGATGATCATAATCCGGATCGGATGATTCGACTATGATTCGAAACGCTGTGAATGGCAGCTCGATCCTTGCCACTGCGGCCAAGTCTCTCAGTTTCACCCTCTCGTGAATCGTGGTATCGACCGGTATGGCGAAAACCTCGAATGAAGTATAGGCTCCGTTGGTGAGTAGAGTGGCTGCGGAGTTCTTCCACTCCCGAAGGAGAGTCCTGTGATCATAAAGAATGGACCATGGCATAAATCTGATCATGTCGTATGAGGTGAGGATGCCCTGGCTTAGTTCCATGGAGTTGGTAGCAGTCTCGATCGGTCCCAGTTCGTCAAATCCGGAGGCAATACGGATTTCGTTCCGCTTGTCGTTGATATTGTTCGGATCGTATACGAGAAGCCTGCCCATGCCGAATGCTTCGTCAAAATGCCATCCGTGCACGAGCATGACATGCACAGGCTTTGTGGGATCAGACTTCACTCGCAACAGTAAGGATTGTGGGCGGCCTGTGAGCATGAGCGCGTAACAGATTGTCCAAAACTGATCCCATCCGGAAGTGATCCAGATCGGATCTTGCAGGGAGAATCCTTCGCCATAAATCCATGAGCTGTTGGCGCGTTCGAATAGACCTTGGACCCGGACGCAAAGATCGATCCCGGTGGCATCGTCCTCCCATATCTCACTTGTGCCAAAATCGTAACGTTTGTTGTCAAATGCAGCCTCGATTGGAGGATTTCCCCTATAGCGTTCGAAATACCATGCGGCGCCGATACTCATCCCGGGGCTGAAACCGCCTCTTGTGTTGATAGTCGGGTAATTGGGAAAGGCCCACCCATCGCAGAACGGATCGAAACCCATATCATAGCCGCCAAGCCCGCGGAGTTCCCGATAACTAATCGCCGAAACAACGATCTCGGAAGACTCTCGGATGAGAACCTCCAAGTATGCGGGAGTCCGAGATACGGGAGGCAGGGCTTCAAGGATTCCGCTGACGTTGTCGTAGCGGAAGGCAACCGGTAGTACGCTGTCGGGAAGCTCGATGGGAATCCGCAACCGCATGGGCCGAGTAGCATACATGCCGCCATTTTCCAGGCGGATCAGCGGCGTCACAGGGTGGAAGATGGAAGTGTACCTGTGCGCGCGAATCTCGGCGTATGAGAGTTTCCACGTGGTGGCAACGTCGAATGCGCCAGCGGGAACAATCAAGCGGAAACCAGATAGTGGGGAAGCAGTATTGTCGTAGGTCAAAACCGCTTCACTCCCGTAGACCCGAAAATCAGAAACAAGAACAAAAGGTCCGGTGATTAGCATACCGAATTTGCCGTTTACAGCATCGTCAACGGTTGTCGGGATGCCATCATCACAACCTGAGCCAAGCAGAGCCGTGAGCGCAATCAGGAGAAGTGTGAAGGCGATAAAGGATTCCGATGATTTTCTCATCACGTAGCAGCAACGAATGATGTTGTTTCAGTAGAGAATGTATAGACGGACTGATAGATCCTCATTGCCGAGTTCGGTCGTAGGATCTGATCCACGCTGAATGGAGAGCGGAAAAAAATGATAGCCGATACCGATAATAAGCAATCGCCGTGCGAGGCCGAATTCCAAACCCAATTCCAGTGTAATACCGGGATTGAAACTTCTGATGTCGGTAAGCCGCAGCGTCTCGGCGATGCGTCCATGCTCGACATCGACAAGAGCGTTGACATTCCATGCGAGGACTGCCCCGGCGCTCAGGTAAGGGCATATCCCGTTACTCCATGGGCGCCGAATCGTGAGCATCGGGCTGAATTCAAGAAAGTCCAGCCTGAACAGCCGGCTGTCGAAGTCGGATTGGCGCACGGCGCCTCGTCTGTTGTACTGAAGATTCCCATGCAACGCAAAATGCTCGGTAAGCACGATACGACCGGCTATTCCCACGTGGAACGAAACTCTTGAAGTGTACTGCTCCGCGTGCGAACCCGGTGCATGAAAATCTGATAATGTTATACCACCATCGATTCCGAATTGTACGATTCCGATCTCCACATCGTCGGTTGCGCCGGCAGCGGAGAGCGACTGGGCAGAGGCGTTGCATAGGAGAGTGGTGACAATGATCATCGTTCCGACAAGCGCATGCCACGTTGGCACGATCGTGCCATACATAACTATTTCACCTCCCAGAACTTCGTGTATCGATCAGTATATCTTCGCTGGGGTTTGCCCTGCAGGTCATACTCGTACAGCGAGATTGACGAATCGCAGACGCAGGGCCAGGACGCTATAAAACTCAAGTTGTCCTTCCAGAGTGGTCCGTAGTTCCCCAGAACGAATGGATGACGAGGCAGAATCCGACGGAGGTCCAGGGTTGTTCTATGCAGAACCCAGACACCTGTACCGGGATACCCATCGTTGCTGTTCGCGTCGACATAAGGTTCGAGCAGGATTCGAGTGCCGTCCGGCGAGAGACTTGTACTAGCCACAGCGGGTTTTGAGAACAGCATGTCGAAAGCGGGAACGGCGACTCGCCATTTTTCAAGTGTATTCAGATTCATATACACAATACCCTTGGAAACTGTCGACTCGAGGTTCAAAACACAAATTATCGAATCACTCAAAACCATAAAATTATGATTCATTTCCTTATCGTCGACGATGAACTCCGATGAATCGAGCGAGGGATCCCATCGCAGGATGCCATACCCCGGAAAACCGGATTTGACACCCGTCAGGAAAACGAATCTGCCACCTGGCGGTGATTGAATCCCCTCGATGTGATGCCCAATTCCCGGATATTCGCGAATTTCTTTTTTACGGATTTCGGCGATGCACACAGTGCTATGATCATTAATATAGTACAGTTGCTCCGAATCGCGGCTCCAGACGATAGTTTTTGCGTCGGGGAGGAATAGAACATGCGACCTCGACCGCAACTCCATCACCGCAATCCCCCAGATCGGTAAAGAGTGCCCATAAGTTAGAAAGTCCTGGTTGAATCCGCCGTATGCCAGATAATTGCCATCTGGTGAGAGTTGTCCTCCCCCGTGATCACTCAGGAACGGCCAGTAGTACCCGGGCTTGAATCCCATATCGGCATAGGGCGGAAAATAATTCCCGCAGGAGTCATCCATGGAGATGAACTCCTGCGGGACATGGCGAACGACCGGGTGCTCCTCACAGGATGTGAGAAGAATGATACCCAGAATCAGGACGTAAGAGACTTGAACGTGGTTTTGCATCTTTCTAGTGAAGTATCGAAACAGTTTTCGTCGAAATGGAATTTCCACTGAAGAGCGTCACCAAGTACATACCTGAAGGCAGATGTCTGGTGTTCACAGTAACGCGGTTTAGACTCGCTCCAACGTCAGGAATGGATTGTGCCCTCACGATTCTACCGAGCACATCGGCAAGAATCAGGTAGAGTGGCCCGGCCTTCCTGGCACAATTGAATTCGATGTGAAGTACTTCCGGACTCGAGGATTGAATCGGGTTGGGGTATGCTGAGACTATGTCGATGTCGTTCGGTACGGTCATATGATCATCTTCAACTCCAATAATTCTCGGGATCCCCAACACGGAGTAATGAAAGTGAATATCCTTACTGGTAGGATCGAACGGCACCCAGGTGTAACCACCGTTGAAGACGTCCGCGCCATAGAAGAAATATGTCGCAACGTCGCAGGATCTTGAGTCGTACCACTCGACTTCGGTAAATCCGAGTTGGTACACGGTTTCGTTCCAGGGTGTCGTGCCTGGCCAGTGACGAGCAGCTGCGAGTCCTTCAGAGCCTGAGTGATTATTGCCTATCCCCCAGCTGCGAATGACGGATACGTAAGCACCGGGATAGTTCAGCCTGGTTGTGATCTTGTACTGCTGAGGATCGATCAGGGTGATATCTGGCAGGGAGTGGTGAATATCTTCGAAACGGACATGGCCAGGAATCAGCGTAGGAGTTGGGAGCGATTCCAGAGTGAGTGTACCGGAATAATGCCGCAAGATATATGGGGCACTCAGATACGACAGCGAATTCGCCGCATGCAGGAAGCCCCAGCCAGTATCATCGTCATGAGTGCCACGCACTTGCCCGTTTCCATCCACGCATCCCGCCTCAAGCAAATTTTCTATATCCTCGGGGTGATGCGGTTGGTCTACATTCCAGCCTGAATTGAGGTACTCCGTTATTAGCAGTGCGGCAACCCCTGTACAATGGGCGGTTGCAGCCGAAGTCTCGCCGCCTGAATAGCCTGTGCCATTTCCACGAGTGGTAACGATATGCACTGGCTGAATGAGAGGATCATCTTGGACAGTGCCATAACCAGGTGCCATGAGGTCCATGTGAGATCCATAACTCCCAGCTATATGACGGCTGTAATTGTGATATTTCGCTCCTACCGCAAGGATATAGTGCTCGTCCGTGCCTGCTGGATACTGTGGCGTGGTGTTGGCGGTGTTGCCCATGCATGCATTCACACGTAAACCTTGCGTATATGCAGTAACAATTGCTTGGCGCAGAAAGGGATCATTCAAAGTGTTGTACAGACTCAGATTCGCAATATGACAACCAAATCCCTTTCGGGAGGTGGTGGAGTAGGATGCTTCCACCAAGGCGTCTGCAACCGTGGCATGTGTCATGGCTCTATTACGGTCAACCACATCCAGAATGTACAGTGGAGAGCCGGGATGTGTACCTTCTCCGCCAGCGAT
>JAMIQH010000173.1:0-11302 GCA_035914695.1 Bacteroidota bacterium | reverse complement strand
ATCGCCGAAGCGGGTGCCAATCCCATCACCCAGCTCGCATTCACGCTGGCCAACGGCTTCACCTACGTCGAGTACTACCTCTCGCGGGGTATGCACATCGACGAATTCGCGCCCAATCTCTCGTATTTCTTCTCCAACGGCATCGATGCGGAATACGCTGTCATCGGACGTGTGGCGCGCCGCATCTGGTCCGTTGCCATGAAGCGTCTCTACGGCGGCAACGATCGCTCGCAAAAGCTCAAGTACCATATCCAGACCAGCGGACGCAGCCTGCACGCGATGGAAATCGACTTCAACGACATCCGCACCACGTTGCAAGCGCTGTACGCCATTTACGACAATTGCAATTCGCTGCACACCAACGCCTACGACGAGGCCATCACCACACCGACAGAGGAGAGCGTGCGCCGGGCGCTGGCCATTCAGTTGATCATCAACCGCGAGCTGGGCCTGGCGAAAAACGAGAATCCGCTCCAGGGCGCCTTCATCATCGAGGAACTCACCGACCTCGTGGAGGAGGCGGTGCTGCTCGAATTCCGCCGCATCTCCGACCGCGGTGGTGTGCTCGGCGCGATGGAAACCATGTACCAACGTGGGAAAATTCAGGAAGAGAGCATGCTCTACGAGCATCGCAAACATTCGGGCGAACTTCCCATCGTCGGCGTGAACACCTTCCTGCGTCCCGCCCATTTGCAGGGGCACGAAGCCCAGCCCACGGAACTGATCCGTTCCACCACCGAGGAAAAGGATCAGCAGATTCGCAATCTCCGCAATGTGCATGCGCGCCATGCCGCGGACGCGTCCGCGGCCATCGCCGAGGTGCGTCGCACCGCACGCGAGCACGGCAATGTGTTCGATGCGCTACTCCGCTGTGTGCGCGTTGCGTCGCTCGGACAGATTTCCGCCGCGCTGTACGACGTGGGCGGACAGTATCGTCGTAACATGTAATTCATCACGTTGTCGCGGATCGTACCCACGCGCGATGACGGCTCGATTCCCGGCATTCACGTTATTCATCGGGATACAAACGTCATGAACATCCTTTTTACCGGCTCCCCGCGCCTGCTTGGCGACTGGCTCACCGTGTGCCGCGAGCATACGTGCATCGTCTACGGCAAAGGCCTCAAGAAGCAACTCCCCGACCATGTGGTGAAAATCCACGCGCTGGACGAAGCGCCGGAGGTGGACCTCATCATCGATTTGCACATCCGCGATTCAAAAAAGTGGCGGCTCATTCTCTCCGATTTATTGGCCGAAATCGCCACCGATGTGCCCATGATCTGCAACACCATCGCCGTCACCTCGACGGAAATCGGTGCGATCACCGGCAGCCCCGAACGCATTATCGGTATCGCCGCGCTACCCACGTTGGTGCAATCCGGCGTGGTGGAAGTGTCGTATCCCTACGGTCACCCGCATGCGCATGACGAAGTGCTGCGGAAATTCTTCGACAGTATCGGCAAGCGCATGGTGGTGGTGCGCGACGAGATCGGCATGGTCACGCCGCGTATTCTCGCGGTGATGATCAACGAAGCCATGCTCATCATGCAGCAGGACATTGCCAGTGAGGACGACATCGAAGCTGCATTGGCGGTGGCGCTCGGGACCGAAGGTCCCATCAGTTGGGCGCGGCGCTTTGGTTGGGAAAATGTGTACAACCTGCTCTACGCCATGTACGACGAACTCGGCGGCGAGCGCTATCGCCCCGCGTCGCTGCTGCGAAAAATGGCGCTGACCGACTGATCCGTCGCACATGATGGATGCGAGCGATGGTGCACCTTGCGCCGTCGCGCTGCGTGGTACCGGTGGTGGGCTGTGAAAAACTAGTCGCCGCTGTCCGCTGGCGTCGCGCGCATGTCCTGTCGCAATTCCGTGGGCGGACGGTAAAAATCCAGCGTCATCCAGCGCGTATTCAAGGCGGCGATGCGCGAACGGAGCGAACGACCACGCTCGTCGCCGGCGCGCAGAATGCTTAGCAACTCGGCACCGGTCAGCGTCAGGCCATGCACGTGGCTGGCGCCCGCCGCGCGTTGCAGCAGTGCTTCGGCGCGTCGCAGTGCTGGAGCCGCGCGAAGTTCGCCGTCGCCCCACGGCACTGGCGAGGCGGTCCATGTGTCGCGATCTTCCATCACAATATGCACAGGCGCGGAATGCGAAGAGTCCGGCATGGCCGCCTCTTCCTCCACATGCGCGCCGTTGGCGTGTACCGCATAGAGTGCGGGCGTGGCTTTTTTTCCGATACGCATTTCCAGCAAACCATCATACTCCTCGCGCACGCGGGCGATGAGGTCCAGCCATTCGCTGGCCGAGACGCGTTGCTCGCCGAATACGCCGTCCAGCAGCAGGCCCGTCGCCTCGGCACGGGCGGCGAGAGAAGCGCATTCCTCAACAAGATCACGGTAGCTGCTTAAAAACGCGCCACTGATGCGATGCGTTGGACGCGGGCGCAATCCCGTCGTTTCGATGTACATCGGCGCGAGCAGCACGCGTACTCCGGCACCCCTCAGAAATCGTGCGTCCTCGGCGAGTGCTTCCCACTCCAACGTACTGAATTCCGCGCGCCGCCCCGATGCGCTCCACAGCGGCAGCGGCAACACCACCCATGTGATGCCCGCATCGAGCAGGGTGGCGGCGACACTGTCCACGCCGAATCGTTGCAGCGCCGCGGGAGCGAGTTGCAGCGCGATGCGGTGCGCGGCCTTACCGCCGGTGCTGCGGCGCTCGGGCACGCTCTCTTCCGCACCTCCGAAATCCAGCCGCATCAGCATCCAGAACAAGGCGAGCACCATGGCGGTGACGATGAATATCGCCGCGCGCTTCTCGCGTGGGAATTGCGTCGACGCGTCAGACATGCGCGGCCTCCGTCGCTTCCGCGGCCAACACCGCGCTTTCCATTTCCACAAGCAGCGCCCGCACATCCGCGGGTGTGCGCACATCGCGCACCAGGATGCGCACCTGCCGCTGATCGCGTTTCATCACCGCGCGAAGCTTGTTTGTCTGTACCCACTGCATCAGCGGCTGGAAGTTGTGATCGTAGAAGGCCGCGTCGTCCTCGGGCGGCAAGGCCATGTTCACCGTTCCGTCCTCCAATGTCACCCGACTCAAACGGATGCGCGCGGCGATGAGGCGCACGCGTACACTGAAGAAGAGATTGTCCGCTTCCTCCGGTAGACGCCCGAAGCGGTCGAGCAACTCATACTCGATCTCGTCGATCTCTTCGTCGCGCTCGCAATTGTACAGGCGCTTGTAAATGTCGAAGCGCTCGGTGGCGTTGCTCACAAAGTCGCGTGGCAAGTACGCGTCCTGTCCGAGTTCCATCACCACATCCGCGCGGGGACGCAGTTCGATGACTTCCTCGGCGAAGAGGCCCTGGAATTCCTGCTGCTTGAGTTCCTGCACCGCTTCTTCCAGCGTGGACATATACAACTCGAAACCGATTTCCGTGATGAATCCGCTCTGCTCGGCGCCGAGCAAATTGCCCGCGCCGCGGATTTCCAGATCGCGCATCGCCAGTTGAAAGCCCGTCCCCAACTCGGAAAACTCCTCGATGGCCTGCAAACGCTTGAGCGCGTCGCGCGAGAACTTGGCCTTGGGCGGAACCAGAAGATAGGCGTAGGCCTGCACGTTCGAACGACCCACGCGCCCGCGCAACTGATACAATTCGGCAAGTCCGAAGTGATGCGCTTTGTTGATGAACATGGTGTTGGCGTTCGGGATGTCGAGTCCGCTTTCAATGATCTTGGTCGCCACAAGCACATCGGTTTTTTTCTCGATGAAATGCAGCATGGTTCGCTCGAGATCCGGCGGTTTCATCTGTCCGTGCGCGGTGGCCACGCGTACACCCGGTAAATACACGCGGATGGTGTCGGCCAGCGCTTCGAGGTCGCTCACCGTGTCGTTGACGAAAAACACCTGCCCGCCGCGTTGAATCTCCCGCTCGATGCCCTCGACCACCACCTCCTTTTCGAACGGCACGATGCGCGTGATAATGGGGAGGCGGTTGCGGGGCGGCGTTTCAATCACCGAGAGATCGCGTGCGCCCAGCAGCGAGAAATTCAGCGTGCGGGGAATCGGCGTGGCCGTCATGGTCAAGGTGTCCACTCCCGTGCGCAGTTGCCGCAATTTCTCCTTGGCGGCGACGCCGAAGCGATGCTCCTCGTCCACAATCAGCAAACCGAGATTGCGGAAGCGCACGTCCTTGCTCAGCATGCGATGCGTGCCGATGACGATGTCGATGCCGCCGCGTTCGAGCTTGCCGGTGATGTCCTCCTGTTCCTTCTTCGTTTTGAATCGCGATAGCGAGGCCACATTCACCGCGTAGCGCGCGAGGCGGTCGCGGAAGGTGTTGTAATGCTGCTCGGCGAGGATGGTGGTGGGCACGAGCACGGCCACCTGCCGACCGTCCGCCACGGCTTTGAATGCCGCTCGCACCGCCACTTCGGTTTTGCCATACCCCACATCACCGCACACGAGCCGGTCCATGGGCACGCCGGTTTCCATGTCGGCCTTCACATCCGCCGTGGCCTTGGCCTGGTCCGGCGTGTCCTCGTACATGAAGGATGCTTCCATCTCTTTTTGCCACTGCGAATCCGCGGAGAAGGCGAAGCCCTCCGACATCTTCCGCTTGGCGTAGAGCTGAATCAGGTCGCGCGCAATGTCTTTGAGGCGACGCTTCGTGCGCTCCTTCGCGCGTTCCCATGCGCCGCTGCCGAGTTTCGACAACAGCGGTACGGCTCCCTCGGTCGAACTGTACTTCTGCAGCTTGTTGATGTAGTTGAGATTGACGTACAGCACGTCGTCGTCGGCGTAGGTGAGCTGCGCCGTTTCCTGCAAACCGCCGTTCACCGTGATGGTGTTGAAACCCACGAAGCGGCCGATGCCTTTGTCCACATGCACCACGTAATCGCCGATGCGCAACTGCCGCATTTCCCGAAGGGACAAGCCCTTGACGCCCTTGTGAACGCGCTTTTGCACATGCCGGCGCTGGAAAATCTGATGCTCGGTCAGCACCGCCAGACGCGTGCCATGGTCGATGAATCCTTCACTCAACGGGCAGTAGCGAATATCCCAGCGCGTGGAACGATGGCCGTTGTCCTCCTCGGGCAAGGTGTTGTGCAAGAGGTCGTCCAGGCGCTGCGCCTGCGCCTCCGAGTCGGCCACGAGCGTGCATGTGTAGCCGCGCTCCTCGAGCGAGGTCAGGAGTTCGAGCACGTGCTTCACCGAACCGTTGAGCGCGGGCTGGCTTTCGGTACTGGCCTCGATCACCGCATCGACTTCCTGCTCCATCACGGAAAACAGCACACAGCGATGTCGCTCCCGCAGCGCGTCAAGCAGCGGCGCGTCGACTTCGTCCACTGCAGCCACGATGCTTTCCATGCCATCGAACACCACCACGGCATCGCCGGTGAAAAACGCGGGCATGCGGTCGCGCGCGGATTCCCCGTCCTCAAGGAAAAGGGAAGTGACAAATGCCACCTGCTCCCGCGTGGTGGTGGAACGCTGACTCAATGGATCGAATTCGCGAATGCTTTCGATCTCGTCCCCGAAATACTCGATGCGCAGTGGCTGCTCCATGCCCACGGGAAACACGTCCAGAATTCCGCCGCGCACCGCGTACTCGCCGGTGGTGGACACGAAATCCACTCGCTCGAAGCCACCGAAGGCCAGGGCGCGCACCAGGTGATCCTGCGGGAAATCCAAACCCGCGTTGATGCTCACGCTCTGTTCGCGAATGGCGCGTACCGAAGGAAATTCCGTGGCCAGGGTGTCGATGTCGGTCACCACCACGCGCAGCGGACGATCGGTCAGCGAGCGCAGTGCATCCGCATTCTCGGCGAAGGTGCTGCTGATGTTGCGGATTTTTTTCTGCAGTGTGGAGAGGTGTTCGCCGATGTACAGCACATCCTCCTCACCCAGCATCACGCTCACATCATTCCACACTTCCAGCGCGCTGTGCGTGTCGGGACAAAGGATGACGCATTGCTTCCCGATCCGGCGGAAAAGGGAAGCGAGCAGAATGCCTTTCAATCCACCATGCACGCCGCGCACCTGCACCGCGCGTGCATCGGCGTTCAGCGCATCGGCGAGTTGCCGGACGACGCCGCTGTCGAGCAGTGGGGCGAAGCAACTGGTATCCGCCCGCGGCTGCGCGGACTCCGTCTCACGCTGCGTGCCTTTCACGCGCTCGCGTCCTCCCCCTCGGCCCGCGGACACAGCCGTCGCAGCAGCGCGTAGTCGTAAATGCCCGTATGATGCCCGTCACGCCAGTGAAATTGCAGGGCGTAGTGCCCCTGTGGCACCACCTTCTCCAGGGTGAGCGCATCCGCGGTGAACAGGGGAATGTAAAACGCGCCCTTGGCCGCCAAATCCGTCTGGCAGGTGGCGCAGGGACAGTTCTTACGAAGATGGGGCATGCTGTATTCGCAGACCTTGCCGTCGGACCAGGTGATGCGTAACGCGCGCGATTCCGTGCGCGTGATTGATACGGGAGTGATGCGTTCGTTCATGGCGTACCGTTCAAGCTGATTTCGACACGGTGCGGTGCGATGCTTTCCGTGTCCACAATCTTGAAACATACGGAACTCGCATGAGACGCGGAAGAACAAATCGGCAGTCTCATCCGTGCGTCGTTCGGCGGCTCTCCCCGGGTGGAGCGGGAGGATGCCGGGCTCCGTCGGGATTCGCGATTGCGAATATCCACGAAACCTCCCGCAATTCGTTTCCGTCCGCGTTTCCATGCCTGTGACATGGATGAAATTCCGCATTGCCTCGCAGTCGCGGAGCGTCTATTTTTGAAGGGTGCAACTTCACCATCATCAACACACCATGCTTTTCCTCGAAAAACTGGACGCGGTCACCGCGAAAAACAACAGTGTGCTCTGCGTCGGCCTTGACAGCGAGCTGGCGAAAATTCCCCCGCAGCTTGGCGGCGATGCCGACGCTGTACTCGCCTTCAACCGGGCGATCATCGAGGCCACGGCCGACCTTGTGCAAAGCTACAAACTCAATCTCGCCTTTTACGAAACGCTCGGCCCTCGATCCTGGGAGGTGCTTCGCGGTACGCTCGATGCCATTCCGGCCGACGTACTGACAATCGGCGACGCCAAGCGTGGCGACATCGGCAATACCTCCACAATGTATGCGAAGGCGCTGTTCGAGGAGTTGGGCTTCGATGCCTGTACCGTGGCCCCCTACATGGGCCGCGATTCAGTGCAGCCCTTCCTCGCGTATAGGAACAAAGGAGTCTTTCTCCTCGCGCTCACGTCGAACAAGGGGTCGCGCGATTTTCAGTACCTGAGCGTTGACGGTGAACCGCTGTACAAGCATGTCGTGCGCACTGCCATGCAGTGGAACGAGGCGGACAATCTCGGCTTCGTCGTTGGCGCCACGCATCCCGATGAGTTGCGCGAATTGCGCGCGCTTTGCGGAGGGATTCCACTGCTCATCCCGGGGCTTGGAGCTCAGGGTGGGGACGTGCAAGCAAGTGTCGAAGCCGGTGTCACCGCGGCGGGCAACCGAGCGGTGTTCAATTCCAGCAGGGGAATCATCTTCGCCGGTCAGGCCGAGGACTTCGCCCAACGCGCCCGCGACGCCGCGCTCGCCCTGCGCGATGAAATCAATCTCTATCGGCCGCAGAGCGCATGATCGTCGGCTATCTGGATATGCTGTCCGGAATCAGCGGCGACATGATGCTCGGCGCCTGCGTGTCGGCGGGCGTACCGCTCGACCATCTCCGCGAAGAGTTGCGCAAGCTTCCGCTCGATGGCTATGAACTGCGGCAACGCACGCTGTGGCGCAGTAACATCGCCGCAACGCATATCGATGTCGTGATCACCGGCAGTGATGCATCCGCGGATGCAAACGATGATCATGCGCATGAGCACAGTGAGGCGCGGCAGCATCACCATCCGCATGATCATGCGCACGAGCACGGCCATGGGTCCACGCGGGATCATCGCCACGATCACCCCCGTCGCTCCTGGGCAGTCATCAGGGCGCTGATATCGTCGAGCGCGTTGGACGACGAGGTGAAACGCCGGGCGCTTGCCGTGTTCGCGGTACTCGCCGAGGCCGAAGCGCGGGTACACGGCGTGACGGTCGACGATGTGCATTTTCACGAAGTCGGCGCGGTGGATTCCATCGTCGACATCGTGGGCACCGCCATCGCACTGGAGTATCTCGGCATCGAGCAACTGTTTCACTCGCCGGTGAAAACCGGCGCCAACGCCCTGATACACACACAGCACGGAGTGATGCCCGTGCCCGCGCCCGCCACCATCGAACTGCTCAAAGGTCTGCGTATCGAACGCACCAACATCGCCGAGGAACTCACCACACCCACCGGCGCGGCGATACTCGCGGCACTGTCGTGTGACGCGCAGCAGGCGCCCACAAGCTTCGTGCCACGCGCCATCGGCTACGGAGCGGGGACGAAGGAATTCCCGCAGCTGCCCAACATGCTGCGCCTGATCGTTGGCGACGAGAGCGCGGCCTTTGAAACGCAGGATCTCGTGCAGCTGGAGAGCACCATCGACGACATGAACCCCGAGTTGCTGCCCTGGGTGATCGAGCGAATGCTCGCCGCCGGCGCATTCGATGCCTTCGTCATCCCGGTGCTGGGAAAAAAAGGGCGTCCGGCTCATCTGCTTCGTGTCATCGCCGAGCCGGAGAGGCGGGAGGAACTCTGCGCACTCCTGTTCGCCGAAACCAGCACCACCGGTGTACGCTGGCAACACATGCGGCGCACCATGCTCCCGCGCCGACAGGAGACTGTACAGACGCGCTTCGGTGCCACCGTGGTGAAACGCATCCATGGAAGTGACGGTGAACGCCTTGTTCCAGAGTACGAGGAATGCCGGCGTATTGCACAGGAACGAAATCTTCCCTTAATTCAGGTGTTCCGTTCGATTGAACAGGATTGTCTCTCCCAGGGTCATTCATGAAATTGCTCAAGATCTTTGTGTTCCTCCTCCTGCTCGGCGCCGCAGCGTTCGCGCAGACCTCCGCCTTGCGGCCAGCGGGTGTGCCCGACGACCTCAAGCGGGAAATCATCGAGGACTATTTCGACGGCAATATCAGCGTGAATATTCTGTGGACACATTATCGCACCGAAAGCATAGTGCTGCTGCTGTTGCTCGGTGGCGCGATACTCGCCGTGCGGAATTATTCCCGCAATCTGGGACGACAGGAACAGCGGGTTTTCGATTCCCTGCAAAGCAACGCCGTGCTGATGTTCGATCGCTCCGGCGACATGCGCATGATGAACCGCGCCGCGAAATCCCTGCTGGCATTGGACGAATACGTGACCATGTCCGAGGAGTCCAGCTACTATTTTAAAAACGCGCCCTCGCCCGAAATCCTGCAAGTCTTCGAAGAAGTACGCAACGACCGACACGCCGTGGAGCGCGAGGTGGTGTTCAACCACAACAAGGTGATGCGCACGCTCATCGTCCGCGCCTATCCGCTGTACAGCGAAACAAAGCGGCTGGACGGCTTCATCATGATCATCGCCGACATCACCGACGCCATCGAGAAGGATCGCCGCGTCAACTGGTCCGGCGTCGCGCAGCATGTGGCGCACAAGGCCAAAACGCCGCTGTCCACCATCACACTCACCGCGCAGCATCTTGAGATGCTGCTGAGCGAGCAGAACAACAAACCCAGCGACGAGGTGACGAAATACCTCGACCGCATTGTGAACGAATCCCGCAAACTCAACGAGATCGTGCACAACCTCACGCGCCTGGCGAACAAGGACCGGCTCAATCTGCTGCCGAACGACGTCAACGTCATTCTCCAGAACATCGCCGACGAGTATCGCGAGAAAACCACGCGCAATGTGGAAATTATCACGCACCTCTACCGCAATCTGCCGCGGGTGGGCATCGACATCGCCCATTTTCCCGAGGCCGTCGGCAATCTCATGGACAACGCCGTGCGCGCCATTGGTTCGCGCGAAGGGCGCATCATCATCGCAACCTCGCCGGGGCAATGGATCAACCGGCCCGGCGAGTATGTCGAAATCACGATTCAGGACACCGGCACGGGTATGGACGACGAAGTGAAAAAGAGTATCTTCCGTCCGTTCTCCACGCACAGTCGCGGTGGAACGGGCCTGGGCCTGGTCATCGTGCAAAAAATCATCCAGGAGCATCAGGGCGAGATCACCTTCAACAGCTCGCCCGGCCTTGGTACCACGTTTCAGATACGACTTCCTGTCACTAGATATTGAAGCACCATGAATGAAAAACCCACCATCCTCATCGTCGACGATGAGGAGGATTTCTGCCAAACGGTTTCCGATATTCTGACGCACAGCGGGTACAAGACCGTGGTCCGGCAGAATCCGATCGAAGCGTTGGAATTGCTCAGCGTGCAATCCATCGACTTGGTGCTGCTCGATATTCTCATGCCACAAATGGATGGGCGGGCCGTACTCAGCGAAATCGTGCGCGATTGGCCCGAGATTCCCGTGATCATGATCACCGGCCAGGCCTACAACGTGCCTGTGGCCATCGAAACAGCGAAGAAGGGCTCCTTCTCCTTCCTCGCCAAACCCATTGACCTCGTGCAGTTGAAGGAAAGCGTCAAGCGCGCCCTCGAATCGAAGCGACCGAAAGTGGTGTCGGCCACCATCGAAGAGGTGATGCGCGAAATCGGTATTGTGAGCGCCAGCAAGGCCATCGAGCAAATCATGGGACAGGCCGAGAAGGTGGCGAAAACCACCGTCCCCGTCCTCATCACCGGCGAAAGCGGGGTGGGGAAGGAAGTGGTGGCACGCGCCATTCATGCGATGAGCTATCGTCGCGAGAAGCCCTTTGTCTCCGTGGACTGCGGCACGCTCACCGAGAATCTGCTCGAGTCCGAACTCTTCGGCCATATGAAGGGCTCCTTCACCGGTGCCGTGGCCGACAAGAAGGGCCTGTTCGAAATCGCCGACGGTGGCACGATTTTCCTCGATGAAATCGGCAATACCACCGTCACCTTCCAGCAAAAGCTGCTCTACGTGCTCAACAATGGCAAGGTGCGGCGCGTGGGCGACACCATCGAACGTGATGTGGACGTGCGCGTGATAAGCGCCACGAACAAGTACCTGCCGTCCCTGATCGCCTCGGGACATTTCCGCGACGATCTCTACTACCGACTCAACAAGTACGACATCCACATCCCTTCGCTGCGCAACAGACAGGAAGACATTCCGCCACTTGTGCGCCACCTTCTTGCCAAGGCCTGCGAGGAACACAAACTGCCGAACCACTATTTCTCGCCGGCGGCTCTCGATTTGATGACCAAGCAGGAGTGG
>JAMIQH010000172.1:0-2745 GCA_035914695.1 Bacteroidota bacterium | reverse complement strand
GACTTGTTCATCGATGGTCGTATTGGTGGTCTCCACTTCGATCGCATCCCGCGACTTGCGCAGCGGCGAATGCTCGCGCGTGGAGTCGTTCGCGTCCCGTTCCTCGATCTCGCGACGGATAGTTGCCTCGTCGGCGGGAATGCCGAGTTGCTCGAGTTGCAAGCGCCGTCTGCGGGCGCGGGTTTCCACATCGGCGACGAGAAAAATCTTACAGGGGGAATCCGGAAACACCACCGTGCCGATGTCCCGCCCCTCCAGAATCGCGCCCGCGCAATCCACGGCCGCCTCGCGCTGCAAATTCACCATGGCCTCGCGCACACAGGGAAGCACGCTGATATCGCTGGCGGCGCGGGACATCTCCTGCGTGCGTATGCGGTCCTCCACATCCGCGCCGTTGAGCAACGTGCGCTGATTGCCGTCCACCCGTTCCAAACGAATGCGCACATCCGGAAGCAGGGGACAAATCGTGGCGAGCGTGAATTCCCGCACCCCCCGATCGAGCGCGAACAGCGCCACGGCGCGGTACATGGCGCCGGTGTCGATGTAGAGAAAGCCCAATTCACGCGCAAGGGCCTTGGCCGTGGTGGTTTTACCCGACCCGGCAGGTCCGTCGATGGCGATAATGAAGGGCGAATGTTTCGGAACAATCGTCATAAGTAAGGAAAATTATTGAAGTTCCGGCAGGAAAGCAAGCATTTCTTCTACGCGGTGTGTACTGCGGGATTTCCCCGCCATTCGCCGATTTTCCCGTTTGGCCCGATGTTGTATTGCATCTTGACGTGAAAATGCCGAAATTTCCTCCTGTCGGATTACGGCAGTTTCTTGTCTGTTTTTCCACATCCTACTAGCGCATCACTCTCGAATCCAGCAGCCGCCCACACCTAGAAAGGAAGTCGCCTATGCGTACCTTGCTTCGCAGTATCACGCTGGTCGCACTCGTCTTGCTGCCCTGTCTCGTTCAGGCGCAGACCACCCGCACCACGCTTCTCGAACAGTTCACAGGCACCTGGTGCCAATGGTGCCCGTATGGCGCCGATACTATCAATGTGCTGCTCCAGCAAATCCCGAACGCCCGGGCCGTGGCCCATCATACGGGCAATAACGAACCCATGGCGACCGCCGAAACCGAGACGATCGCACAGCATCTGCTCGTGAGTTCCTGGCCCTCCGGCGCGATCGACCGGCTGCTCGTCAACCTCCCAACCGGCGGCTCCGCCATCGCCATCAGCCGTACATACTGGAGGCAAGTGCTGACATCCCGCGCGCAAAGTACCGCTCCGCTCTCCATCGCGGTGGCGGGCACGTGGAATCCGGACAATCGTGAACTCGCGTTCACCGTCACCATGAACATTTTGCAGGACATGCAGGGCGAGTTCTACCTCAATGCGCATCTCAACGAAGACAGTCTGAATTACGCGCAGCTGAAGAACGTGAGCGGTTCGGTGATTTCCCTGAATCCCTACTATCACCGCCGCGTCACTCGCAAGATGATCTCGGGCGTGTATGGCACCACACTCACCACGACGGGCTTTACCAATGGGCAGGTGGTGACGCAGCAGTACACCTACTCCGTGCCTGCGAATTACAATATCGCCAACTGCCGTCTGACGGTGTTTCTCACCACCAAGGTGACTCTCAACGTGAATGGCCAGCCGCGCGCCTTCAACATGGGTGTGCAGCAGGCGTGGCAGGAACCCGTGCTCAACGTGATGTCGGTGATCCCGGTGGAACTCATCTCCTTCCACGGCGCGCAGGTCAACGACGGCGTCCGTCTCGAATGGCGCACCGCCACCGAGAGCAACAATCGCGGCTGGTTCATCGAGCGTCGTGAAAGCGAAGGTTCCTGGAACGATCTCGGCTTCGTTGATGGCCGCGGCAGCACGCACGAGCAGCAACAGTACGAGTATCTCGACAACGGCGTACGCGCCGGCAACACCTACGACTACCGTCTCCGCCAGGTGGACTTCGACGGCACCATCGAGCGCTCGGAAATCATGCGCGTAATGGTTGCTCCCACGCCCACGGCGACGCGCATGTTGCCGAACTATCCGAATCCTTTCAATCCCAGCACGACCATCGTGGTGGAATTGGCGGAGCAAAGCGACATCAACGTGACCATTTACGACATGCTCGGTCGACCCGTCCGCACTCTGGTTTCCGGCGTGCGCGAAGCGGGCGGTCACATGTTCGAGTGGGACGGCACCGACGCCAATGGCAATCCGGTGGAATCGGGCATGTACTTCGCCCGCATGATCACCCCCACGCACACCGCGACGCAGCAGATGCAACTGAGCAAATAAGCGGCCCGCATCAAGCCCATAGCACAAACGTCCCGGCGTCGGCCGGGACGTTTGCGTTGAACGACATGACTTCGCGCCTTCGCGGGAGCGATCCCCCCAGGAAAATTCCTCACGCGAGGCCGCGAAGCAGCGAAGGAATTGACGAATAGCCGACGACCACATCCATATTCTCATGCGAGCCGCACCACTCACAATCTCCAGCAACCCTGCCGACCGATCCAACGACCAGCACAATCTCCGCCCCTTCCGACCCCAACCCAATCTTCGCGCCTTCGCGCCTTCGCGTGAGCGAATTTCATCATCGCGCCTTCGCGTGAGCGATCCCCTCAGGATAATTCCTCACGCGAGGCCGCGAAGATGCGAAGAATAAATGAATGACCGACGACTCACTCCCTCTCCACGCACACATGCGAGCCGCACCACCCACAATCTCCAGCAACCCTGC
>JAMIQH010000171.1:0-27416 GCA_035914695.1 Bacteroidota bacterium | reverse complement strand
CACCAGCCCTACGCGCGAACCCCAGCGTTCAGGTTGATTACTCATCAGCGACGCTTCTCCATGGTTGTTGTGGGGATGGATGCTACCCGTGTGCCCGCAAGGCATCGCCGCTTCCTTCTGCGGGATGGGCGTGATCGAGTGCGCGGGCCAGGACTCGGGGTACTGGCGGTAAATTGGCTTGCGACACCGAGGAAAACAAATCCTGTGCCGCGCCGGCCGATCGACAGCACGGCACAACCATCGCGAGCAATGCAACGTGGCGCGGCATTTCCAGGCACTGTGCGCAGCCCAATGCTCCATTTCACCTTTTCCCATCCCACGTACGCCTCGAGCGCTGGGCGTCGGACGTTATGCGATGTCAACCCGGATTTCGAAGGTGCGCACTACTTCACCGTCGCGCGGGAAAATCCGCGAGGGCGCGCGCGATCTGCTCGTCCATGCGCTCGGGATCTCGTATGCTCCCATCCTCATTGAAAAATGCCGGCACGATGCTTCTCCACGCCAACTCCGGCTTGCGGGCATCGATAATGTCGATCACCAGATCGCCGGGTGCGTAGCGATCCACACGGGTCATGCCCATGTAGGGGCCCCACCACGGTTTGTACCAGTTGATCGCGCTCCATTGCTCGATGGCTCCGGGAAGTGTCGGTGCTCCATGGGCATGCAGCACGAACTGCACCTTATCGAATTGCAGCCACTCGTAACCGTGGCGCTGGAGTTGCATGTTGATGGACGCGCGTAGCGCATGGTAATTCTCCGGCGCAATCTGGGCAAGATCTCCCGGCAGGTACGGACCATCGAACCAGCGGAAGGCGCGGTAACTTCGGAAATCCATGTCGGAATTCCTGTCGCTGAGAATTGCTCCTGTCGAGCCGCCGGAGCAGGCGGTGATGGCAAGGACAAGCATGGCGGCAAGCAGGCCTCGTCGTATTGTCATCGCTTCAGATCTCCACAATGGTGAAACATGCATGCATCGCAGCTCCCGATCCCTGCCTCGAACACAGCAGCGCGGTCGCGCGCCTATCGCAGAGACAGCGTCGACGTTATACGGAAATGGGTTCGAGGGGTCGGCGGGTGTCGCGGGGGAAATCCCATTCCGTCGCGGCAGACGCGGGAACATTGAGAGAAAAAATATAGGATGGAGACGCGCTTGCGGTCAATACCACAATCCATCCCCTCGCGAGTCGCGAGGGACGGATATCCGACCACCGCTGTTTCTAGCGGTTGCGCTTTTTCTTCGGCTGTTCGACGGGAGCAGGTGTGGTGTCGGGCGGTGCCTGTTCGATGCGTTGCGGCACGGGTTGCACCGGCGCGGCCGGCTCTTTATTCCAAACGAGGAAGAGGCCGATGAGCGTGAGAAGTTGCACCACGAGCAACAAGGTCACGAGCGTGCGCGTGCGCTTGATGTCGCCCAGCTGATCGCGGAAGCGTCGTTCGTTCTCGTCGTTGAGAGTGCGCACCGTACGTTCGGTGAACATTTCCAGGCGTCCGAGCTTGGCCACCATATCATCGGCCAGGGCGCGCAACGAGGCCTCGACGGATTTGTCCAACGCGTCGATGCGCGACATGGCGCCGTTGAGGTTGAAATGCAGCGAGCGAATATCGGACTGAATGGTCTGGAGTTTTTCCGGAAAATCAATGGCGTCGATGGTGCGCACGAGCTTGGCGGAGGATGCGATGACGGCGTCGGTGGACACGGACAATTTTTCAAAATCCATCGCCTGCTGATCGTAGGTTTTCTTGATCGATGCGAAGATGCGGATGGATTGTTGCGACGCTTCGTCGAGGGCTTTGCGGGATTCGGCCACGGCATCGCGATACGTACTGGCGGCGAGCAGCCCGAGCTGCTCGATCTGATTTCCCGCCTTCGTGCCGAAATCCTCCACGTGTCGATGCGCGCGTGCCGCGAGGTCCACGATGTGCGAATGCGCACTGGTGGTCTGCTCCTCGATGTTGCGATGCACTTGACTGGCGATGTCCTCGATTTTCCGGGACACCCCGCCACCCGCCTCGTCCATGAGGCGCGACGTGCGCGCGGTTAATTCCTCGAGCAGGGATTTGACCTGCGTGCCGAGGTTGCGCACCTGCTGTCCCGCCGCGTTGGAGGAGTCCTCCACCGCTCGCGCCATGGAGCGCTCGGCGTTGTCCAGCAACTGTTCGGCACGGTGGCTCAAATCCTGCAGCGTGCGCGCGGCGGCTTCGCCCGCTTCGGCGATGGCCCGGCGGGCATCGGCGTCGTGCTCTTCGAGCTGCTTCCGTGCTCGCGCGGCGGATTCCAGGATGTGGCGTTTCGCACCGGCGTTCCATTCGTCGAAATGTGTGGTCGATGCCGCATGCAATTGTTCGAGTCCCTGCTGCTGCAGGGCCAACAGCGCGTCGAGGTGTTCGCCGTATTTTTTCTGCACGCCGGCCACGGCGCCCACCACTTTTTGTGCGACGGATTTCGCCTGTTCGATATGATCGATGGCGCTGCGGAGCCGGTCGAGTTCCTGTTCGAGCGACTGTAGTGAGGCGAGAGTTTCAGGATTCATAACCACTCAGGAATCTGTTGTTAAATGCACGCAACCAGGCGAGATGCCGGGTCACCATCGGATCGGCCGGCTCCTTTGCCGGCGGGGGAGGAACAGGTGTTTGCACGGCGCGGGAAACCGGTGGCGCTTCCTTGCGTTGCTCGGGGACCTTGCCACGCGCAGGCGTCACGGGCCCGGGTGCTGCCGGAGCGGGTGCTGCCGGAGCGGGTGCTGCCGGAGCGGGTGTTGCCGGCGCGGGTGTTGCTGGCGCGGGTGCTGCCGGCGCGGGTGCTGCGGAAGAATCCTCTGCTTGCTCGCGCTTCGAAACTGCGCTTTTCGCGGTCACGGCGTCGAGCGCTTCGAGTTCGGCCACGGCGCGAGCCAACTCCTCCTCCGCCGGTGATGGCACGCGACCGGTTGTCGCCTTCTCCTCGGTGCGGACTGGTGTCGTCGACGGCGAAGGTCGCGTCTCCGCACGCTGTTTCACGGACACCGGAGGCGCAGGCGGGGCTTCCTTGCGGGAGACCGGAGCTTCCGGTGCTTTTTTCGGCGGTACAGGCGCAGGCGCTGTCTGTGTGTCCGTTGCTCCACCCTCCGGTGGAGGCGCCGCGGACGCGCGGTCTGCAATTCCGGCACCGGGTGCATCTTCGCCGGGTCGCTGCGCTGGGGGCGTCACAGGTTTCGCGACGATGTCCGATGTTTGTTTCGGCGGAACGGGCTTCGAGGGGCGTGGTGGCTCCGTTGTCCTGGTGGCAACGGCAGCATTCCCCTCCTCCGTCGTCACAGGGGCTGCGACTGGGCCGGAGTGAACAGCGGCCTCCGTCGCAGCGCGTGCGCGTCGCGCCGTGAGATCGCGTCCCGCTTCGGTGAACGCCGATGCGAGCCGCGCGTGGGCGTCGGCGGAGCAATGGCGCTGCAGCAGCGAGAGGACTTCCTTTGCGCGCGCGCTGTACGATGTGTCGGCGCGCTCATCCAGCGCGAGGCAATCCGCGGCATGTTGCACGAAGGTGTCCGCTGTTTCCTTCCATGTCGCGGCGTTCGGATACTCGAGCAACGCGGCCAGCGACTCGGCCGCATTCGGCAGCGGATGCCGGGGAAACGATTCACGCAGGAGCCGACTCGCATTCCGTAACTGATCGA
Source organism: Bacteroidota bacterium (assembly GCA_035914695.1). Taxonomy (GTDB): domain Bacteria; phylum Bacteroidota; class Ignavibacteria; order SZUA-365; family SZUA-365; genus JAOSJT01. Next base: position 23,766 of record JAMIQH010000171.1, on the reverse strand, counting down.
GATGATCAAGCATTCCCAGCGAGCCATCACTTTCGAGGTGACGCACGGTATCCACCAACGCCTCACCCACCGCGGCACCTCCGCGCGCCATCGCCTCCGGCCAATCGGATGGAAGCGCGTGCCGTGCCGCAAGCGCGCGATAGGCAAGGTCTCGCGTGTCTTGCGACACCGCGCCGCCTTTCCGCTTCCCCGCCGCGGCGAGGAAACGTTGCATCGCCGCATGATCGGCTCCGAGGCGATCATCCAGCATGAGGTAGAGATTGTCCACCAGAAAGGCCAGGCAACGTTCGAGTACCGAGTCGCCTTCATAGGTGTGCAGCGATTGAAGTATGCGCTCGGCATGCGCCTTCGGCAGTAGAGCACCGAAGTACCGCGCTATGTTGCCGTGGTATTCCTCGTCGCGCAGAACCGCGATATGCAAGGCGAAGCGTCGCGCGGCGGGATTCGCCACACAATCGCGCACCACGCCGATGGTGGCCAGCCGCGCGATGAGTCGCTCGGTGTCGCTGCGCGTGCGTATGCGAAGGAACAACTGGCGCATGGCCTGGGCAAGCGCGGGATCGAGCGAGGAGAAGAGTTGCGGATTTTTCATCCTCCGCTCGAGTTGCGCGCAGAATATCTCCCATGAATCGGTGGACACCTCGGACATCAGCTTGCGCTGAACCTCGATGTCGGCTTTATGCCAAAGCAAGCCGTGGATCTGCGTGAGTATGGGCTCGCGATCATTCTCAAAACCGAGATACAAGGTGAAGGTGGCGCCCGGGTCGAAGTCCTCCATTTGCCGCACGATGCCATCCTCCACATCCGAGGGGAAGGTGGCGGCCACCCAGGAACTCAACAACGCGTTCGACCCCGCTTCGGCCAGGCAGTGCGTGTAGGCCACATCCAGCACGCGCTGCGCGATGGCGGCGTCGGGATACGCGCCGTCCACGGCGATGTCGTGCGTTACCAGATCAATGTGTCCGAACATCCGTCCGCTGCGTTCCTGCACCAACAGACGCTCGTCGAGTCCCCGCTGCCAATACGTGGCGAGTATGGGCACGCCGAATTCGTCGGTGAGCATGTTGGACACGCGCGCGGTGTTGGTGTCTTCGGGGTAGCTGATTTCGCGGAGTACATCGGCGATAACCTGCTTTTCGCGGGCGGCCGAACTGAATCCCGCCATGGCCAGCGCATATCGTCGCTCACCGTCGGTCAATCGCTGCTTGCCTAGATCGGACTCGTTCGCAAGCAATGCACCCAGCGCGATTTTTCCGTCGTGTCCGGCGCGGGATGCCTCCTGCAGAAATTGCCGCAAGGACAGTGGAGGAAGATCGTGCACGCAGAGCCGGATTCCCGGCCGATGCGTACCGATGCCAAAAGTGCGCGTGGTGACGAGCACGGAGGTTTCGCCGCGGGAGAAGGCATCCTGCCTCAGCTTCGACTCGCGCAACACGTGCCGACCCACGCTTCGCCCTTCGGCATCACAACCGGCGACCCGCCCCACGATAAAGCCCTCGTCCTCGAGATACTCGGCCACGCCAGCTTCGCTGCCGGGCATGAACCGCCGCGACACGCCGTTCACCCCCGCGAGATCATGGCAGAACACGACCGCCGCGTGCCCGCTGTCGGGACGGCTGAACATAGCGCCCTCGGGCAAGGCTACGCGCTGTTCCTTCGACACCAGTTTCCGACATTCCTGCAACATCGATGTCGCCTCGACGAGGCAACGCTTGAGCAATGCCCTTCGCTCGGCGACGCCGCCACCGTTCGACTCCGCAATGGTCAAGACCTTCGGGAAACAGGCGGGCGGCAGAACGCCATGCTGGCGGAGGATATACGGCTCGTCGGCGGCTGCCTTGGGATCGGCGGCCCGCAACTGCTCGCGAAGGTGCGCACGCACCGGGGCGGTGCACGGACCGGTAAGACAGGCGACCGGCACGGTGTGCAGCGGTGTGGCCACGATGGTGCGGGCCATGCGTCGCGGCAGGTCGTGCATGGCGAGCCGCGGATCGTAGCTCCATTCCGACATGGAATGCGCCTCGTCCACCACCACGCGCGCGACGTTGCGCGATGATTTGCGCATCTCATCGAAGGCGGCGCGAACCTCGTCGCTACGAAGCAATGCGGCCGGGATACAGGCGAGCAGCACCTGCCCACCGCTGATGGACCGCAGCGCGCGCAAACGCAGATCATGCGGATCGGCCTCGTGCATCATTGCCACACTATCCACGCCCAGACGGCGCACACCAGCGATCATGTCGCCCAAAAGAGCGGACGTGGGTCCGGTGAACACCGTGCATGCCGGTTGCAGCAAGGTGGCGAGCAGGAGCGGCAGCGTCTTGCCGGCGGCTGGCGGGAATTCCGCAATGACCTGTTCGCCCCGCAGCGCGTGGTCGAGCAAGGCGAGCTGATCCGGACGCGCATCGGCAATACCGAAGAGATCACGCAGCAATTCCAGAGCGGCGTGCTCGGCTTCGGGCAGCCACTCACGCTTGACACCCTTGCCACTTCGCAACCCGGCATAACGCAGCACGGGGCCCAGCCGCAGCGTCCGCTGCCCCTGCGGCACGCGCTGCGAACGCAGGCGGAGGAGCGTACCCTGCTCGAGCTTTGCTTCATCCTCGTCCATATCCTCGCAGCGCAGCATGGCCACATCGATACAGAGGTCGCAGTCGGGCAAGGGGTTGGCGGGATCGAAGACTGTCGGGGGTGAATCGCCGTGCAAGGCGCAGGAGAGGAATTCGCGCGTTCCGAACACCGTGAGTTCCACCGCCGGCAGCGCCGCCGATCCCTGATGCAGCAGCAACAAGCGCCGCAACAATTCCATACCTCCATCGATGGCGATACGCGCGCAGGGCAGATCGCGCTCCAGCACGACGATTCGCCAGGTGGCGGCACCGGGATCGAGCACGCCGGCGAGCACGGCTTCGAACAAGGCCTTGCGTACGCGTGCGATGGCCGATGGCGCCAGCAGCAGTTGCAGATCGGGGAGCAGTTCGGCCTTCAGCTCCTGAACGGCAAGCAAGCCCGCCTTGAGCAGACGCATCGCCCGCGCGGATTCTTTAGCGATGGTGGTGATGCGTTCGCGTAAGCCCTTCCCGTCGGGTGCGACTTCCACAACATGCCACCCCTCCAAATCGGGGTGCTGGCCCGGCGGAACGAAGCGCATGCCCTGCCAACCGGAGCCGATGAAGGGCAGCAGCAGACCATGCTCATCCACGTCGAGAAGCTGCGGCACGAGCGGGCCGAAGGCCGCTTGCAGCACCGGCAGTACAACCTTCACCATCGTCGCGTGTTTGCCACCGGCAAATCGCTTCGTCGCCTTCGCCGTGGTGATGCGTGGATCGGCTGGCAACCACTGCGTCGCCAGCGCGTGCAGCCGCTGCGCCTGTGCGGCGACATTGGGAGCAATGGCTACGCAGGCCTGTTCCACATCGCGCTCGGCGCGCGAAGGCAAGCCTCGCGAAATAAGATTGGAAGCGACAGCAAACAGGGGATGCTTCTGAAGATGCTTGGCATCAAAGGCGACGGGACTGTCGAGGGTAAAAGAACACAGGCGACGCGCGAACGCCTCGAACTCGGCATGGGTTTCGATTCCCTCGTCCATCGACGCCCAAAGCCCGGACAGGAGTGTGCCTGCCGCCTGATGTGTTCTCATCGCATTGGCTCCTTTTTCCTCTCCACTCTCGAGCAGGAGCAGCATTCGATTCACATGATGGTTCACTCAATTGCCCTCACATGATAAAATTTCCCTCTTCAAGAATCAAGTGTCCTTTTTCGTGTGCGCGGACGCGCGGACGCCCCCGCGCTTGGCCGCGGGGCTGGCCACAACCAGCGCGCGATGCTTCACATGGTTGTGGCAGTGCTCTGTCCGAACGCCCGCGTCGGGTTGCGCGCCAAGCCCGCGGATTTCTCACTTCATGCTCGATACGGAATGAGTTGGCTCCAGCACTGGATATTTTCCCAAATAGCGTGTACATTTTGAGCATTCACCGTACATCCTCATCACTCCGCCCGCATCGCGGAGTCGAAAGGCAGCAATGAACAGGATCGCATTTCCGCTTGCCCCCGATATTGGCATCACCATGTGCATGCTCCGATATATTCGCCGTGCCGCGCTGTTGAGCGTATTGCTGTCGGCGCCCGCCCTGCACGCGCAGGATCTCGCACGCGAGGGCACGCCTCCCGTGACGCTCACCGGATCGCTGGTGACCGCGGCGGAGAACTACTCCATTCCCGGTATGGACACGCAACGTCCGGTGAACAGCGCGCGTCTGTACTTCAATCCCACGCTGAGCATTTACGGCTTGCAGTTGCCGTTCAGTTTTCTGATTTCCACCCACGAGCGCAGCTACAATCAGCCGTTCAATCAATTCGGTGTGAGTCCGACGTACAAGTGGCTCACCCTGCACGCGGGCTACCGTTCGCTGCGCTTTTCGGAATTCACGCTCAACGATCAGGTGATTCTGGGAGGTGGCGCGGAAGTGCGGCAGGATTGGTTCCGCCTCCGCGGCATGTATGGCCGCTTCCGTCGCGCCGTCGACGAGGACACCGTCACCGGCGTGCGCGGCATGTACTCGCGCATGGGCTACGCCGTGGGCGCGGGCGTGGGCGATGATCAGCGCTACCTCGATGTGAATCTGCTGCAGGCGTGGGACGACAGCACTTCGCTGCGACAGCGTCCCAGCTTCGGCGATGTGTTTCCCTCGGAGAACGTGGCCTTCGGTGTCAACGGTCGTCTCCCCTTCGGAAACAATCGCGTCGTTCTCGATGCGGAGATGGCGGGGAGCATTTTCTCGCGCGACATCACTCTGCCTGTCGTCAGCGATATCGATGTGCCGCAAGCGGGATTGATGGAGACGCGTATCTCGTCGCGCTTCGCCATAGCAGCGCGCACGGGCATCACCTACAACGACGAACTCTGGTCGCTGCGCCTCGAGTATGCGCGTGTCGAGCCGGAGTACGAGACCATGGGCGCCATTCACACACAGAACGACTACGAGGACATCACGGTCAAACCCGCGTTGCGCTTGCTGGAGGGCAATCTCCGCCTCAACGGCTCGGTGGGCGTACGGCACGACAATCTGTTCGACGACCGGCAATACACCACGCGGCGCGTCATCGGCTCGGCCTCGGCCTCGTGGATCGCGGGACAGGCATTCTCCATGGACGGGCAATACTCGAATTACAGCATGTCCAACAGCGCTGGCTCCATTCAGGTCAACGACAGCACCCGCCTCGACAACGTGTCCGAATCCTGGTCCCTCTCGCCGCGTCTGGTGCTCGCCGGCGGTTCGATACAGCATTTCATCATGCTGCTCGCAACACGGCAATTGTACACGGATCAAAACATTCTCACCGGCGTGAATTCGGACAACGACGTCCTTACCGCGGTGTTGAGTTACACCGGCACATTGGCCAGCGGCTTCGGCTTCTCGAGCGCGCTGCAATTCACGCAGGTTGAGACGGCATTTCTCACGAACATCATCCGTGGCGTGACCGTGGAGGTCAGCAATGGATTTTTCCAAAACGCCCTCAACGCGAGTCTGGCCTACACGCTCAATCTCACGCGTGCTTCGGCCGAGAGTGAAACCGACACGCAGCATCTTGTGACGCTCGGCACACGCTATCGCTTCTCCCGCGCCGACGCGCTGGAATTGCGTGTGCAATACAACGACTATCACGCCGTCGATCCCTCGCGCCGCTCCTATGCGGGCACGATGTCGCGGCTGCAATACTCGCGCACCTTCGCCCTTGGCACGCAACAAGCGGCGGCGCGCTGAACGAACCCTGATTATGAATGTTGCACGATTGCATAAAGGAGCGGCCATGAACTCACTGTTACGCATGCTGATCGCGCTGCTGCTGCTTCCGGCAGCCGCGGGATACGCGCAGCTCACCGTGGCCATACAGATGGACCCGAATCCCTCACCCTATGTGTCCGATTGGAAATCCAATCCCAACACGTTGCGTTTCATCGTCACCAATCCCACCGGACGCGAGGTGCCCGTGCGCTTCTCGGGCTACATCGAAGGCGACACGCGCGGACGTGTTGCGCAAACGGTGGACAACGCGCCCGTGCCACCGGTGATGATTCCACCGGGCACGAGCATGCTCAACGCCGTGGATGCGCAACTGCTCGACGAGGGTGTGGTGCAATACATGGGCTCCGCCCGTGACGAAACCCGGCGCAGCGGTCGTTTGCCCGAGGATAATTTCCGCCTCTGCGTCACGCTCATCGCCTACGACCTTCCATCGCCGGTGATTTCGAATGAAACGTGCAGCCGCTTCGCCATCCGCCTGCTGCTGCCACCGACGCTCATCGCGCCGGCCAACACGGCGAAGGTCACCGTGCCGCCCAATTTCCAGTGGTCCGTAGTCCCGCTGAGTGCCGGCGAAATGGCGCGATACGAGTGGACGCTGATCGAGCTGGATCCGGGACAAGACAACGTGGCGCAGGCGATGAAAAGCAACATCCCGCTGATGCAGCGCGAAACGAACATCCCGACCTATCAGGTGCTGCCTGCGGATCCCTCGCTGGAAAAAGGCCATCGCTACGCGTGGCAGGTGCGCGCCTTCGATCCCCGCGATCGCTACATGTTTCAGAACGACGGCTACAGCGAAATCTGGTCCTTCACCTATGATCCGCCCGTGCCACCGGGCTTCGCCGCGGACAGCAAGGTGATACCGGGAAAAACCGGACCGAAAGTCTCGCCCGTGATGGACACGAAACTCATCAACACCACACCGCATTTCACCTTCCCCGGTATGACGCGCGTAAGCGGTCGGCTGATAGCCACATTCTCGCCGTCCCGCGTGCCCGCACCCAAATCGTTGACCATCGCCGGACCGGCGCCGGTCAAGGCCGGCTCCAAGCAATCCACCACGGTGAAACCGATCACCGGCACGAAAACGATGCAACAGACGCAAGCGGCCTCGCAAGCGGTGAAGGTGAAGGCCGGCCCGAAAATCAAAGCCGTCACCGCCCTCAACGTGTTCCAGTACATGGGCAAGCAGGATAAGCCCATGCCGGGCGTGCAGCTCAAGCTGTATCAGTGCATGCGCAGCGAGCCGCTCTGCGGTTTCTACCCCATTCGCGTGAACGGCAAGACCTACGACACGCGCGTGCTCGTGGCCACCACCACGACGAAAAGCGACGGCAGCTTCGAGTTCAGCTTTTTCGCCAAGGATTCCACCGGCCGCATTTTCCGCAATGTGGATGTGAATTGCGGCGGCGGTGAATTCGCCAATTATGTCAAAGGCGATGTGTACCGCTACTATCAGGTCGAAGTGGTAAACGGCCACCTCCTCAGTCCCTCCGATGAATTCTCGGCGCAACCCATGGAGAGCGTGAACGTGGGCGACATTTTCACGCTGGCGCGATCCTATCAGGTCACCGTGCATGTGGTGGACAAGGAAAATCCGGACCTGAGTCTCTCCGGCATGAACGTCACCATCATGCGGCGCAACCGGCCCGTGGGTGTGCCTGAAACGGAAGGAACGCTGATACCGCCCGAGAGTCTGCCCTGGCCGCTGAAGGGCGACATCATCGCACGCGGCGAAACCAATCCCGACGGCGTGGCCACCTTCAAGGATATGGTGCGCAGCGTGGGCGCCGCGGATTACTACGACATTTTCGTCAGTAATCCGGAGGAAAGTGTCTACTACTACGCCACCACGGTACGCACCTTCCGCTTCAGCTTCATGATGAATGAAACGGATGAAGCCGGAACCGCCCTGCCCTGGGATATGGCGATGGTCAACGAGGATTACGACCTCGGCGCCATGCAGGCCACGGTGGAGTTGAGCATGGTGCCGAAGTTTCCGCGCATCAAAGGCAAGGTGTACCGCGCGGATAATCTCATTCAGCCCTTGAAAAATGCGAAAGTGGCGCTGTGGCGCTGGGCCGGCGGCAAGCCGTACAAGTTTCTCGAAAGCAACACCAACGACTCCGGCGGCTTCGTGTTCGACAATCTCGCACCCACCACGCCGAACAACCATTACTTCCTGAAAATCGAGCGCTACGGATACAAGACGCGTTTCGAACCCGCGGATTTCATCGGCGACGGGATTTATTTGAAAAAAGGACAACAGCGCACATTTCCCCAAATCCCCCTCACACCGAAACTGGTGGTGAAGGGCAAACTCGTGGACGAGTTCGGCAGGCCCGTGGCGGCCACCATTCGCATCGGCACGGGAAGCGATGTGCATACGGTGAAGAAATTCAAATTCACCCAGGCCACACAGCAAGGCGGCCTGACGGTGGGACAAATGCAAAAGGTGGCACAACTGCTCACCACCGCGAATCCGCTGGTGCAGAAGTCCTCGGTCGCATCCAAGGTGAAGTATAAGACCAAGCCCAAGATCAGCGACGTGCATATCAAAAATATCAACTACGACGAGGAGTTCAGCACGCCCGCGCCCACAGGCCTGCAAATGCTGTACATCATGCCGGACAATATCGCATTGTACCATCCCGACACCTTGCTGCTGCTGCTGCCCGACGGCAAGGAGGATTTGGGCGAATTCACGGTGTACCTGCGCGCACACCGGCTCGCGGTGCGAGCCGTGACTTCCCCGCCGCCTTCCGTTCCTCCGGTGCAGAGCAACAAGAAGGTGAAGGCAAAGCAAGGACAGGTGAGCAAAGCTCCACCCAAGCAGACGCCGAACCTATCAAAAACACCATCGGGTCCGCAATACACGGCGGTGATGTCCATCAACCAATTCCTGCAGCCATTGCTCTCGTCCACCGTGGTAAAAAACGCGGTGATCACGGTGAACGGCATGGAAGCCGATTCCGTGGACGTCGACGGCGTGCACTACTTCGTGTGGATGTCGCCCGGTGACGATGCGGAGGTCAAGGTCAGCGGCCCCCCCGACTCGGACTACATTCCTAAAACCGTGATGGCCACGGTGGGCGACGAGGATGTGCAATGGCAGGAAATGACGGTACCCATGGAAATGGGAGGACGCCTGACCGGAACGGTGGCCATCGGCGACGTGCCCATTCCCGGCGCGCGCGTGTCGCTGTACGACAATCCCGCCGAAACCGAGCCGCAGCAGACCTTCACCGACAACGATGGCAAATACACCTTGCGCGGCATCCGTCCGGGAAATCGCATTTTCCTGGCCGCGAAATCCAAGAGCCAGTTCATCGGCGACACCGCCTCCGCGCCCATACAGGCCGGAGCAAGCACGACGCTGGACTTCACTCTGAGCATGTACGACGGCATGGATATCACCACACTGCTCGGATTTCCGATCGAGGTATCCGGATTGGATTCCAGCTCCGGAAATGTGCTACTGAGCGGACGCATGATCGAGCTGCCGGGCAATGCGCATTTTGCCGCGCAGGATTCCGTCACCGGCCTCCCCTTCGCGAACATCGCCGTGAAGCCCTCGGCGCAGAACAACGCCAACGGCATACCCTTCGCGGAGCCGACCACGCTCCCCATGACCACGCCGGTGAACTCCTGGGACATCCGCGTATTCGAGCAGTACCAGGCCGAGCAACACGACCAGATGGCCGGCATTCGTGTGGGCGTGAACGGTGCACGCGGAGAAATACTCGGCGCGGTATCGATCAAGCCCTCATCGTACACCTTCCCGGGCGGCACGCTCGACATGGGTGCGGAGCGCATCGCACTGGCCAGTGCCGCGGGCAGCACCGCCGCCCTGATCCTGCCCACGCTCACCTCGGATGCTTCGGCGCCGGGTACACTTGCGGCGGGCTATCACGCCGTGCGCGAGGACGGCAGCGCCCTGCGGCTGCGGCTTTACGATTTTGAAACGACAAGCGATTCGACGAGGACATTCTTCCTCAACGACACGCTCAGCGTGCCGCTGACACTGCACACGAACATCGCCAACATCGAGACCGCCGACCTTGCCCTCGATGTGGGCACGCTGCGGATTCACCGCGCCTATGTGGAGGATTTGGGTTCGGCATCCAAACTCGACATTCCGCTGGAAGGCGAATGGCGCATCGCAAGCGATTCATGGTCGCTGGATCACAACGGACTCGTGCTCGACAAGGGCACGGTGAAAGCCGGGTACATTGGCGTGCCGTTCACGGGACTGAAAATTTTCCCCACACAGATCGCCTTCGGCGATTTCTCGCTGGACGAACTCGTGCTCTCGGGCGTGGCGCGGATCACCGTCACCGGCAATGCTGCGTTCGGTTTCGACCCGGGTACGCAGCATTGGTCGCTGGCCGTCGGTCCCAAGCCGGGCGAGGATTTCTGCGGCTGGATGCCGTCGATGCCGCCGATGGCGCCGACGGATAAAATCCTCTTCCAGAACTTTTTCGTGCAAAGCAGCGGCTCGAAGGGCTTCCAAATGCCCTCGGGCAATGCGGTCACGCTGTCGAAAGTGGGCGCCTACGCGATCAATCAGTTCATCCCGAAGGAGGATTTTGTGCAAATCGCCGGGACGCTCGATCTCGGCATTCCCAACCTCCCGGTGATGAATCAGATCGCCACGATTTACGAAGAGGACGATGACATCGTTTTCCAACCCGACCCCATCAACGAAACCATTGCCGTCAACGGCATCAAAATCAAGTTCAACACCGCGAAGGGCCAGCAGATCTGGGACGACACCGGTCTGCATGCCGGCGTGGTGGTGTCGGAGGATGGCGCCTTCGCGTTGAATTCCGTGCTGCACCGCACTCCCACGAAGACGCATATCGTGGTCAACGAGGGCGAGCAGGTGCAGATCGGTACCGACGTGAAAATGACCGATGTGGTGGGCGCCATGCAGGTGGCGGACAACGCCTGGGAGTTGTTCTGGTTCGAAGGCGATTTGCAGAACAAGGATCAGGGCGGCCGTCTGAAGTTCACCGTGATGGGCGACATCGTGGCGAACGACCAGCAGATCGGCGTGGATAAAATTGAAACGCCGTTCGGCGATATTTCCCTGATCTACAATTTCCAGGAGCAGCAACTCGAAGGCACGCTGCATGTGGAGCAGGATCTCTCGGGCACGAAAATCGTGGGCGACGCCACGCTGCTGATCAGCGGCGCGGGCAAGGGCTGGTATTTCTTCTGCGGCGCGTCCTTCTCGCTTCCGCAGCCGAAGGTGGACGGCACGGCGGCTTTCGCTGTGGGCCATTTCAAGCTGACGCAAAAGCAACTCGATCAATTCGCCGAGTATTCCTACAAGAACAAAGGCCTGCCACCGCAATTCCACAATTTCAACGGCTTCTTCTTCGAAGGCACGGTGCTGATACCGCCGCCCGTGTTCTGTCCGAATTTCGATTTCGATTTCGGCCTCGTGTCGGCGTACATGATCTGCCAGATCGGCGCCAACGCGCGCTTCGGCATGAATTTCGGACCCGTGGATACGTATTTCATCGCCATCCGCGGTATCGGCAAACTCGAAGCGGGCGTGGGCATGTCCATCGGCATCGCCTGCGCGGGCGTGTCGGCGGGCATACTCATCGAACCCAACATCGAAGGCATGTACCAGTCGGATGGCACGTGGTATGTGCTCGGCGACTTCCCCATCACGCTCTACGGCACCACGTATGCGGGCTGGGGTTTGTGCGACAGCGATTGCGAAGGCGCGCTGTGCGACAAATCCAGCGCCAGCGCCAGCATCACGCTGGGCATGCAGGGGTACGTGGGCTCCGACGACAAGTATTTCAAATTCTACTTCAAATAAGCGAGGCCGGACATGCAACGCATCATTTTCTCCTTTGCCGCCGGACTCGCGCTCCTCGGATGCACGCTCTTGTGCACAACGCCCGCGCGGGCACAGCAAGGTCTGGCGCATGGCGGCGCCGATGGCATCATCGTCGATCTCGGTAATTGGGTGCTTCCCGCCAGCATCAACGGCCGCGCGGTGGCATCGTATCGCGTGGAACGCCGCGAAGCCGGGGGCCGCACCTGGACGCAGGTTGCGGATGTGCGTGGCCCCGCCTCCCAAGGCGAATTGGAGACCGCGCTCGCAAGCCATCAAAAAAGCTTCCCGGAACTTTCGGGTGTGAAGTTCGGCGCGGCGGAACTCTGGCAGCGCTTGCAGACCGGCCGCGACGTGCGAAGCATTGGTGTCGTGACCCGCTTCCTCCCCGTGCAGCTCGCTCTGGGGCTGCGGTGGATGGACGGAGGCGCCAGCCGTGCGACGCCGTACGAATACCGCATTTCCCACATCGGTCAGGACGGCTCCGCCACCGAGGCCTTCGTCACGCCGGCCGTGGCCTGGCCGGGCGTTGGCGATGTGGGGCGCTTGCAACTCGCGCAGACCGAGGCCGAACCCACCTCCGCCACGATGCGCTGGTATGCGAAGGGCACGCCGCCCACCAGTTTCCGCATGTACCGGCGCGAGGGTCTCAGCGGTCCCTTCAGTGAACTCAGTACCGCAGTGGTGGACAGTTGCTGTTTCGTGGCGCGCGGTCTGACCAGCAGCGGCGACTCCGTGCTCGCCGTGGTGCACGACAAAACCGTGCAGCACAGCAAGGTCTATCAGTACTACGTTGTGCCGTTGGACTATTTCCGCAACGAGGGCTTCGCCAGCGACACCGCGACGATTGTCGCATTCCGGATGTCGCATGTCCCATTGCCCGAGCGCATGGCCGTGCGTTCGGTGGACTCGCTCGGCTTGCTGCTGCGCTGGCAACTGCGTGAGCCCTCGGCGGTGCATGGCATCGTGATCGAGCGCGGACCCGCGATCGACACGGGCTTTGTGGAAATCTTCGCGGCCGCGCCCAGCGACACGAGTTGGCTGGATCAGACGGTGACGCCCATGGAGCGCTACTACTATCGGCTGCGCCTCGTCGGTCCCGGCGGCTTGCGTTCGGCGCCGAGCGCCGTACTGATCGGCATCTGGAAGAGCAACGACATTCCGACACCACCGCAGCATGTGAAGGCGGAGCCCGTGCGTGGCGGCGTGCGCGTGGAATGGACAGCCGACACCGTGCAGAACATCGCGGGCTACGTTGTGCATCGCGCCGACGGCTACGGTGCGATATTCCGCCAGATTTCCGACGTGCTGCCGGTACAGCCGGCGCGCTACATCGACACCATGGCGCTGCGCGGAGACTGGACGTACCTCTACACCGTGAGCGCGGTGAACAGCAGCCACGTGCCCAGCGCACCGTCGGACACGGCCTACGCCACACCCGACATCCCGTTGGCAATACCTGCGCCGCAGGGCGTGCTCGCGCGCGTGGACAAAGGACGCGTGTATCTGACATGGACGATGCAGGAGGACAATCCCACCCTTTCCGGCTGGCGCGTGTATCGTCGCGAGGGCACAAGCGGCGTATGGAGAGCGCTGGGCGACACCTTGCTGGAGGCCAGCGAAAATCACGTACTGGACGAGGGCACGAAGCCCGGCGCGAGTTATGCGTACCGCGTGCGCGCTTACAGCATTCGCGGGGACAGCAGCGAGACCAGCGCCATCGTCGACGTGCGCATCGCAGGACCCGCGGTGTATGCGCCGGCGAATCTCCGCGCCAAACTCGACGGCAAGCAGGTACTGCTGACCTGGGACGAGATCGTGCAGCCGGGGGCAAAGGAATTCCGCATTTACCGCTACACCCGCGGAGGCACGCCGCAGGCGGTGGGTACAGTGCCGCTCGAACAGCGCGAATTTCTCGACACACGGCCGGGCAGCACCTCGCCGGTGTTCTACTATGTCACCACGGTTTCCACCACGGGCGAGGAAAGTCGTCCGGGAAGGGAAAGCGCCGTGCTCCTCCGCTGATTCTCCCATTCTCCTCTCCACCCACGCGGCCGCGGACATCGATACAGCGATGTACCGCGGCCGCGTCGCATGCACCGCGCGGAGAAGTTCTCCTTACCTCCGCGCGACCGCGATATTCACACCGGCCGGGGTGAAACTTTTCCCCATTTCGATTGTCTCTCAGAAACATGCTGTGACAAACACCGATCTCCAGCATATATTTACACGAGACACTCTGATGAAATTCCATGTCCTGAACACAGCGACAGCGCTGCTGCTCGTCGCACTGATCACCGGCGCATGCAGCGATGACGACAGCGGCAACACACCGACGCCGACTCCAGGCATCGAGCGCAGCGGCAGCATGCTGCGCGTGCCAGCCAAAGGCAAGACCTTGCTCATGGGCTCGGCCGTTGGCAACGACGACGAGCGGCCCACGCATACGGTGAGCTTCACGGCGGATTTCTGGATGGACAGCACCGAAATCACCATCGCGCAGTACGATCAAGTGATGCGCGCCGCCTATCCTGGTTATGCGGCGCCATCCTGGCTCAGCACCTACGGCAACGATCCGCGCACCGCCGTGTACCGTGTGGACTGGGGCGATGCCGTCTTGTTCTGCAATGCGCGCAGCAAGGCCGCCAGCTTGGACACGGTGTACAGCTACAGCGCCATCGATGGCATTCCGGGTAACGGATGCATTCTCCAGAATGTGCAGGCCAAGCTCGCGAGCAACGGGTATCGCCTGCCGACCGAGGCCGAGTGGGAATTCGCCTGCCGCGCCGGTACGAGCACGGAATTTCCCTGGGGCACTACGTGGCCGGGTTATCCCGCAAGCAGCAACGACAGCACCGAAGTCGCCATGTATGCCGTGTGGGCGGGCAACTCCTGGAATCTCAGCTCCGACAATCCCGCCTTCGGCATTCACACTGTCGCCAGCCGCATGCCGAATACCTTCGGTCTCTACGACATGATCGGCAACGTCTGGGAATGGTGCCATGATTGGTACGACGCGAACTACTACGCGGGCAGTCCTACCACCGATCCGGCTGGACCTTCGGAGGGACAGTGGCATGTGCTGCGTGGAGGAAGCTGGGGCAACGATGCGAAGCAACTGCGCGCCGCCAACCGCGAGTTCGTGGTGCCCGATTATCTCTTCAACTTCATTGGCTTCCGCACCGTCCGCTCCGCACGATGAATCCGCAGTCATGAAAGGTTCCGCTATGAAACGAGCGCTATTCTCCTCGCTCCTGCTGTTGCTCGCCGCCGGTTCCGCACGGGCGCAGATCGCCGATTCCAGTGCGGCGCTATTCGACGACAGCGTGATGCACGATTTCCGCATCACCATCTACGAAGCGAACTGGCAGGACACGCTCGCCGTGTATTTCCAGCGGGGCGATGAATCCCTGCCCGCGCGCGTGGAGTACGGCGGGCTGGTGTTCGACAGTGTGGGCATTCGTTACAAAGGAAATTCGTCGTACATGCAATCGCGCGGCACGCCCAAGAAGCCGTTCAAGATCGAGTTCGATGAATACCGCGGCAAGCAGACGTTTTTCGGAGTGAAGACACTGAATTTCAGCAACGCCGTGAAGGACCCGACCTTCATGCGCGAGAAGCTCGCCTACGATATGCTGCGTACGCTCATGCCATCGCCACGCTGCGCCTATGCCACGCTGGCCGTGAACGGCATGGCGCTCGGCGTGTACACCATGGTGGAGCAAGTGGATAAAACCTTCCTCAAACGTCATTTCCCCACGAACGAAGGCAATCTGTACAAGGCGGGCGACAACGGCGCCTCGCTCGAATATCGCGGCGAGGACAGCACACCGTATAAAAGCGAACTCGAATTGAAGACCAACGAGAAGGCCGACGATTGGTCGCGGCTCATCACCATGCTGCGCATCGTCGGCACGAGCAGCGCGGGCACATTCCAGACGGAAGCGGGCAACGTGCTGCATCTCGACAACAGCGCCCGCATTCTGGCATTCAACATGGCGGTATCGAATTTCGACAGCTACACCGGCTCGGGACGGAATTTCTACCTGTACGACAATGGGGACGACGGGCGTTTCGTGTTCATTCCCTGGGATGCGAACGAGGCCTTCGGAGCGTACACGAACAACTGGAACATTTTCACACAGGACGTCACCGCGCCCAATAATCTGCAACGGCGTCCGATACTGCGGCGCTTGTTGGAAAACGACGAGCTGCGCGCGTTGTACCTTCGCTACATTCGCGCGATCAGCCGCGGGCCCGCCTCGCTGGACTCTCTGCGCGCGCGCACCGATCACTGGAAGCAATTCCTCGCGCCTCATGTGCAGGCCGATCAGTACAAACTCTACACCTATCAGCAGTTCGTCGACAACATTGAAAAGGATGTACTCATCGGCATCAACCAGCCCGTGCCCGGCTTGCTGCGCTTCGCGCAATTGCGCAACGAGAGCATCGAAACGCAGCTCGGCATGTATCTGGCGCTGGAGAGCGCGCCGCCAGCTCCGGACGACGCGATAGCGCTGGCCGCGCTGTATCCGAATCCCGCGGTGACACACAGCACCCTGTCCTTCACGCTTCGAGGCGAGGGTACGCTGAGTGTGCGCGTACGGAATGTGCTGGGAGTCGATGTGTGGCGCTACGACGTGAATGACGGCGCGCGCGGCAGCTACGCGCTCCTGCTCCCCGTGACAGCGCTGCCCAGTGGATCGTATCACTGCGAACTCCAACTCCGTTCCGTCGGGGGGCGCGTCGCAACAAGAACGCTCTCGTTCACCATCGCGCACTGAAGGCACGCCTCGCTCATGACGCTCGCATCACCGCGCACATCATCGACAAAGGACACACCCATGTTGCCCTCTGCCCTTCCCTTCGCACGACGGAACCTGTACGCACTATTGGCAGCGATGCTGCTGTTCGGTGTGGCGGCACAGGCACAGAACAGCGCCTACGACGGCTACACCTTGTTCAGCGCACTGAATGGCCGCACCACCTACCTCGTGGACATGGCGGGAAAAACCGTGCATACCTGGAACCACACGTACTCCGGCGGCTACGCAACCTACCTGCTGCCAAACGGCCATCTGCTGCGGGCGGCCATGGCTCCAAACGCGCAGTTGCGTGGCGGTGCCTATCACGGTTTGCTGCAGGAATTCGACTGGACTGGCGCCGTGGTCTGGGAATACACCTATTCCGGTCCGAAATACATCGCCCATCACGACATCGAGCCCATGCCCAACGGCAATGTGCTGATGATCGCCTGGGAGGTGAAGAGCGCAAGCGAGGCCGCTGCCATGGGCAGAAGCAACGCATCCACGCTGTGGCCCGATCATATCATCGAAGTGCGTCCCGAACGGCCTTCGGGCGGAAGCATTGTCTGGGAATGGCATACCTGGGATCATCTCGTGCAGAACAAGGATGCGAGCAAACCCAACTACGGTGTGATTGCGGAGCATCCCGAGCGCTTCGACGTCAATCTCATCGGCGGCTCCGCCGGTCCGTGGGGAGGCGACTGGCAGCATGTCAATGCCGTCAGCTACAATCCCGATCGCGATGAAATCGTGTTCAGTTCGCATTTCATGAATGAAATCTATGTGATCGACCACAGCACCACCACGGCCGAAGCGGCGGGCAGCACCGGCGGACGGCGCGGCAAGGGCGGCGATTTCCTCTATCGTTGGGGTAAGCCATCCAACTACGGTGTGAGCGGGAGCACCGTGTTCGATGTGGTGCACTGCTCGTGGTGGATTCCGCACGGTCTTCCCGGCGAAGGAAATATCCTTGCTTTCAACAACGGTGCCCGCAAACTCGCCTCGGAGATTCTCGAACTCACCCCTCCCCGCGACGCGCAAGGCAATTACACGCGTGACGCGGGCGCGCCGTTCGGACCCGAACTGCCGTTGTGGAAATACTCCAACGGAAGAACCTTTTTCTCCAACCATCTCGGGGGAAATCAACGCCTGCCGAACGGCAACACCTTTATCACCGAGGCCACATCGGGACGCCTCTTTGAAGTATCTGCCGATGGGCAGGTGGTTTGGCAGTACGAATTCGGGCGCGAGATCGCTCGGGCCTTGCGCTACGCGCGCGATTACCCCGGTGTGGACGCACTCAATCCCACGGCGACCGAGGCGCTGCCTTCGAGTCCCGCTTTGCGTGTATGGAACGCACCGAATCCTTTCCAAACGTCCACTGTGCTGACCATCGAAAGCGGTTCGTCGGGTTCGTTGAACGTGTGCATTCACGATGCGCTCGGGCGCATGGTCCATCAGGCCACACGCGAACTGACCACTTCCGGAACAATTCAGGAGGTATGGAACGGAAGGGATTTGTTGGGAAATCCCGTATCTTCCGGAGTATACTATTACCGCGTGCGCATGGCGGGTGTCGAACGTATCGGCAGCATGCTGCACGCACATTAGCAAGCCAGGAACGCGGTGCCGTTCCGGCGCCGCCTGAGACGATGAACCGACATTCCGTTATCACGCTCCTGATTTACGTCGCCGCGCTTGCGGTGATACTGATCGTGCTCTTCGTGCCCGTGCCGCATGCGTTCAGCACGTACGGAGCAGTCGTTCCCGTACGGGAATGGGTGCTTCTGCGCAACGACAACGGTCAGGTCGTCTCGGTCCTGCGTGACAATCGAACGGGCGCCGCCGAACGATACACCGTCACGCAGGCCGAGCGCGGCGACGCCATGAATCTCCAACTCGCGCATGGCAGCGCGCTGCAGCGCATTGACGAAGGCGACACGGTGGCATGGATCTCCTCGCCCGAACTCGCCCAGCAGGATGCCGCGCTGGCGGGCGCCCTTGCCGTGGCCGAGGCCAGCTTGCTCAGCGCGAGAACGGGTGAAAAGCAATCCATCGTCGAGCAGGCACGGCAGCAACTCGCCTTCGCTCAGGCGGCTTTCGCCGAGCAGGAAGGATTGCACGCGCGCCGCGCCGCTCTGCACGAAAAAGGCACCATCTCGGATGAGGAGTACGATCTTTCAGCCGAGCGCCTGCGGCAACTGCGCATCGCGGTGGATATCGCCCGCGCGCAACTCTCGGTTGCCAGCACGGGAATGAAGGACGAATATCTCCGTGAAAAGGAAGCCGAAATCACTTCACTGCGCGCGCAACGCGCGGCCTTGCAGCAACGCCTCCGCCAGTACACCCTCATCTCCCCGCTCGGCGGAACACTGCGGCACAGCAGAAGTCTCGACACCTTGCTCGCCATCGACGACGTCTCCACCTTGCTTCTCGTGCTTCCGGTGGAACTCCGGCCCGAGAACGGCTTGCATGAGGGACATCGGGTGAACTTCACCGCCCTGCACGTAAACCACACGGGGCAGGGCCGCATTGTGCGCGTGGACAACGCCGTGCAGTACATGAACGGACGTCCCGTGCGCCTGTGCATGGTGCGTATTGAACAAGGCGCCGCGGCGCTACTGCCAGGCATGCACGTGCGCTGCACCATCGGTCGCGAACCCATGACGGTTGCCGGACAAATCTGGACCTTCGTCCGCAGACAGTGGTGGTGAGCATGGGATATCCGAAATTCGAATACAAGTATTTACTCCCCAACGCGCTGGTCGATCGCGTCCGCGAGGACATCGCCCCCTTCGTCACCATCGATGACTACGTCGTGAAGGCCGGCGGCGCGGCATACACCGTGCGCTCCGTGTATTACGACACCACGGACCTCATCGCCTATCGCGAGAAGCGCGAGGGCGAAGCGCTGCGGCGGAAGTTCCGCATCCGCGGCTACAATCGACAGGAGGACGGTGCGTTGCTCTTCCTCGAGATCAAGAAAAAAGCGGATAATCGTCTCTTCAAATACCGTGCGCCGGTGCGTCCCGCCGATGTGCGCACGCTGTTCGACTCCCGCGATGTGCGGATGTATGTGGCATCGGACAGCGAGGTGGTACGGGAGCATGCGCGGCGTTTTTTTTACCACTACGACAGCCGCAATTTGCAGCCGGTGATCAACATCGTGTATGAACGCGCCGCATTCACCGACAGCGGCAATCCCGACGTGCGCATCACCATCGACAGTGGACTGCGATCGGCGCGGGCCGAAGCGATCGACGATCTGTGGAACGATGCCGCAACGCGCCCGGCGATGGCGACGCACGGCATACTCGAGGTGAAGTTCATTGCCGGCGTTCCCGCCTGGATGCGCGCGGTGATTCAGCGCTACGAGTTACGGCGCATGGCATTGTCGAAATACACGATTTGCCTCGAATCGCATCAGCAGGTGTTGCCCCCCGCCTACGCGGGCGCGGGAGTGGCAGGCGCGCGTTTGCCGCGATATTCCGTATTGCGTCCCCTCATGTGAAGCAGGTCCGACCCCATGTTTTCCGAACTGCAGTACATCGATCTGTTCCCTCTTGCCGCCGGTGAGATATTGCTCAATCTGCTGGTGGCCTTGCTGTGCGGCCTGCTCATCGCCACGCTGTACCGCCTCACCTACCGGGGACCGGGCTACTCTCCTTCCTACATCACCTCGATCATCATCCTCACGCTTATCACCTCGATGGTGATCATGATCATCGGCAACAATCTGGCCAGGGCGTTCGGCTTGGTGGGTGCGATGTCCATCATCCGCTTTCGCACCGCGGTAAAGGACACCATCGACATCGTCTTCATTTTCTTCGCGCTCGCGGCGGGCATGGCCACGGGCTCGGGCGCGCATTCGCTGGCGATCATCGGCACGGTGCTGATCGGAGCGATCATTCTCCTGCTCTCCCGCGCGCCGCTGTTCGGCACGCAGCGCAAGGAGTTTTTACTCCAATTTTCCTATGTCGGCGGCAACGACGCACCCCCGCCCTACACCGACGCGCTCAAACGCCACTGCCGCAGGCAGCGCATCGTGAATGTGAGTGCCCAGGGCGATTCCGAGGTCATGGACGTGGCGCTGTACGTCCAGCTCCGCGCCGACACCGACAATCAGGCCTTCATTCGGGAATTGCAAAGCGTGCCCGGCATGCGCCGCGTGCATCTGTATATCGACGATCAGCAGTTTTAATCGCTTCGAACTCCGCTATCATCGACCATGCACACTCCGAAGTCATTGGTCGTTACGCGCCAGCTTTTCAAACAGCCGAGCGATTCGCGTGGAATTCGTGAATGGCTATATCGATAAGCACGGGCCCATTCCGTGCGATGCCGTTGCGTTTCCGTGGTGTGACGCGGCGTCGTGACGCGACGACACAATCGCCGAAGCGCTCGTGTTGCAGCACGACATTGGCTGCGGTGGCGTACGGGCTGATGATATCGACCGTGTAGTCATGCTGAATCAACAAACCCGTTTCCATATCGAAACGAAAACGCTGCTTTCGGGAGTGGGTCGGAATCGAAGAGGGGAAGCTCCCCTCAAGCACACCCCCGTCGCACTCATCCCAGACAATGGTCTCATTCATTAAAAGCACGGGGAGTGTCAGATAATTCCAGAACGCGTAATTCGCGAAGTAGGAGAAATCCAACGCGTCCCAATACAGATCGCGTCGACCCCGGCGGAAGTGCGCTCGCGCCCCTTCACGCCGCGACACAGACACACCATTGGGATCGAGCAAACAGGTATCCTCGCCATCCATCACGCCCGACAATTGCAACGGGGCGCGGGTGACCGGCGTGAGACGTGCAAACGGTCTCTTCACTTCCAGATGAAGAGTTGCATGGCGAAGGAAGGGACGTCCTTTGAGCGTGAACGCCAAGCCCTTCGCCGACACGACGGCATCGATGGAAACGATGGATTGCCAGCATGATGTTCCACCATACGCTTCGATGGCACGCAGCGCCGTACTACTTGTTGCCATGGAAACCCGCCACCTTGTGTACGATGAAGGAGGCGCCAATCACCTCGACCATGCTCCAGGGCACGGCAATGAAAAGAATATCGTAGGGAAGCACCAGGAGATTGCCCAGCACCAGCCACATCAAGGGAAATCCTGCGATCCAGGCGATGATCGCCGTCATGGGGAAGGAACTTCTCCTACCGATAAGCACGATGAGTATGGCAAAGCATATCGACCATATTCCCCAGACCATTCCATTGACCGGGGCTGAAGGGAATTCCAGACCCAATGAGCGGTAATGCGCGATCCAGTGGGATTTCAGCGCGAACTCATTGCGCAGGAATTCCGACATGGAAATCCAAAGTGCGGAGAGAAGTACCGCAGGTAGTACTTTTTTCAAGGCGGGACCTTCCATGGTTGACGATTCATACGGTTGCCGATTCACAAAAGTGCGGAACGCTCGCCTGTGAATCAAATGGAGAATACCATCCGATTTGCGACAGCACTGCAGCACTGCTCGCGGATATTCGAAGGTCGTCATTCCTTACCGCGGAGGGCTGCATCCATCACCTCCGATCATGCCACAAGGAAACGAAGACAATCACGCATATCATCAACCATAGCCGAACCTCCTCCACCTATCCTCCTTACTCTCCCCACTCTCCCGACTCTCCCTACACGGCCTCAAGCACAAGCATTTACCTCCAAGCATTTCAGCCGTATCATTGTCAATGGATTCACTGCTTCACGCGGAGGATATGGCTTCTTCCCCGGATATAGAAACGTTGATCGAGCAGGGCAAGGCCGGCGACACACAGGCCTTCGCCGCGTTGATGCGCCACTTTCAGAGTTACGCGCAGGTGCTGGCGCTGCGTTTGCTCGCCGACGGCGAGGAAGCCCTCGAAGCCACGCAGGACAGCTTCGTGCGCGTGTGGGAACATCTCCCCCGCTACGATGGCCGCGCTGCATTCACCACCTGGCTGTACACCATTGTCACCAATGTTTGTCTCGATCGCCTGCGCGCCCGCAAGCGCCAGCGCGCGAAGTTCGTGCCGTTGACCGAGGATGCGGCCACGTACAGCAGCGACCCGGGCGCATTGCACGACGGTGAGCGTCTACTCGGGGACCTGCCGTTGCTGATGCATCGCCTCAGCAATGCTCAACGCGTGGTGTTCACCTTGCGCGACATGCAGGATCTCTCGGTGGATGAAGTCCGCGCCATCACCGGCATGAGTGCCACCGTGATCAAAACACATCTCTGCAATGCGCGGCGCTTGCTCCGCACGGCCCTGCGCGCCCGCTATGGAAAGGAGTTCTGACATGCGATGTTCGACCGCCCAACGCTTGCTGCTGCTGCACCGGCCCGGTGAACGCACACCGTGGCAGGACAGACGCCTCGCCCGGCATCTTCGCGTCTGCGCGTCGTGCGCCGCCGAAGCAACGCGCGTCCGTGCTGAACTCGAGCGCTTCACGCTCGCACTGCGTGAAGCAACAACGCCGAGCGCGGATGAAGCACTCGTCGCCACAGTGCTCACACGCGTCGCGGCGAGCATACAACCGCGCACCTCGACCGCAGCCGCACTGCCGCGACCGGCGTTCCGACCTTCGCTGCTGACGCGACTTGTTCCCGCCGCTGCCATGGCGCTGCTTGTGCTCGCCTTTCTCGGGCAATCGCTGTCGGTGTTCGCGCGCTATGCCGAGCTTGGCGGGAGCGGCAACGCCGTGCGGGAGCGTGTCGTCGTCGAGCTGCGCTACGCGCTGCTGCCGCGGACGATGCAGTCGGCTGCGAGAGATACCGTGCCTACGACGTATGAGGACACGGCCAGTCTGACAGGCCGTGATTTCTCGCGCGATGATGCACAACGGGCGTGGCGGCTCGCCTTGCGTTCCATGGTCCCGGCAATGGAAGAGTCGCGCATCCGACATCTCATCACGCAGTATTCCATCATTCCCCGTCTTGCCATTCTCACCAGTGAAGAAGGAGCGTGAAATGTGTACACGAGCGATGTTTCTGCTCGCGCTCGCCGGCGCGGTGCTGCTCGGCGGCTGTCTTGAAGTGACCAGCACCACTGTGGTGTACGAGGATGGATCCATCGTGCGATCGATTGCCATGAGCGGCGACAGCAGCGAATTATCCCGCGGTCCCCTGCCCTTCCTGCTCGACTCGGGCTGGACGGTCACATCGCGCAAACAGGAAAGCGGCCGGCTGTACCGCCGCGCCGAACGCCGCTTCGAAGATGTGGCGGAGATGAATGCGGCACTCCGCGGGCACAAGGGACGCACCTTTGAGATCGAAGCCACTCTGACGCGGCATTTCGACTGGTTCT
>JAMIQH010000170.1:0-3298 GCA_035914695.1 Bacteroidota bacterium | reverse complement strand
TCCCCATTGACCCGCCTCGACCTCGTCCCCGCCGAACCATTTCTTCGCGCCTTCGCAACTTCGCGCCTTCGCGTGAGGAATTTCTTCGCGTCTTCGCGTGGGGAATTCCCCCGCTGGGCGGAGCGGGGCAGAGCCCTGTTACAATGCCAGCTCCAGCATTGCGGAAAGAAAATGATCCGTCAGCGTGCCGTCGATTTCGGATTCTCGCGTGCGGAATCGATAGCGGGCATGCACCACCATGTTCCGCCACGGCTCGTAGCGCAGCGCCACCGTGGCCAATAAGGTTTCGTCGCGCGGACCCGCGAGGAACAGCGCAATCTCGCTGTCGCGGTCGTAATCGCGCGATTCGTAAATCTCCGCGCCGTTGTTCACCAACAGCGTGCCATCGGCGGCCCGCACGTTGCGGCCGTGACGAATGTACTGCGCGCGCGCCCCGAGACGAAGCCGCGGACCGCACCAATGCGTCACATCCAGCATGAATTCCTCGCTGTTCGGCGCAAGCTCCACCCCCAGCGCTTCACCGTTGTGCGCGTACTGATTGCCGTGGAGGCGATGCGTGTACACATAGGGATTGATGCGCGTGTACTCGGCGGTGATATCCGTGTTCGGAAGCATGGTGCTGATCGCACCCGCCTGGAAAATGAACTTGTTGCCCCACCACGAATCACCCAGCCGACTGAAATCCACATCGTCGATCAACCAGCTCCCGTACAATTCGAGGTTGCGCACACCCAGCGAGGAAAGCTCGAAACCTAGCATCGGATTGTCGCGGTCGCCGCCCGCATGCTCGGCGGATTTGTAAAAATTCACCGGGTTGAGATACGCCAGATCCATTTCACGCCCGCTGTATACCACGCTTTCAAACACGCCGAAGCGCAACGCATCGAACACATCCGCCTCCACGCGATGCATTGCCACATACTTCGCATCGTAATACGGACGGCCACCCTCCAGCATTTCCACTTCCGAGAGCACGCTCCCATGCAGAAAGCTGAAGCGCACATCGCCGTAGGCCGCGTCGATGCGCAAAGCATCGAAGGGCTGCGCGTTGCCGCTCAGGAGCAACCACTGCGAGCGACCCGTGCCCCACAGCCGCTTCTCCTTGCCAAAGGAAGCCGAACCCCAATCCCAGGTGATGGACAACAGCGCTTCGGTGAGATCGAAAAATTCCTTGTCCAACGCGGCGTAGTTGAAATTCCTCCGCAACTGCGGATCATTCATCGCCAGCGAACGATTTCCCATGGCCGTACCGTTGGTGGCTGTGAGCGTGTAGCCCACAAGCCCACCCAGCGTGCCGCGAAAGCGTCCGCCGACCTGCCCCAGCGTCACATTGGCATTGCCCTGTTCCGCCAGCAGCGTGCGGTATTCCAGCGAGGCGAGGAAATCCATGAACAGCGTGCTGGAGCGGTCGGCCGATTGCCAGCGATACAGGAATTTCTCCTCCTCTCCGAACACCTCGCCCAGCGACCCGGGAAAGCCCGTGCCCAGCAGCACCACCGCGCGCTGCGTGCCATCGGCTTCCGCCACGAACTCATCCGCATAGCGCGCAAGCACTTCGCGCTCGCCCACGCTCATCTGCTCGCTGCGCGCCCCCGCCTCGCGCAGGTATTGCGTCACCTGCTTGCGCTCAAGCGGCAGCACGGTACGCGAAAAACCATCAATCACCTGGCGCACATGCAGACGATTGAGAAAATCGTACACGGGATGTCCTGTTTCCACGTGCTCCGCCTGGCCGCGCGCGGTTATAGGTGCGAGCGCGCAGAGCAGGAGAAAAGCGAACACGCGGAACGGAAGCCGACCCGATGCGCGGGGGAAAAGAATCATGCCTGGCCTTTCGCCGTGATCATGCGGAAAAACGTGTGGATCAGAATTTTCACATCCATGCGAATGGACATGTTTTCGATGTAAAAAAGATCGAAGCGCAGTTTGTTGCGCACATCCTCCATCGAGGCATCGTATTTATGCTTCACCTGCGCCCAGCCCGTGAGCCCCGGACGCACATTCAAACGCCTACGATACAGCGGAATTTCCTTGATGAATTGCTCGACAAAAAACGGCCTCTCGGGACGCGGTCCCACCAGACTCATGCTCCCTTCGAGTATGTTCAAAAACTGCGGTAATTCATCGAGATGCATGCGCCGGAGCACGCGGCCCACCGGCGTGACGCGCGGATCGTCCTTGTCCGCCCATATCGGTCCGCTCTTGCTCTCCGCATCCTGAAACATGCTGCGGAATTTCAGTATGCGAAACACGCGGCCGTTTTTTCCCACGCGCTCCTGCGAGTAAAACACCGGCCCTCTGGACGTGAGCTTGATGATCAGCGCGATCAGCAGCAGCAGTGGCGCACCGAGCAGTAATACCAACAGCGACACGCCGATGTCCATCAGACGCTTGACGATGCGCTCCCAGGGCTGCATGAGCTGCGGCGTGATCTCGATCAAGGGCACGCCGTAAATCTGATTCGTGCGTGCCTGTCCCGAGATGATATCGTACATGTCCGGACGGATCTTGATTTTCACATCATGGCTGCTGCAATGTCCGATCACATCCAGCAAGGTCTCGTGCTCCGTCGAAGGCAGCGCCACAAGCACTTCCTGCACATCTTGCTCGTTCAAAATCCGGTCGAGTTCGCTCGCGTTTCCAAGCAGCGGCACGCGCGTGGGTTGCTTCACCTCGCCCGTGCTCACATAGCCGATCACCTTGAAGCCGAGATACGGATACGCGAGCACCTGATCGTACAAATCGCGCGATTGCTCGAACGAACCCACAATAAGTGTGCGGCGCGAAATGGCGCCGGCCAGTATCAGCCGCTTGAGTGCACTGCGGTACAGCACACGCCCCGTACTCACGCTCCCCATCATCAGCGCCCAATACGCCAGAATGAGAAGGCGCGAGGTGGACGGGTCGTTGTTGCGCGTGTCATCCACAAAGATGAGGAAAAACAACAGCACCGAGCCCGCCGTCACCGTCTTGGCAATGGTGACGATTTCGTCGAAACGCGACTCGGCATACCAGGGACGGTACAATCCGAAAAATGTGAACATGAACAGCCAGAACAGCCCGATGGCCACCATCGGTATCCAGAACATCGGCTGAATCGGTGTGGAAAACAGTGCCGAAGTGACACGGAAATGATAGTACAGCGTCCACGCCAGGTTGACCATCAACCCGTCGATCAGCAGCAGTATCAGCGTTTCTTTCCTGCCCTGCATCGTGTGCGTCAGCTCCGCGCGGCGCGGTGTGTGTCAGTGCTGTCCATTCCCGTAAATTAACGGGTTACGCGGAATAATGAACATGG
>JAMIQH010000169.1:0-6195 GCA_035914695.1 Bacteroidota bacterium | reverse complement strand
GGCCGACGCTGTTCATCGAGATCATTCAGCGCAAGGGCGGTGAGAGTTTCGGCAAAGGCAATTTCAAGGCGCTGTTCGTCTCGATCGAACGCGAGCAGGAGCGTCGCGGCAATCTGTGATTCGCTTGCGGCGGCTGAGGCATGGCGTCCGCACCTGGACGGTCCGTGCTGACACCCACAGTGCGAATTCACCGATGAAGCGCCACGGATAACGTGATCGCTTTGCGTGGCCGGGGCCTTGCAGGCATGAGTGGCATGCTGCAAGGCCCCGATGTCTTGGTGGTTGTTGCGGTGGCATCGCGGCGCGTGGATTTCGGACGCATTTTTATGGATATTGTGAATGCCGGCCCGCGCGCGGAACGGAGTCCGGCCCGAGTGTTCCGCCGTTGTTCGCCACGCCCGCATGCAATACAAGAAAACTTATATCGACGGTTACAATGTGCTGCGTAAACTCACACGTTTCGAGCGCATGATGCGTTCGAGCGGCGACGCCGCGCGTCGGGGGTTCGTGGAATTCGTGCGTGCACGCTCGCGCAACAAGGGGCATGTGACCATCGTGTTCGACGGCAACGGCATGGCGGTGGGAGGCGGGCCAAATCTCAGCGCCGTATTCTCGCAAACACGCACGGCGGATTCCTGGATACGCATGCAACTCGAACTCGAGCGTCAGCCCCGCGCTGTATTGGTGGTGTCGTCGGACAACGAGGTGCGGGCGCATGCGCTTGCCTGCGGCGCCGATGTGCAGTCGGCGCAGGAATTCATCGCGGATGGTGAAGTGCCGGATCGGGAGGACTTCCGCGAACAGTACCTGAAAACGCGCGAAGTCACCGAACGGGAGTTGGCCTATTGGCTCAAGCAGTTCTCCGATGACTGAGAACCGGCGGCCGTCCAGCTCGATCGCTCCAGTTCGTTGATGAGTGTTGTAACTGTAAAGGGAGCAAGGAGAAGGATGTGATCGTGCTCCTCGTGATCGTATGAACTGTCAATCGAGTACATGGGATTATCGATCAGCTTGGTAACCGGCGATATGCTCGGCGAAACAGACATGGCTCCGTTGGCACTGTTCACTCTTTACCCACCACTCCCTCCATTTTCTCCCTCATTGCAATTCCAGTCCCAAATCGATAGCTTTCACGATGCGTAATTTCAACGAAAGCGCCTGACTGGCCCATAGCATGGAACCTCGAGGACAGAACTATCTGCAATTCACCCTGGCACGTTTCCGCCACACGATGGAGGAGGTGTACGGGGTGACGCTGTTCGGGTTGAAGTTCTTCCCGTACATGTTCCGGAGGCCCATCGAACTGGGGCAGATCCGCAAGCATCTCGACGACCTTGGCGCGAAATCCATCCCGCTGCTCACCGTTGTGGGACTGATCATGGGCTTGATTCTCGCGCTGCAATCCCGTCCCACGTTGGATCGTTTTGGGGCGGGCGGGTTCCTCCCGGCGATGATCGCGCTGACCATCGTGCGCGAACTCGGTCCGGTGATCACGGCGCTGATCGTGGCGGGCCGCGTGAGTTCGGGCATCGGCGCGGAACTGGGATCGATGAAGGTGACCGAACAGATCGACGCGCTGGAAGTCTCTGCGGTGGATCCATTCAATTATCTGGTGGTGACGCGTGTGATTGCCTGTTCGATCATGTTGCCGTTGCTCACGGCGTATGTTGATTTTCTGGCGATATTCGGCGGCTTTGTGGCGGAGTGGATCGCCATGAATTCGAGCTTCCAACTGTATTTCACCGAAGTGATTCAATCCTTGCGTTTTTATGATATCCTCCCCGGTGTGGGGAAAACGGTGGCCTTCGGCTACATCATCGGCGTGATCGGCGCGTATCAGGGCTTCAACACCTCGCGCGGCACCGAAGGGGTGGGTCGCGCGGCGACCTCGGCCGTGGTGCTCGCCTCGCTCAACATCATCTTTCTCGACATGGTCATCATTCAGCTCACCTTCCTGTTCCTCGGGACCGGCGTATGAGTGAGACCAACAACATTCTTATCGATGTGGAAGACGTGTGGAAGGCCTTCGGCGACCATCAGGTGCTGAAAGGCGTATCCATGCGCGTGCACAAGGGATCGAGCGATGTGATCCTCGGCCGCAGCGGAATAGGGAAGAGCGTGTTGCTTAAAAGCATCGTGGGGCTGTTGCGTCCCGAACGGGGCAGCATACACGTGATGGGCGAGCAGGTGATCGGCATGAAGACGAAGGAGCTGAACGCCATACGCACGCATATCGGCTACGTGTTTCAGTACGCCGCGTTGTACGACTCGCTCACCGTGCGCGAGAATCTGGAGTTCCCCTTGCGCAAGCACACCACGATGAGCGAGTCCGAAATCACCGATGCGGTGATGCAGCAACTCGAACTCGTGGGTCTGGAAGAGGCGGTGGACAAAATGCCCGCCGAACTCAGCGGCGGCATGAAGAAGCGCATCGGTCTCGCACGCGCCATTATCAAAAAGCCGACGCTCGTGCTGTACGACGAACCCACGGCGGGACTGGACCCCATCACCGCGCGCGAGATCAGCGAACTCATCCTCAGTCTCGAGGAGCAGTTCGGCATCACCTCCATCACGGTGACGCATGACATCGAATGCGCGCAACTCATCGCGAATCGCATCTACATACTCGAGGACGGCGTGTTCCAGCACAGTGGAAGTTTCGAAGCTTTGCGACGTTCCGACGATCCCACCACCCGTGCCTTTTTCAAACTGGTGCTCTGATGAAAACCACACTCTCACGCGCCCGCGTCGGATTTCTCATATTCATCGGCATGCTCGCTTTCAGCATCGGGATTTTTTTCATCGGTGAAAAAAGCCAGCTCTTCAGTTCGGTGTTTTATGTGCAGGTGAATTTTGCCACCGCCGAGGGCGTCAAGCCCGGCGCCTACGTGGTGCTCTCGGGCTACAACATCGGCACGGTGTCCAGCATCACACTCACCGAATCCGCCGATTCCGTGCGGCTGCTGCTGCGCCTCGACACGGATATTCGCAAATTCATCAAAAGCGATTCCAAGGCGGAGATCAAGCAGGAAGGATTGGTGGGCAACAAGTACATCAATCTTTCGATCGGATCGGCCAAGGCCTCGGCCATCGCGGATTACGGGTACATCGAGGGTGTGCCGCCGTTCGCCCTTGGCGGACTCACGGAAAATGTGACCGCCATCACCGATACCGCGCGCATGGTGACCGCCGAACTCAATCGACTGCTGCGCTCGATCAACGAGGGCAAGGGCACGGTGGGTCGGTTGTTCACCGACGACGAACTCTACAACAGTCTGATTTCCATCGCCTCGGAAACGCAGACCGGATTGAAGAAAACCAATCAGCAGCTCGACAACCTCTCGCAACTGCTGCGCGGCACCATCACCGTGGTGGACCGCATCGCGCTGCGCGCCGACACGGCGCTCATGAACACCAGCCGCCTCACCAACAGCACCGCATCGATCGTGGAGGATATGCAAAACGGACGCGGCACGGTGGGTGCGCTGCTCAAGGATCGTGAGTTGTACGACACCCTGGTCACGCTGCTCACGGCACTGACCGACGTGAGTTACGACGCCAGCAATGCGGCTTCGCAAGCGGCGCGCGGCATACATGCGATGCGCGAGCACTGGCTGTTCGGCCGCGTGTTTGCCGGCGAGGAATTTGAAAACGAAGAACCGATGCAATCCTCCTACAATCGCCGCATGCTTGAACTGCAACGCAAGCTGCGCGAACTCGAACAGCGCGAGCAGCAATTGCGCAAGCGCGAGGAGGAAGCCGGGATGAAGCCGGGGCGATGAATATTCTCGTACTCGGACATCTCGTTCTCGATGAAATACACGCGCTCGATGGCAGCGTGTACGAGAGTGCCGGCGGCATCACCTTTCCGCTGAGCGCCTTCGCCGCTGTCGGCGTGGACGACCGCATTGTGCCGGTGTTTCCCTACGGCGCCGATGCGGCCGACGAACTGCATCGCCTCGCCGCTTTGTATCCGAATATCGACATTGCCGCGTGCAGGGAAGTACCCGAAGCCAACACCCGCGTGCGGCTGTACCACGATTCCCGTTCCTCGTACAACACGCAACTCGTGCGCAGTCTCGGATCGATCGCTCCCGAATGGCTCGAACCGTTGTTGCCCGCGGCGCGATTGGTGTATCTCAACATGATGACCGGGCACGACATGACGGTGGAGCACGCGGCCATGCTGCGCGGCTCGGGCCGCCTCGTGTACATCGATGCGCACATGATCGCCTATCGCGTGCATCGCGACGGTCGGCGCGAACCCTCGCCCACGGCGGACCGCGCGCGCTGGGCTAACGCGGCGGATGTTCTCCAATGCAACGAGCGCGAATTCGTCGCGCTGATGAACGACGAGCACGAGCAGCGGGCACGCGAGACGTTGTTCAACGAAGCACCACGGACACGACTCGTCATCACGCGGGCAGAAGCGGGCGCGGATGTGTACGACCCCGACGGCACCGTATTGCACGTCGCTCCCGTCGCGCCACCGGCCATCGTCGACCCCACAGGTTGCGGCGATGCCTTCGGCAGCGTGTTCGCCTGGGGCCTCGCACACGGCGAGGAAACGGCGGTGGCGGCGGAACGCGCGGCGCGCGCGGCGGCCTTCGTGGTGTCCATTCCGGGATCGCGCGGCATGGAGCGTTTGCGCGATCACCTCGGAGCGGCGGCATGAGGTATCTCGTCACAGGCGCCCACGGTCTGCTCGGGCAAAAGGTCGCGCTGGCGTTGGCCGTTGAAACGAATGACGACATTCTCCTCACGGATCTCGCGCCGAAAACCTTTTTCATCAACAGCCGCTTCGACTACCAACAGCTCGATATCACCCGTCTGCAGGATGTGAAGAGTTTGCTCGGGGCCTGGCGACCCGACGTGATCATCAACACGGCTGCCATGACGGATGTGGACGCATGCGAAACCGATCGTGTGCATGCGTGGCGCATCAATGTGGACGGACTGAAGCATTTAATCATCGCCGCACGACGCATCGAGGGCTGCCGCATTGTGCAGGTGTCCACCGATTACGTGTTCGACGGAAAAAGCGGACCCTATGACGAGCAGTCGCGTCCCGCGCCGCTGAGTTACTATGGCAAAGCGAAGCTCGCCGCCGAAAACGCCCTGCTCACCGCGCCGGTGCAAGGCGTGATCGCCCGCACGCAGGTGCTGTACGGTACCGGCTACGAGGTGCGGCGAAATTTCGTGTCGTGGGTGCTCGAACAATGTGAACGCGCTGTACCCTTCAAAGTGGTCACCGATCAGATCGGCAATCCCACGCTGGCCGACGATCTGGCATTCGCCCTGCTGACGTTGGTGGAACGCGGTTGCACAGGCGTGTACCATGTGTCGGGCCCCGAGGCCTTGTCGCGTTACACCTTCGCTCAGGAAATCGCGCAGGTGTTTGGCTTCGACGCCGGTGTGATCGAGACCACGACGTCGATGGAAATCGGTCAGTCGGCGAATCGACCGGCCGACAGTACGTTTATCACACTGAAATTCGAGGCGGTGGCGGGGCGGCGGCTTTCCACCGTGCGCCAGGGCCTCGAACGTCTGCGCTTCCAGATCCGGGAGGGCGCGCAGCACACGGATTTACTCTCGGATCCCCGATTCGGTTAATCACACGGAGATCATAGCACTCATGCTCGACATCAAACGCATCCGCGAACAGCCCGAGCTGATCCGCCAGGGCATAGCGAACAAGAACGAAAAAGGCGACCTCGACGCCGTGCTGCAACTCGACCGCAACCGCCGCGACATCATCACGGAGGTGGAGCAACTCAAGAGCACGCGCAACAGCGTGAGCGAGGAGATCGCGCGGCTGAAAAAGGACAAGATCAATGCCGATGAAAAGATCGCCGAGATGAAAATTGTTTCGGACAAGATCAAGGCGCTCGACGAGGATTTGCGCGGCGTGGAGTCGGCGTTGGAGAATGCACTACTCTATCTGCCCAACATGTGCCATCCCGATGTGCCGGTGGGTCGCAGCGCGTCCGACAATGTGATGGTGCGCGAATGGATTCCCGAGGACACCGCGGTATTGCGCGAGCAGCCCGACTGGACGCTGTTGGATCACATCGAATTGGGGCGCAAACTCGGCATGCTCGATTTCGACCGCGGGGCCAAACTCAGCGGCAGCGGTTTTCCGCTGTACACCGGGCGCGGCGCCACGCTTGAGCGTGCGCTGAGCAATTTCATGAT
>JAMIQH010000168.1:0-7306 GCA_035914695.1 Bacteroidota bacterium | reverse complement strand
GGGTGAACTCGTCCGCCAGCGCATTGAGATGCGGGATGGCCTTGATACAGGGTCCGCACCAGGTGGACCAGAATTCCAGCACCACCACGCGTCCGTCGAAGGGATTCGCTTCCTCGGGTGTGTTGCTTACCCAACTTCCCACCGCGATGGTGCGCACCGTGTCGCCCGCGCGCAAGGTGTGGCGCGTGGCGGTTTGCGCCTGCGCCATCGAAGTGATAAGCATCAGGGCGAACACTGCAAGGAATAAAGAACGCGGGGTGCGGGAGTTTTTCATACGGTGTTTGCGGGAAAAGTAAAACAAGGGCATCACTGCCAATGCGTGAGCACGGGCCAGATGAGCAGGAGAATGGACAGCACGACGAAGACGAGTTGCAAGGGCAAATGCCAGCGGAACCAGCGGTCGAAGGGAATTTTCGCCATACTCAAGGTGCCGATGGTCACGCCCGACGTGGGTATGATCATGTTGGTGAAACCATCCCCGAGTTGATAGGCCAGCACGGCGGTTTGCCGCGTCAGTCCCGACAAATCGGCAAGCGGGCCCATCAGCGGCATGGTGAGCGCCGCCTTGGTGGAGCCGGAGGGAATGAAGAAGTTCAGCACCATCTGCATAGCGTACATCGCATCAGCGGCGAGCACGCGGGGCATGCTGGCGGTCATGGCCGCGAGACCGTGCAGCACGGTGTCCATGATGCCACCGTCTTCGAGAATCACGATGATGCCGCCGGTGAAGCCAACGATGATGGCGGCGCTGGTCATGTCCTTGAGCCCCGCGATGAAATGCTTCGCGAGCAGATTCGGTCCCTGCCCCGCCACGATTCCCGACAGCACACCCATGCCGAGGAACAGTCCGGCGAGTTCATTGATGTACCATTGCCACAAGGTCACACCCACGATCATGAGCACGACGCCCGCCAGTAATATGCCGAGGCACAGGCCGTGGCGGAGTGTGAAATGCTGCTGCTCCTGTTGCTGGCGAAGAATCTCCTCGCGGCGTTCGCGATCGAGGTCGTACATCGGGCTGCGTGTGGGATCCTTGCGGATGCGCGCGGCATACACCATCACCCAGGCGATGGCGGCCGTGGTGACCACCAGCCAAACGACAACGCGGTATTCCCAGCCGGACACCAGCGGCACGCCGGCGATGCCCTGCGCGATTTGCAGCGTGAAGGGGTTGATGAAGGCACCGGCGAAGCCCGTTCCCGCCGCGACGAAGCTCAGGGATACTCCCACCAGCGAATCGTAGCCGAGCGACAGCGCGAGAGGCACGAAAATCAGTACGAAGGGAATCGCCTCCTCGCACATGCCGAACACCGCACCGAACAGTGAGAAAAACGTCATCACGATGGGAATGATCAGGAATTCCCTGCCGCGCAGCGCGCGCACCAACCGCAGCGTGCCCGCCGCAATGGCGCCCGTTTCATTCATCAGCGCGAAGGCGCCGCCCACGATAAAAATGAAGGCGATGATTTCGGTGAGGCGCACGAAGCCCTTGAGGGGAGCGACGAAGACCTCGAGCAATTGCGGATTGGCTTTGCCCTGCGTGTACGAACCTACAACGGGCACCTCGCGCTCGACTCCCGCGATGACCTGCGTTTCCCGCGCGTACTCGCCACCTGGCAACACCCATGTCGCCGCGGCTGCGATGAGAATAAGAAAGAACACAATGACGAAAACGTTGGGTATGCGCGTGGTCATGGTGGTGGCGGAACTGGGCGCGGGCGAAGCGCGCATGGTACGAAAAGGATGACATGGCGCGGGGCCATGCCATCCATGTGATTGGTCAAGCGAACAGGAGCGGCGATCAACCCTGCGGATCGTGCAGGCGATACTCCTTGACCTTGGTTTGCATGGTCTTGTAATCGATCTGCAGAATGCGGGCGGCCTTGGCCTTGTTCCAACCGGTGCGCTTGAGGGTTTCAAGCAATATCTGGCGCTCCACCTGCGCGGTATGTTTGCGCACGTGATCCTTGAGCGAATAGCCCTGATCGAGATCGGTTTCGTCCACCTCGGCGGTGAAGGGACTCATAAACCCGCGCTCGCTTTCACTCTCCAAATCGAGCTGCTCAGCGGCAATATACTCATCGGCAAACAGCACCGCGCGGCGCACCACGGCGCGCAGTTGCGAAACATTGCCCGGCCAGTTGAAGCCAAGCAGCTTGTCCAGCGCCTTGGGCGTGAAGCCGGTGATGTTTTTGTCGAGTTCCTTGTTGGCTTGCACGATGAATCGTGAAGCCAGGTACGGAATATCGGTCTTCCGTTCGCGCAAGGAGGGAATATGCAGGCCGTATTCGTTGAGACGATAGTAAAGATCGGCGCGAAATTGCTTGTCGTCCACCAATTCCGTCAGATCGCGCGTGGTGGAGGCGACAACACGGACATCGACGGGTATGGGAACATCCGATCCCACGCGCACCACGGCGCGACTCTGCATGGCGTGGAGGAGACGCGACTGGAGCTTGGGCGACAGTGCGGAAATTTCCTGCAGATACAACGTGCCACCGTTGCTGCGTTCGAAGCAGCCTTCCTGCGGGTCGTCGGCATCGGGCACGGCGTCTTTTTCATAGCCGAACAGTTCGCGTTCGAGCATATCCTCCGACATGGCATCACAGGCCACGGCGGAAAATGGGTAGGAGACGCGCGCACTGTAATCGTGCAAACCCTTGGCAACGATGGATTTACCTGTTCCCTGCTCGCCTGTGATCAGAACATCAAACTGCGTGCGCGCCACGCGTCGCACCACGGAGGCGAGTTCGACGATGACATCGCTTGTTCCCATGAGGCGAAGAATGTCGTCCTCCTGATCCTTGCGTTCGCGTGCACCGGAGAAGTGTTTTTTCCGTGCGAGGCGTTCTTCGAGCGCACGTCCCACCACATCGAGCATCTCGGCCATTTCGAACGGCTTCGCGATATAGTCGAACGCGCCCGCTTTCATCGCGTCCACCGCTCCCGACACGCCCGCGACGGCGGTCATAAACATCACCGGCACATCGGCATTGATCTGCCGCATGCGCACCATGGTTTCGCGGCCGCCGATGCCCGGCATCATGATGTCGAGCACCACCGTGTCGGGTTCCTCCTTGCGGAACTTGTCCAGGCCCGTCTCTCCATCGAGAGCGATCATGGCCAGCAGTCCCTGGCGTTCGAAGAGTCGCTTCAACAACAGGCACATCGCTTCATCGTCATCGACGATGAGTATCTTCATGCCCTTGTATTTGCGGAGATTGCTTTCCATGACTTCACCTCGTGTGGATCGTAGAATGCAAAATTACAGCAACGTTGCATCTACTACAAGTATGTGTGGAATTTTTTCCATGGAATTCATGCACCATGATGCGAAGTGGCTGGGTAGGCATCTCCACAATGCATGGTCAATTCCTTGAGATGCTTCGGTGTGTGTCGGTGAAGACGCGGAGCAGGATCGGATTCGATACCATGAGCAAAAAAGTGTTGAATTTTTCAAATGTCACCGTTGAATTTATCAACACATCGTAAGCTATTGTTTTTCTATGATTTAGGGAGATGGTTCGCAAAAATAGGTGGAAACCGACTGATGAATTCCTCAACAACCCTGCATTGCATTATCTCGCCCATTTTGTGAAGTAAATCCCTCAACGTGTTTATTTTGAATATGTTGCTTGCCGACAACAGTACTGCGCACCGCTTGGTACGATTGTTGTTGGATTTTTAATCAGTTGAACTGAGGCAAAATTCAACACACCCATTCTTTCCAATAGGAGTTCGTCATGGTAGCCTTATTCGTCATCCTGTTCGTGGTCCTCCTGCTCGCGGTGGATCTCATTATTCAGGCGCGCCACAAAAAATACCCGATCATGGCCGCCGTGCCCAATGCCGCTCCGGCGAGCAAGCGCGAAACGTTGCGCGTGCCGAAGGGCGTATTCTTCCATCCCGGCCACACCTGGGCCCGTCTGCAGGACGGAGACAGCGTGAGTGTCGGCATCGATGATTTCGTGCAGAAAGCGCTCGGCAGCATTCAGGCGGTCACGCTGCCTTCCGTGGGCGAGTTCGTGCGCCAGGGTGACCCGGTGATCGGCATTCAGCACGGCAACAAACTCATGCATCTTGTCGCGCCGGTGTCGGGCCGCATCGCCGCCATCAATCGCGACGTGCTGGAAAATCCCGGATTGATCAGCGAGAATCCGTACAAGGACGGCTGGTTGTTCATGGTCGACGCCACCGAAATGGCCGCAAGTTTGCAGGTGATGCGCGTTGCCGAGCAGGCGATCGGATGGATCAAGGATGAAGTCAAGCGCTTCCGCGATTTCATTGCCGCCGGTAGCGTGCAGCCCGCCGTGGGCGAGGCCATGCTCGATGGCGGTGTGCCTGTCGCCGGTTCGCTGGATCATCTCGATGAGAAGGGACTCAACGCGTTCGAAGAGCAGTTCCTGCGCTGAGCGGGTACCTCTGTCGCGTATCACCGTCCACCTCGTCCCGCTGTTGTACCGTAATCAGGAGCTGTTTCCATGTCACACGCCCTTCTCATCGATCTCTCCCTCTGTGTCGGTTGCGGCGCCTGCCGTACCGCCTGCCAGGAAATCCACCATTTCCCGGATGAGGAGAATACTGTTCTCAACGACAAGAACTTCACCCTTCTCGAACATCATCAGCTCAAGGACGGCAACGAGCTGTGGGTACGCCGCATGTGCCAGCACTGCGTCGAACCCGCGTGCGCCTCGGCCTGCCTTGTGGGAGCCCTGGAAAAGACCGCCGACGGCGCGGTGACCTGGGACACCAACAAGTGCATCGGTTGCCGTTACTGCATGCTGGCCTGTCCCTTCGACATTCCGAAATACGAATGGCACGCCATGTCGCCCAAGGTGCGCAAATGCACCATGTGCCATGCCGAACGCCATCTCACCGCCGATATGAAAACGGACAAGGACGGCTTCGTGCTCGACCGCCGCGGCGAACGCATGGTGATCGAGGATAGAACCATCAAGATCGAGGACCGCGACCACATTATTGAAATGACCACCGGAGCCGACGGCGGCCGGGCCTCGGCATGCAGCGTGGCATGTCCCGCCGAAGCCACCGTGTACGGAGATCGCGAAACGCTGTTGGCCGAAGCCACGCGCCGCATCAAGGAAGCGCCCGACAGCTACGTGCAGAAGGTGTACGGCAAGAGCGAAGTGGGCGGAACATCGGTGTTCTACATTTCTCCCGTGCCCTTCGAGGATCTGGGCTTCATCACCAAGGTCGAGCACACTCCCCTGCCCGAGAAAACCTGGAATGTGTTGAAGCACATTCCGAACGTTGTGGTCACAGCCGGCGTGGCGCTTGGCGCCGTGTACTGGATCACCAGTCGTCGCGACGATGTGCGTCGCTTCGAGGAAGAGCAAGCCGCCAATAAAAAGCAAGGAGGCAATCATGGTGCGTAAGATCACCTTCTGGAAAATCGTTGCGGCATTGTTCCTGCTCGGCGGCGGCATTGCCACCATCGTACGCTTCGGTTGGGGCCTCGGAGCTTCCACCAATCTCTCGGACATGACGCCGTGGGGACTGTGGATCGGTTTCGACGTGGTGACCGGCGTGGGACTTGCTGCCGGTGGATTCACCATCGCCGGCATCGTGTACATTTTCAACATCAAGCGTTTCAAGCCCATCGCGCGACCAGCCATACTCACGGCTTTCCTCGGATACACGCTGGTCATTGTGGGCTTGATGTTCGATCTCGGGCGTCCGTGGGTGATCTGGCACGCGCTCATTTACCAGAATCCGCATTCGGTGTTGTTCGAAGTCGCCATGTGCGTGATGATTTACACCACCGTGCTCGCGCTGGAATTCAGTCCGGTGGTACTCGAGCGCTTCCGTTTGCACAAAGCGCTGAAGGTCATGAAGGCCCTCACCGTTCCGTTGATCATTCTCGGCATTTTACTCTCGATGCTGCATCAATCGTCGCTCGGTTCGTTGTACCTGATCGTGCCGCAAAAAATGCACCCCTTCTGGTATTCGCCCCTGCTGCCGGTGCTGTTTTTCGTGAGCGCGATATGCGTGGGTCTCGGTATGACCATCGTCGAGTCGTATCTTTCGGCGCGGGCATTCCAGAAAACGCTGGAGACGCCGCTGCTGCGCGAACTCGCGCGCATCATGATCGGTGTGCTGCTGGTGTTTTTCACGCTACGCTTCCTCGATCTCGGCAATCGCGGGGCCTTGCCGCTGCTGTTCGACGGCAGCTTCGAGGCAGCGATGATGTGGCTGGAGCTGGGCTTCATGCTGATCATTCCGCTGGTTCTTTTCAACGTGAAGGGATGGGGACGCACGAGACGCGGCTTGTTCTTCACCGCCGTGTCGGTGGTGCTGGGCTTTGTCACGAATCGCCTGAACGTCACCATGACCTCGGTCGAGAGATATTACAGTGAGCATTTCGGCCAAAGCTACTTTCCTTCCATCGGCGAGTTGGCGGTAACGATATCCATCGTGACGCTGGGCTTCGTGCTCTTCGCCATGGCGGTGAAATACCTCCCCATTTTCCCGCATCACGTGGAGGAAGAGGAAGCCGTGATCGATTTGGCCACCGGCCGCACCGAAAATATCCGCACGAGCAGCCCGGTGACCGATCCGTCGTGACGCGACGGAGCAAGTAACACTGATGAACGGAGAGTATCCCGGTATGTCGGCGCCGCGAAGTGCGCTTTGAGGAACGAATGGTCAGAAGATGGAACACCCCATGAACAGAACATCACGGCACGACGACCGGCAACCGGGACACTCCCTTCCCACACATGAACATTCATCCGGCAACAGTGTGGCACGTATGAATT
This sequence comes from Bacteroidota bacterium, assembly GCA_035914695.1. GTDB lineage: Bacteria > Bacteroidota > Ignavibacteria > SZUA-365 > SZUA-365 > JAOSJT01. The sequence continues at coordinate 527 of JAMIQH010000168.1, read as the reverse complement.
CAACAACGAACGAAGCACCTCTTTGCGTCTGGTCCGAGGCGGGCATTCTCGCGCACCGTCTCTGCAACCGTCGCTTCTCATGCGAGCTGTGTCCACTCGATGCGGCTTTGCGCAATTGCGCACAGGATTTCGATTCCACCGTGGACGAAATGACCTCGTGCATTATCAGTATTCCCCTTCCCGAAGAGTTGAACGGAACGCAATTGCCGTTCACCGCGGCGCTCACCCACGTACAGCTCTGCAACGAGTGCCGCTACACGTCGCGGCATCTCTGGGTGCGGCGCAATCACGCGGGTCTGGTCTGGTGCGGCCTCGACGCGCTGGCCGACACACTGATTCCCGAAAGCGCCACGATTGTCACACGCGCCCTGAATAGTGCGGTGCAACTCGGCGAACCCTTTGCGTGGGTATACACCGACGGCGCGACCATAGAATTGCCCTCGCCTGTTACCGGGACGCTGGTTGATCGAAAGGAGCGCGCGGCGCGAGGAGTGGCGCACAATCCGTATGTGGACGCCGCGATCGCC
>JAMIQH010000167.1:0-9940 GCA_035914695.1 Bacteroidota bacterium | reverse complement strand
TGAGCGACGATGCGCTGCGCGCCAAGACGCAGGAATTTCGCGAGCGCATCCGCCAGGAAACCGAAGGCATTGAGACGGAAATCGCCGAAATCCAGCGCCAACTCAGCGAGGATGCCGCTGGTATCGACAGAGAGGGGCTGCACGACCGCATGAAGGAATTGCGCGAATCCCTCAAGGAAACCATCGAGGACGTGCTCGACGACATCCTGCCCGAGGCCTACGCCGTGGTGAAGGAAACCTGCCGCCGTCTGGTGGGCACCGAATACAATGTCGTGGACAATAAAATGGTCTGGGACATGGTGCCCTTCGACGTGCAGCTCATCGGCGGCATCGTGTTGCATCAGGGCAAAATCGCCGAAATGGCGACCGGCGAAGGCAAGACGCTCGTGGCAACACTGCCCATTTACCTCAACGCGCTGCCCGGCAAGGGCGTGCATGTGGTGACCGTCAACGACTATCTCGCCCGTCGCGACAGCGAGTGGATGGGCATCGTGTTCGAATGGCACGGCCTGAAGGTGGGTTGCATTCAAAACTGGATGGGGCCGCAGGATCGCCGCGACATTTACGCCCGCGACATCATTTACGGAACGAACAACGAATTCGGCTTCGATTACCTGCGCGACAACATGGTGATCGAAACCGCCGATCTCGTGCAGCGCGACCACAACTTCGCCATCGTGGACGAAGTGGATTCCGTGCTGATCGATGAAGCCCGCACCCCGCTGATCATCAGTGGTCCGGTGGGCGACAGCGGCGACCATAAATTCGACGAAATGAAGCCGCGCGTCGACCGCCTGGTGAACGCGCAGAACGCTTACGTGGCGAAAATCCTCGCCGAGGCCGAGCGCCTTCTCAAAGAGGACAAAAAGGACGAGGCGGGTGTTTTGATTTACCGCGCGCAACGTGGCTTGCCCAAGAACAAGAAGCTGCTGAAAGTGCTCAGCGAGCCGGAAAATCAGGCCCTGATGCAGCGCACGGAAAACGTGTACCGCGCTGACAACGCACGCCGCATGCCCGAGATCATCGAGGAGCTGTATTTCTCCATCGATGAAAAAACCTATACCGTCGACCTCACCGAGAAGGGACGGCTGTTCCTCGCGCCGTCGAAGGAGGAAGCCGACTTTTTCGTGCTGCCCGACATCGCCAGCGAAATGAGCCAGCTCTCGGCCCGCAATCTCGATCCCGCCGAGATGCAGAAGGAGAAGGACCGCTTCCAGCAGGTCTACGCCGAGCGCAGCGACCGCATTCACACCGTGCATCAGTTGCTCAAGGCCTATTGCCTGTACGAAAAGGATGTGGAATACGTGGTGCAGGAAGGCAAAATCCTCATCGTCGACCAGTTCACCGGACGCATTCTTCCCGGCCGCCGTTATTCCGAGGGCTTGCATCAGGCCATCGAAAGCAAGGAAAATGTGAAAGTCGAAGGCGACACGCAGACGCTGGCCACCATCACGTTGCAGAACTATTTCCGCCTCTACAACAAGCTGGCGGGCATGACCGGTACCGCCGAAACCGAGGCCGGCGAGTTCTTCGAAATCTACAAACTCGACGTGGTGGTCATTCCCACCAACCGGCCCATCGTGCGCGACGATCAGGAAGACCACATTTACAAAACCAAACGCGAGAAGTACAACGCGGTGATCGATTACATCGAGGAATGCCGCAACAACCGTCAGCCACTGCTCGTGGGTACCACCAGCGTGGAAGTGTCGGAAACGCTTTCGCGCATGCTCAAGCGCAAAGGCGTGCCGCATAACGTGCTGAACGCCAAGCAGCATCAGCGCGAAGCCGAAATCGTACAGAACGCCGGTCTCCCCGGCGCCGTCACCATCGCCACCAACATGGCGGGTCGCGGTACCGACATCAAGCTCGGTCCGGGCGTGAAAGAAGCCGGCGGTCTCGTCATCGTCGGTACCGAGCGCCACGAGGCGCGCCGCATCGACCGGCAGCTGCGCGGTCGCGCCGGACGCCAGGGCGATCCGGGCGTGTCGCGTTTCTACCTCTCGCTCGAGGACGATCTGATGCGCTTGTTCAAATCCGACCGCATCGCCGGCATCATGACACGTCTCGGCGTGCAGGAAGGCGAGGTGATCACGCATTCGATGATCACCAAGTCGGTGGAGCGCGCGCAGAAAAAAGTCGAGGAAAACAACTTCGGCATTCGCAAGCGCTTGCTCGAATACGACAACGTGATGAATCAGCAACGCACGGTGATTTACGCGCGGCGTCGCCAGGCGTTGCTGGGCGAAAACCTCAAGGACGAAATTCAGGACATGGTCGAGCAATACGCCTCGGATCTGGCCGATGCGCATTGGGAAGCGGGCGATCTGGATGTGCTGCGCGAGGAAGTGCGGCGCAATCTCGTCATCGATCTCGAAATCGATCCGAACAAGCGCAGTATCAGCAGCGCGCAGGATTTGAAGGATGTGATCGTGGCCACCGCGATGGATTTCCTTCGCCGCAAAGAGGGCGATCTCGGTGCCGAGATGATGCAGCAGCTCATGCGCATGGCCATGTTGCAGGTGGTGGATACCCGTTGGAAGGAACACCTCCGCGAGATGGACGACTTGAAGGAAGGCATTCACATGCGCGCCTACGGACAGAAGGATCCGCTGATCGAATACAAGCGCGAGGCCTTCGATATGTTCGTGCAGATGATCGGCATGATCAATCGCGAAGTGCTGGGCATGGTGTTCCGCCTCTATCCCGTCCGCGAGCAGCAAATACCCACGCGCCCCCGCGCTCCGCGCGTGTCGGAGCTGATCACCACGCATCAATCCTCCGAAGGCATGGGCTACAGCAATCGCGAGGCCATCCCCGGCCTCGAGGCGCCGCAGGAGGCCATCGCCGGCAAGCGACAGCCGATACGCGTGGAGAAACGTCCGGGCCGCAACGATCCCTGTCCCTGCGGCAGCGGCAAGAAGTACAAGCAATGCCACGGCCAGGAAGAATAGCGCCGCCTTCATTGCCGGGCGAACTCTTGCGCGGCGGAGCGTAGGAATGAGTACGGCGGGCGAACACTGTCCATCGTGCGGAGCGGAGAACCAGCCCCTGGTTCTCCGCTGTGCGCATTGCGGGGCGTTCGTGCGCGACCGCGTGCCGGTGGTGGATCTTTTTTCCACGCTCTGGCGCCTCGTCGACGCACCGGATGCGGCCTTTCTGCGCGTGGCGCGCAGCGAGCGCAAAAACTACACGCATATCCTTTTTGCGCTCACAGGTCCGCTGCTGCTGGCGACGGTCTTCGCTCTCGCCGCGGCGGGCGACCGTGGACGGGGCTTCGGCGCGTTGTTCCTTGCGCTGCTGAGTGCCGGACCCGCGCTGGGCGTGCTGTACGGCGTGCTGCTCACGCTGTCCGCGCGTGCGCTGCTTCCCGCGTTGACATACAAGCAGCGCGCGGCGCAGCTTGCCTGGGCGCTCGTGCCTCTTGCCTGGGCCGGCGTGCTGGTGTTGCCCATGCAGCTTGGCGTGTTGGGGCTGACCATGTTCTCTCGCAATCCCGCCGCCTGGCACATGCAGCCGCTGCCGTTCTGGCTGCTGCTGGGCGTGGATGCCGCCTGCCTCGTGTGGAGCGGCGCGTTGGTTGCGCGGGCCTTCCGACCCTACGCCGTGTCCGCACGCGTCCGCATCGCACTGCCATTCCTCGCGATTACGCTGCTTGTGGTGATGGTGGCGGGGGTGTGGATGGCCTTGGCCTATGGGCTGTGAATTGCGGCGTGCATCATTCGCCGCGTGAATGTATGTTGTGAGATGACATTGGAGACGGAGTGCCACCCGGCGGCCGAGCACGGCATCGGGAGCATGAACGTGCAGCCCCCGCCGTCCGCTTCGGAGCGCGGCGGCGCCATGGTGTGGAAAATCGTCGCATGATGCGGCAGGTGCAGACAAGGACGAAACAGATGACGGCAGAGGAATTCATACGGCGTTTGAGTGGGGGATTGGTTGTGTCCTGCCACATGGATGAGGGCGTGGAGGACGACGCGCTCTTCCGCTTTTTCACCGACGCGGCGGAACGAGGCGGCGCCGTGGCGTTGCGCATCGAAGGAGTGGAGCGCGTTCGGAGCGTGCGTGCACGCACCCGCATTCCGCTCATCGGGTTCACGCAGGGCAACTACGAGGACGGTTCCTCGCTCATCACTCCCGCGGCAGACGACATCGCCGCGCTTTTCGATGCCGGCGCCGACGCGGTGGCCGTGGATATGACGAAGCGCAAGAGACCGGACGGAACGGATGGTTTTGTCTTTTTTGAACAGGTGCGCAAGCGTTTCGCCGGAACGCTCTGGGCCGATGTCGCGAATTACCGCGAGGGCGTGCGCGCGGCGGAGATCGGCGCGGACGTGATCGCCACCACGCTCTCGGGGTACACGCCCGGAACGCAAACCGACGACTATCGGCATCCCGATTTTTCCCTGATCAACGAACTGGCGCTCAGTCTCACCACGCCTGTCGTGGCCGAAGGGCGCATCTGGACACCGGAGGACGCGTTGGAAGCGCTTCAGATGGGCGCGCACGCCGTCGTGGTGGGCTCGGCCATCACACGGCCGCGGCTGGTGACCTCGATGTTTGTTGCCGCGCTGTCGGCCGCGGATCAGTGAGCAGGGAAGTGGAAGCGGCTCCATGCCTCCAACGACGTAAAAGACCGGTCCATCAATTTTTAACATATCGCGCTTGAGTTTCGTGGAGATCGGGCGTATTTTTGAGAATGGGCCGTTTGCCACGGTTCATCGCGCGAACACGGAGCATGGCTCGCACCGCCCTGAGGGGACGGTCTCGCGGCACTTCCCACGACGCGTTTCGTCACGGCAGGCATAGAATCGAACGTACACTTTTTTCCTATTCATGGAGGCATACCGCAATGCAGCATCTTCTTGGAACCTTCTTCCTGCTCCTTCAGGATGCAGGTGACAACTCCGGCATGATCAATTACCTGGTCGAAAAATTCAATCAGGGTGGCTTCTTCATGTGGCCGATCCTCGCCTGCCTCGTGCTGGGTCTTGCCTTCGTGATTTTCAAATTCATCTCCATTTCGCGCGCAAGCGTCAACACGAAGAAATTCATCATCGAAGTGAAAAAGGCGTTGGACGAAGGCGGTGTGCCGAAAGCGATCGACGTCTGCTCGAAGAGCAGCGGTTCGGTGGCCAGCGTGTTCCAGGCCGGTCTCATGCGCGCCGACGAAGGTATCGACGCCGCCGAGAAGGCCGTGATCAGCTATGGCTCGATCGAGATGTCCTTCCTCGAGCGCGGGTTGATCTGGATTTCCACCTTCATCTCCATTGCTCCGCTGCTCGGCTTCACCGGAACGGTGCAAGGTATGATCGAGGCCTTCGACGCCATCGCGGCCGCGAAGAACATCTCGCCGGAAATCGTCGCCAGCGGTATTTCCGTGGCATTGCTCACCACGCTGTTCGGTCTGATCGTGGCCATGTTGCTGCAAGTGTGCTACAACTATTTCGTCGCCCGCATCGACAAGCTCGTGGTGGAAATGGAAGAGAGTTCGATCGAGTTGATTGACTCCCTCGTTGTGCTGGATCGCAAAAAGAAGGGTTGATGTCCATCCCCACCCTTTTTTCCATCCAAGCAGGAGTGCACCATGTTTCGCAAACGCAAAAAACCGCCGGTTGAGATTCCGACCAGTTCCATGGCGGATATCTCCTTCCTGCTGTTGCTCTTCTTCCTGGTGACCACCACCATCGATGTCGACACCGGTATCGATCTGGTGCTGCCGCCGTGGATCGAAAACGCAGAGCAGGTGGCGGTGAAATCCGATAATATCGCCAATCTCCTCGTCAACGAGGTGGGTGATGTGCTGCTGGACGAGAAGATCATCGGCGTTCCCCAGATCAAGGGTGAAATCATCGCCCGCATCAAGGCGAATCCGAAGTTGATCATCTCCTACAAAACCGTGCGGGACACGCCTTACAAGATTTACATCGACGTGATGGATCAGCTCAAGATGGCGTACACCTCGCTGCGCGAGGAATACGCCCGCGAGAAGTACGGCATTTCTCTGGAACAGGCCACCGAGCAGCAGATTCAGGAAATCCGCGAGGCCATTCCGCAACGCATTTCCCTGGCCGAACCCGCTCAGGCGGAACAGGGATAAGGAGCAGAGACGATGAAATTCCAGAAAAAACTCGCACAGACACAGCAGGGCATTCCCACCGCCTCGCTGCCGGATATCATTTTCATGCTGCTGATTTTCTTCATGGTCACCACCGTGTTGCGTGAAGTGGATATCAAGGTCCGCTACACTCTGCCGCAGGCCGTGTCGGTGGAGAAAATCAACAACAAGCGCCTGCTCTCCTACATCTGGGTCGGCGAAGACGAACGCATCCAGATCGACGACAGCATCATACCGGTGACGGCCATTACCGACATCGCGTATCAGAAGCGCATGAACAACCCGAACATCATCATGTCCATGCGCATCGACCAGGGGTCGCGCATGGGTATCGTGAACGATGTGCAATCGGAACTCCGCCGCGCGGACGCCTTGCGCATCAACTACTCGGCGCTGGTCAAGTTCTGACGCCACTGTACCGAACATCGGAGGCAAGCGTCGGCGACGGTTGCCTCCTTTTTTTTCACCATCGCGGAAGGCATCATGACACTCTCCACCCGCATTTCCGACGACATGAAAGCGGCGATGAAAAGCGGTGACAAACTCACGCTCGAAACCCTGCGCACACTGCGCGCCGCGATTCTCGAATTCGAGAAACGTCAGGTGGGCTCCACGCCCGGACCCGACGACGAACTCGCCATCCTCACCACGGCAGCGAAAAAGCGCCGCGAAGCCATCGAGCAGTACCGCCAGGCGGGCCGTGAGGATCTGGCCACGCAGGAGGAAGCCGAACTCGCCGTGATCTCGCGCTACCTGCCCGCGCAGCTTTCGGATGAGGAACTCCTCGAAACCATCAAGGCCTCACTCGCGCGCGACAATGCCACGGATATGAAGGATCTCGGCCGCGTGATGGGTCCGCTGATGAAGGAACTCAAGGGCAAGGCCGACGGCGCCAAGGTGCAAATGCTCGTGCGCTCGTTGCTTGGAGGCGCCGGTGCCTGATCGCGCGCCTTTCGCCGATGCCATCGAGACGCTGGAATTCGCGCGTATCCGCAGCCACATCGCGGGATACTGCGCTTCGGGCTTTGGGCGCGCCCGCGTGGAAGCGCTCGAACCGTCCATCATCCCCGCCGAGATCAACGACGAACTCGCGCGGGTGACCGAGCTGCGCCTCCTGCTCGATGCCGACGACACCCCGCCGCTGGACGATGTGGCGGATATTCGTCCCGCGCTGCATCGCGCGGCCAAAGAGGGGAGCATGGTGCTCGCCGAGGACTGTTTGCACATATTGCGTGCGCTCAAAATCATGCGCACGCTGCGCGCCTTTTTGCTCAAACGCCGCGAACGCCTGTTGCTGCTCACCTCGCTCGCCGAGGCGTTGCCGGAGAACAAGGCGCTGGAATTCCACATCGAGCGCGTGATCGACGACGAAGGCAATGTGAAGGACAATGCCAGCAAGCAGCTCCGCGCCATACGCCAGGACATCATCGAAAAATCCGGCCATCTGCGCCGGCGCATGGAGGGCATTCTCAAACGCGTGTCGGAAAGCGACATGGTGATGGAAGAACTGGTGACCATGCGCGATGGACGCATGGTGCTGCCGGTGAAGGCCGAGTTCAAGCGGCAAATTCAGGGCTTCATTCATTCCACCTCCGCCACCGGGCAAACCGTGTATATCGAGCCCTCGGAGACGCTGGAGCTGAACAACGACATTCGCGATCTGCAATTCGCGGAAGTGCGCGAAATCGCCACCATACTCACCGAACTCACCGCGCGCGTGCGTCCCGAAGTCGAGGCGGTATTGCACGGCCTCGAGGCCTATGCCGATATCGACGCGCTGTACGCCCGCGCACGCTACGCCCGCGACGTGCTCGCATCCTGTCCACGCGTGCGGAGGGACGCGCCCCTGCGTGTGCAGCAGGCCCGGCATCCCGTGCTGCTGCTGCACAAAAAGATGCGCGATGTGATTCCTCTCGACATCACCATCGGCGATGCGGCCACCACCATCATCATCACCGGTCCCAATGCCGGCGGTAAAAGCGTGGCCATGAAAACCGTGGGGCTCATAGCGCTCATGGTGCAATCGGGCATGCCCGTGCCCTGCGATGAAGAGAGCACATTGCCTGTGTATGAAAACGTGCTCGTGGACATCGGCGACGAGCAATCGCTGGAAAACGATCTCAGCACCTTCAGCTCGCACATCAGCCGTCTCGCGCGCATTGTGGATGCCGCGGGGGCGCGCACGCTGGTGCTGATCGATGAAATCGGCACGGGCACCGATCCCTCCGAAGGATCGGCGCTGGGCGCGGCCATTCTCGAGCATCTCACCGCGTTGCGCGCCCATGTGATCGCCACCACGCATCACGGCATGCTCAAGGCCTTCGCGCACGAGTATGAGGGCATGGAGAACGCCGCGATGGAATTCGATCTCGGCACCTTGCAACCCACGTACCAATTCCGCGCGGGTTTGCCGGGCAGCAGCTACGCTTTCGAAATCACGCGCCGCCACGGCATGGCGCCCGCCATTATCGAGCGCGCGCGCTCCATCGTGGGCACGCAATCCGATGCGCTGGAGCATTTGCTGGCCGAAGTGGAAAAGCAGTCGCAGGATCTCTGCAATCGTTTGCGCGCCTCCGAGCAACTCGAGCGCGAGTATCGCGAACTCGCCCGCGAATACGATGAGAAGCTGCGCGATGTGCGCAAGGAATTGCGCGAGGTCAAGCAGCGCTCGCTCGAGGAAGCCCGGCGCATACTCGACGACGCCAACGCCGCGGTGGAAAGCACGATTCGTGAATTGCGCGAGAGCAAGGCGTCGAAAGAAGCCATACGCGCGGCGCACGAGCAACTCGATGAACGCCGCCGTGCCAATGAACAGGCCCTGCGCGAGTTGGTCCCCGAGCAAACGCGACACGAGGAGGTGGAGCGGCCCTTCATGCCCGGCGACGAGGTGTATCTCGCCGCTTCGCCCGCCACGCGCGGCACCGTGCTGGATGTGGCGCAGGGCAAGCGCATCGAGGTGGCCTTCGGCAGCATGCGCATGCAGGTGGAGGTGGACAAGCTGCGCCGCTACCGCGACGCGGGCAAGCCCGAGCCGGTGCGCACGCAGGGCATGGAACTGGTGGACAGCAACGAAATCGACATTCGCGGCATGTACGGCGACGAAGCCATACGCGAACTCGACCGCTTTCTCCTGCAGGCCTGGTCGTCGGGTCTGCTGCGCGTGGACATCATTCATGGCAAAGGCACCGGCGCGCTGCGCAGCCGTGTACACGCCTGGTTGCGCGACCTGCATTTTGTGGAGAGTTTCCAACTCGGCGAATGGAACGAAGGCGGCTCCGGCATGACACGCGTGACCTTCCGGGCGGGGTGAGCGAGGGGAGGGGCGTGCGGGGTTGCGGGTTGCAGCTGAGGTCGAATATCGGAACGATTCGAGAGAATCCTCCCCCCCCGCCCCGGTCTTGACCGAGGCGGGGGGAAGTGTATTCAGGTGTTCAGCGTGCGAGTATCATCTTGCGCTGTATGGTGCCGGCGTCGCTGTCGATGCGATAGAAATACAGCCCGCTGGGCAGCGTGCCGCTGCGGAACGGCACGGAATGCACGCCGCGCTGATGGGGGCCGTTGACGAGTACCGCGCGCTCGCGTCCCATGGCGTCGTAAACGGCGAGGCGTACGTTCATTTCCTTGCCGAGACGGAAGGTGAACGATGTGACATCGCTGAACGGATTCGGATAGTTTTGTTCAATGGCGATGTCGTGCGGGAGAATGGCATCCAGCAATGACGAGAGACGCGAGGTCTTCGGCACGTGCGTGCCTTGGGTATCGGGCAACACCGTGCAGTAGAGCGCAGGATAACGGTCGATCAGCGTGAGAAGGGCGGCGTCA
>JAMIQH010000166.1:0-21883 GCA_035914695.1 Bacteroidota bacterium | reverse complement strand
TTTCAGCGCGGGGGCGAACACCCCTCCCGTACCGCCAGAAGCTGTGGTGACTGCGGTGTGCCAGGGTTTGAGCAAGGCCACAAGCAGCATGAGCCAGATGGGTAGCGAGGCGTGCAGGGCCTGATTCACCGGACGATAGGTCTGCTCCATCAATTCCGGGAGAAACAGAATGAACACACCGGCTGTGAGGCCACCGATCATGGGACGCATCGCGCGGGGAAAGCGTTGCAAACGCCACTTATGGGATTCGACGAAGACCATCACGCGCGTGAAGTATGCGGCTGCAAGGCCGATGACCACGCCCAGCAGCGCGAAGAGCAGATACTCCGGCAGCGCGATGCCGAAATCCGACGGCGCGCTGATCAACGTGAAACTGCCGTAGGCATTGCGCGTGATAGCCGTGGCCGTGACGGCCGAGACCACGACTGGAGTAAAGGTTTTCAGACGGAAGTCTCCGAGAATAACCTCGAGGACGAACATCACGCCGCCCATGGGCGCGTTGAAAATACCGCTGATGCCGGCGGCGGCGCCACAGGCGATGAGCGTGCGGCTCTGATCGTGGGTGAGACGCAGGGCCTGGGCAATGCTCATTCCCACCGCCGCGCCCACATGGATAATCGGACCCTCGCGTCCGCCACCACCGCCCGAGCCGATGGAGAGCGCTCCGGTGACCAGCTTGTGGAAGAGCGTGCGTCGGTGTATGCGTCCCCTGGCAAAGCGCGATGCAAGAATCACTTCCGGCACGCCATGACCCGCGTGCTGCTTTATCACAAAGGTCTGGAACAGGCCCACGAGGAGTCCGCCCAGTGCAGGAATAAGGGGGATGAGTAAATACTGCCAGTACTCGTTGCGCTGTGAGAGCGCGAAAAGCTGGAGGAAGCTATCACCAGCGAATTCCACCGCGTGATTGAACAGTTGAATCACGCCGCCCGTGGCAGCGCCGATAAGCGCTGCAATGAGAATCAACGCGGTCTCATTGCGTGTGAAACGTCCCGTGCGTTCTTCACGTGGTGTACGCTGGGAAAAATACAGACGCCGAAACAGATCTCCCGCGCGCGTCTTGATGTTGTCGAATGCACTCATGCCACTGTAATGTAGCACATCGGTGAATAGGTGGCAATCGCGTAACATCGTTCACTCCCAGCAGCCCCGTACGGGGGGATCGGGAGGGTGGAGGATGCTTAGCGGAGGAGCAATAAGGGCTGGATGTGTGGTGTGGCGCCGGGGGTGTGGGTGGCGATGGTGTAACGGCCCGTGGGGAGATGGGTGGCGTCGAAGGTGATGCGAGTCTCGACGGCGGGCAAGGGGCCGTGAAAGATGTCGAGCACACGGCGTCCATGCATGTCGAGGAGGAACACCTGTGCGTCCTCAACGGCCTTGCCCTCGGGTACGCGCAGCAGGACGGTGCCCACGCCGTCGTTCACCGGATTGGGGGCGGTGCTTGTCTGTATCGCGGAGGAAACGCGACGAAGGAGAAATTCGCAGGATCCGTCCTGAATCAATGTGAGCTGCGGCAGCGAGCCAGCTTCCGGGCAACAGCGCTGCCACAATTCCGTGTATGTGACGGCGAATTTGTGTATCACGGGCTTGCGCGATGCGGCGGTGCGCAGATGCAGGGTGGCGAGTATGCCTGCGGTGTCGCCGGGCACAGCCGAACGTACGCGGAATCTCACCTCGCCACCTTCGTGCTCCCACTGCAACGCCGATGAGGGGAGCAGTGTCCCGTTCCGTATTTCCCGCAACTCCACTCCATCCGGAAACGCAATGTCCGCGTCGAGCTGCATCAGCAACCCGGGCTCGACATCGCGAATCACAATCGGGATGGTTACATCCTCTTCTCCATTCACGATGAGTACGCTGTCCATGGAGATCGCAAGCGGTCGGAAACACTGGCAAATGACGGTGGAATCGGTATTCGCGTCGAATACGGTGGGACACCCCTCAATCGCGAATTCGCTTATTCGGAAGCGTACCATCCTGCTGGTGTCGGCAACAAGCGCCTTGATAGGAAAACCTAATAGCTCGGTCGTGAGCAAAGCGGGCCGGATACGGTCTAGAACAATACGTGTGCGCCCTGGAGCAACGCGTTGCATATCCACCAGCTGATTCTGTGTCACTGTGCCGAGTGTGAATGGGACGAGGGGAATGTCCACCAGCTTCTCGTCGTACTCGATGGTGAAGGACATGGTCAGCAATAAATCGGGATTTGGCGGTGGTACGATCTGAATCGAACCATATTCCGTTGCATTGGGCAGGATCTCGTCCGGAACAGAAATCAAGAGCGTTGTCGCTGCGGCGCGTCCCGGGCTGGTCACCTGCGTGGCGACACGTACAGTATCAGCACCATCCATGATGGTGAGGAGCAACGACCGCAGCGTGTCGACGCAGTCGGCCGTCGTGTATTCAAGCATGCAACAGGGCTCGGTGATGAGCGCTGCAATGGTGGCGTAGACGGTGGGTAGATCACCTGGACGACTGACAAAGAAATGCGCTCCGCCAGTACGCACAGCTATATTTTCCATGAGGCCGCGGTAGACCGGTGCGATATCGAAAGCGATGGTGTGCAGGCGTGCATCGATACGCAGCGCCTCCAGAATCACATCCGCATCGGTGCTGGAGGACATATTGTCCTCGCCATCGGTGATGATTACAGCATGGCGATTGCCGGCGCGCAGACTCAATTCCTGTAGACCGAGCATGCTGGCGTCGAACAGTGCCGTGCCTCCCGAGGCCACCATGTTGTCGAGCACGCTTTTCAGCAGAGCTTTATCCGTGGTGAAACTCTGCGCGAGCTGTATACTGCGACCGAAGGTGACAATGGCCGCTTCGTCGTTGGGACCCAAGCTGTCCACCAGCTGCTTGCCCGCCTCGATGAGTTTGGGCATGGCCGCAAAAATCGATCCGCTGTTGTCTAACACCAGAACCACGGAATTGTAGTCGGTGGCATTGGGACAGCGCACGGAAAGAGCCCGTGGTACGCCATTTTCCAACAGCGACATGTTGTCGGCAGCGAGGCCGCGCACGATCTGTCCATCGCGCTCGATGCACACGCGCAACTGCACGCGGGGCAATGCCGAGAAGTCCACGTCGGTAATGGTGGCCGACAGTGGTTGCGCTGTGCCGGACGAGGGAAAAACAGCCCAACACAGGGCTACCATAGCCATCACGGAAATGCACAGCGAGGCGCGACGCATGGGAGTATCATCCTTGATGAAGTCGATCTTCAGTGTACGCGATCCATACCTTATGCGCAAGAAGGGGGCGAATTTTTTCCCTCACACGCCGAAGGCGTTATTCGACAGGTAAGAGGGAGAGACCAGAAGTACGCCAACGGTGGCGACTCGTGCTTCAGTGTGCGGGTTTCAGTCCGGCGTATTTGAGCACCAGCGTTTTACGGCCGACGGAATCGAACAACACGATCGCCTTTGCACTGTCGCCGCGTCCCTCGAGGCCGATGATTTTACCACGACCGAAGGTTGCGTGCAGCACAATGCGTCCGGGACTGAGGTCCACGTCGAGTTGTGAGTAATGTTCGGGTGCGGCATCCTGGCTGTATTCAGAGTGCTGCCGCGATGGCCGTGTGCTACGCTGACCGCTGTGCGGCGAGGAGCTTCGCTCGCTGCGCGATGACGGAGCGGGTGCGCGACGTCGTGAGTTTTCGCGCAGCACCACCGTAGGATCGATCTCATCAAGGAAACGCGAGGGCATTTGCTCGTTGCGCTCGCCCCAGCGCACGCGCGTGCGTGCGTGTGTCATGTACAGCTTTTGCATCGCCCGTGTCATGCCCACATAACAGAGCCGCCGCTCTTCTTCCACCTGGTCGCGCTCGATGGCCATGGACGAGGGGAATAATCCTTCCTCCATTCCCACAAGAAACACCACAGGAAATTCCAAACCCTTGGCCGAATGCAGCGTCATGAGTGTGACGGCGTTGCGGCCGCCATCGTAGGAATCCACATCGGCCACAAGCGAGGCCTGTTCGAGAAAACTTTCCAGCGTTGCCGAGCCATCCTCGCCGACGAATTCGGACAAGGCCGACAGCAATTCCTGCACGTTCTCAATGCGCGCGCGGGCTTCCATTGTGCCTTCCTGCTTGAGCGCGGGAATAATGCCCAACTCATCCACCAGCGAGCCCAGCAATTCGCCCGCGGAAATCTCGCGGCGCAGGGAGGCGTATTTCTGAATCAGCCGCACGAACTCCTGAATGCGCTTCACCGCCGCGCTGGTGAGCGATGGCACAAGCGCCGCATTGATGGATGCCTCGAACAGCGTCACCCCTTCGTCGGAGGCATAGCTGCGCAGGCGTCCGATGGACGTGTCGCCAATGCCACGGGTGGGAACGTTGATCACGCGCAGCAATGCTTCGTCGTCGTCGGGATTCACCACGAGACGCAAATAGGCGAGCAGATCCTTGATTTCCTTGCGCCGATAAAATTCCACGCCACCCACGATGGTGTAGGGAATGCCGCTGCGGCGGAAGGCATCCTCCACGGCGCGGGATTGGGCGTTGGTGCGGTAAAGCACCGCGAAATCATTGAGCTGCAGTTTGCGCTTGCGGCCTTCCTCCTGCATGGCCATCACGATTTTCATCGCCTCTTCGGCTTCGTCGGTGGTTTCGAGTACGGTGATGGGATCGCCCGCATCGTTGTCGGTCCACAACGTTTTCGCGATCTGCTTGCTGTTGTGCTTGATCACCGAATCGGCGCCCTGGAGAATGGACTTGGTGGAGCGATAGTTCTGCTCCAGACGGAAGACCTGCGTGTTGTTGAACTGTCGCTCGAACTCGAGAATGTTGCGGATATCGGCGCCGCGGAAGCCGTAAATACTCTGTGCGTCGTCGCCCACAACACAGATGTTCCGATGGGCGGCGGCGAGACGGCGCACGATCTGAAATTGCGCCTGATTGGTGTCCTGATACTCGTCGATGAGAATGAAACGGAACAGCGACTGATAACGCTCGAGTACGTCGGGATGCTTGTCGAACAAGGCGATGGGGTGCAGAATGAGATCGTCGAAATCCATCGCATTGGCCGAGCGCAGACGCTTGGCATACTCGATGAACACTTCGCCCACGCGGCGCTCGAACAGCTCTTTCGCGGTGTTGTGAAAATTCTCTGGGCTGATCATGCGATTCTTCGCATTGCTGATGGCGTGGCGAATGGCCGCCGGTGCAACTTGTTGCGCGTTGATGCCGAGGTCACCCATGATGGTTTTCACCAATGCCTGCGAATCTTCGGTATCGTAAATACTGAAGTTCCGATGAAAGCCGAGACGCTCGGCATCGCGGCGCAGCAGACGCGCGAAGGTGGCGTGAAACGTGCCCATCCAGAGGCGGCGGGCTTCGTCGCCGGGCACCACCTGCTCGATGCGCTCGCGCATTTCGCGGGCTGCCTTGTTGGTGAAGGTGAGCGCGAGAATGTTGGTGGCCGGCACGCCGCATTGCAGCAGATAGGCAATGCGATAGGTGAGCACGCGGGTCTTGCCACTTCCGGCACCGGCCACAATCATGACCGGACCTTCGATGGTTTTCACCGCGGCTTTTTGCTCGGGATTCAGCCGACTTAAAAACGACATTCCACAACCCTCAACGTTTGCGAACAAGACTCCATACGCGACGCCCCGATCCCCGATGCGCCGTTGCATTGTCCCGGGGCAGGTGGGCCGGGACGCAGCGAATTGTACCCTATTTTTCCGGTCTCATGGTCGGGAAAAGAATCACATCGCGAATCGACTCCGCTCCCGTCAGCAGCATGGTCAGGCGATCCACACCGACACCCAGACCTGCGGTGGGAGGCATGCCGTACTCGAGTGTTTCGATGTAATCCGCGTCGTAGGTCATCGCCTCGTCATCGCCGCGTGCGCGCAATGCCGCCTGCTCAAGGAAGCGTTGCTTTTGGTCGATGGGATCGTTGAGTTCGGAAAAGGCATTGGCGATTTCCTGACCATTCACGTACAGCTCGAAACGTTCCACCAATCCTTCCTCGCTGCGATGCTTCTTGGCCAACGGCGAGAGCTCCAAGGGGTAGTCGGTGATAAAGGTGGGCTGGATCAGCTTGTCCTCGACGCGCGCCGAGAATATTTCATCGATAATGCGACCGGGGCCATCGCTGTCTTCGAGTTCCACGCCGAGGCGCTTGGCCGCAGCGCGCAGACTGGCTTCGTCTTTGCCCCGCAAATCCTCGCCGGTGTGTTCGAGAATCACATCGAACATGGAAATGCGGCGATACGGCGGCGTGAAATCGATCACATGACCACCCACCGTGGCGGTGGCTTCGCCGTTCACAGCGGTGTTGATGGCGAAAATCATTTCCTCCACCAATTCCATCATCCAGCGGTAATCCTTCCAGGCCACGTACAACTCGAGCATGGTGAACTCGGGATTGTGATTGCGGTCCATGCCCTCGTTGCGGAAATCCTTGCTGATCTCGTACACGCCGTGGAAACCGCCCACGATCAGGCGCTTTAGGTACAATTCGTCGGCGATACGCAGATACAGCGTCATGTCCAGCGCGTTGTGATGCGTGATGAAGGGTCGCGCGGCGGCACCGCCATACAGCGGCTGCAGCACGGGCGTTTCCACCTCGATATAGCCGCGGTCGTCGAGGAAGCGCCGCATGGCGCGCACCAGCAGCGAACGCTTGACGAAGGTCTCGCGCACGTCGGGATTGAGTATCAGATCCAACGGACGCTTGCGATAGCGGAGTTCCTTGTCGGTGAATTGGTCGAAGACCACGCGGTTGCCGTCGTCATCCACCTTCTCCTTTGGAACAGGCAGCGGACGCAGGGATTTCGCCAGCAGTGTCAGTTCGGACACATGCACGGACACCTCGCCGGTGCGGGTGCGAAACACTGTGCCGCGCACACCCACCACATCGCCGATGTCCAGCAGCTTCACCATGTCGTATACCGCGTCGCCGAGATCGTCTTTTTTGAGATAAATCTGAATGCGGCCCGTATGGTCCTGCATATGGGCGAAGGAGGCCTTGCCCATGCGGCGCATGGTCATGATGCGTCCTGCGAGGCGCACCTCACGGGGAGGAGCTTCGTCGGAAAATGCATCCACCGTGGCTGCCGCCTCAGCGTCCACATCGAAGGCGTACGCGAAGGGTTGGACACCGCGTGCGAGCAACTCTTCGTACTCTTCCATGCGGCGCTGCATCAGGTCGTTCAATTCATCGAAATGGCTCTGTTCCATAACTCGTATCGCTGTTTCGTTTCTGTCGTGACGAATCAGAAACATACCCACGCAAGGGCTGAAATACAACCGATGCGTAGGGCCTGTCGCCTTGCGCGGGCGGCATCAGGGTGTGCTTCCGCTACTCGCGTGAGCCGACCTTCGCCGCGGCGAGTCCTGCGGCGCGCCCGGTGGCCCAGGCCCAGAAAAAATTGTATCCACCGATAGGTCCGACCGCGTCGAGTACTTCGCCACAGAAAAACAGACCGGTATGCTTCAGCGCTTCCATGCTTCGTGGATGCACTTGCGTCAAATCCACTCCGCCATCGGTGACCTCGGCCTTGCGAAAGCCCTCATGTCCGCTCCAAGGCAGTGGGCAGCGGGTGAGCAGTCGTACCAACTCGCGGCGTTGCTCGCGGCGCAGTTGCGCCAGCGACGTGCCGGGGGAAAGCTGCGCCAGCTCGCAGAGCAACAGAGCGATACGCTCGGGCATTTCCCTGCGCAGCACACTGGCCACCGTGTGCTGGCCGCTGCCTCGCAGCATGTCGTTCCAGTCCTCTTCTCCGTACGGCGTCCATTGCGCCAACAGGCGCGCCTCGCGGCGGCCCTCGTCGCAGGCACGCACGATCACATGCGACACATCAAGCACGGAGGGTCCGCTGTAACCCCGATGCGTAAAGAGAAAGGCGCCCGAGGCCTCGGCGTGACGTGCGCCATCCTCGGCACGGAGATGCACGGGCAGGGTGATGCCGGCAAGAGCGGTAAAGCGTGCGTCGTCGCAGGTGATGGGAGTAAGCGCGGCGCAGGTCGGACGCAAGGGCATGCCGAGTTGAGAGGCAAGGCGCAGGCCGAAGCCATCGCTGCCGGTACTTGGAACGGAGAGGCCGCCCGTGGCCACGATCAGCGCATCACAATACAGGATGTCAGACTCCGTAACCACCTCCCATGCCTCGTCCTTTCGCGACACAGCGGTGCAGATTGTTGACAGCCGCACGGTACCACCCGCATGTTCGAACGCGCGCAGCAGGGCATCGCGCACATCGCGTGCGCGTTGCGATGCGGGAAAGAGTTTGCGTGTGCCCTCCTCCTCCACGAGAGGGAGACTGAGGTCGTGCTCGAAAAAGGCGATCTGCTCGCGCAGAGGCCACAGACGCAGCATGGCGCGCAACACGCGGGGTGGCGAGGAGGTCACGAAACGCCGCTCGTCCATTTCCGTTGGGAGAATATTGCAACGCCCGCCTCCGCTGATGAGAATTTTGCGTCCGCATTGTGTGCCGCGTTCTAGCAGGGTGACGTGTGCGCCCGCGCGCGCGGCGTGCAATGCTGCCATCAAACCCGCCGCGCCGCCGCCGATCACGAGTACGGTGCCTGCGTTGCCTTGCGGCGCCGAGCTGTCGGGTGGGAGGGAAGCGGGGTCGATGGAGGAAATACTCATGAGAAAAGATACGCGATCATCGGGAAATCCGTACAAAGAGCGGAAATTCTGTACGCTGGAAAATTTTACCAATTCGACGAAAACGTGAGAAAATGCTTGTTTCCGTTGCGAGAAGCATGTAAGTTTCGTTGACAGCATCAGATCGAATGTGACAGCGCACGGATGAAGGGCGTTTCAGTTCGATACGCCCGAGGATCCTAGTATTCGCCATGGCGGCAGCCCTCGGTGTGCAGGCCCCGGCGTAGGTATGCGTCACAGTCATCACGAGAAGGTCAGGACATTGGCGAAACCCAATTACCAGTACGAGAAGCGCCAGCGCGATCTCGCGAAAAAGAAGAAAGCGGAAGAGAAACGACAGCGGAAACTGGCTCGACAGAAATCCGATGCGGACGGTGAAGCGCCCGAGGGCGAAGAACAAGAAGCCACCGACGAGGAAACTGAAGAGACATCGGAAAATTGATTGTTCACTGAGCCGGAAAAACGGCTTCGCTGTCGGGTTCGTTGCGTGTGTGATTCTTCGATAGCGTATCTCATATCAACACGCAAGCAAAGGAAGTTTGCAATGAAAATGTACGTCGGAAACCTCGCCTACAGTGTCACGGACACGATGCTGCGCGAAACCTTTTCCCAATACGGCGAGGTGTCGCAGGTGACCGTCATCAGCGACAAGTTCACGGGCCGCTCCAAGGGCTTCGGCTTCGTCGAGATGCCGGATTCGTCCGAGGCGAACAGCGCCATGAACGCACTCAACGATGCCGAAATGCTCGGCCGTAAGATCAAGGTCAACGAGGCGCGTCCTCAGACCGAGCGTCCCCAGCGCAATTCCCGCTGGTAATCCTCCAGCTCTCCCGATATATCGCGGCTTCGGCCGCGATTTTTTTGTGCGTCACCGAAAGCGCGCGGCCGTTGCGCGTGGGTGCAGCACTGACCCATCACGTTTCTTTCACCATACAGCAGCAGCATGAAAGCCGTCTCCCGCAATAACAGCATACGCAACATCGCCATCATCGCCCATGTGGATCATGGCAAGACCACGCTCGTCGATCACATGTTCCGCCAGAGTGGCGTGTTTCGCGAGAATCAGGAAGTCGCCGAACGCGTCATGGACAGCATGGATCTCGAGCGCGAACGCGGCATCACCATTGCCGCGAAGAATTGCTCGGTGTCCTGGCACGACACACGCATCAACATTCTCGACACGCCGGGTCACGCCGACTTCGGCGGCGAAGTGGAGCGCGCATTGGTGATGGTGGATGGCGCCATTTTGTTGGTGGATTCCTCCGAGGGTCCGTTGCCGCAAACGCGTTTCGTGCTCAAGAAAGCATTGGAAGCGCGCAAGCGCATCATCGTGGTGGTGAATAAAATCGACCGCAAGGACGCCCGTCCGCAGGAGGTGTTGCAGCAAATCTACGATCTGTTCATCGAGCTGGACGCCACCGACGAGCAAATCGATTTTCCCGTGCTCTACGCCATCGGCAAGCAGGGCGTGGCCATGACCGCGCCCGATGTGGAAGGCAAGGATCTCACGCCGCTGTTCGAAGCGGTGATCAATGAAATTCCAGGGCCCGCCTACGATCCTGCCGAGCCATTTCAGATGCTGGTGTCCGATCTCGACTACTCGGAGTATGTGGGGCGCCTGGCAATCGGCCGAGTGTTTCACGGACGCGTGCATCAAAACGACAGCCTGGTCTGTATCGGCGAGGACGGTCAGCCACATTCGTTGCGCGTGTCGCGCATACAGGTGTACGATGGCATCGGCCTGCGCGAAACCGAGGAGGTGGGACCCGGCGACATCGCCATTCTTGCGGGTATCGAGGACGTGCATATCGGCGATACCATTTGCACCGCCGAGCAACCCAAGGCGCTGCCGCGCATCGCGGTGGACGAGCCCACCATCTCCATGCATTTCGCCATCAATACGTCGCCGTTCGCCGGACGCGAGGGAAAATACGTGCAATCCGCCCGACTGCGTGAACGGCTGATCCGCGAGACGCTGAGCAATGTGGCGCTGGTGGTGGAAGACGGCGAAACGCCCGACGCCTTCGTGGTGAAGGGACGCGGTGAATTCCAGATGGCCATTCTCATCGAAACGCTGCGCCGCGAGGGTTACGAACTGAGTGTCGGACGTCCGCGTGTGATTTACAAGCAAAAGGGCGGCAGCGTGCTCGAGCCCATCGAACACCTGTTCATCAACTGCGAGGAGGCGTTCACCGGCATCGTGACCGAAAAACTGTCGCAGCGCAAGGGACGCATGACCAATCTCGTGAACCACGGTACCGGACGTGTGCGTCTGGAATTCAGCATCCCTTCGCGCGGTTTGATCGGCTATCGCAATGAATTCCTCACCGACACGCGCGGCACGGGCATTATGAATTCCTACTTGCAGGGGTACGAGGAGTATCGAGGGGATTTCCCCACGCGCCTCACCGGCTCACTCGTGGCCGACCGTCCCGGCGATTCGACCAGCTACGCGCTGTACAATCTCGAACCGCGCGGAGTGATTTTTATCGAGCCCGGCGTGCCTGTGTACGAGGGCATGATTGTGGGCGAACACAATCGCGACAACGATTTGGACGTGAACGCCACCAAGCCCAAGAAGCTGACCAACATGCGCGCCTCGTCCAAGGACGACACGGTGGTGCTCACGCCGGTCATTCCCATGACGCTGGAGCGCGCTATCGAATTCATCCGCGACGATGAACTGGTGGAAGTCACGCCAAAATCCATTCGGCTGCGCAAGGTTACGCTACCCGCGTTGGACAGGCATCGTCAGCGTGGCGAGAAGATCATGAACAATGGATAAAAGCCGCGCCGCGGCATTGCTGTGGTCGGGGCATGGCGAGGTACGGACGCAGGACACGGAATGATCCGTTCGGCGCGTTCCCTCAATCCGTGCTGCCGCCTTTACTGCTCACAGGACTCGGTGTGGCTCGGCGTTCACCCATCCATGAGCGCAGGGTGAGGGCGAGGAGCAGCAGCGCGGTGGCGGGAATGATGTAGTACAGCATGATGTCGCGCAGTGGACCGGCAGCGCTGTCGAGGAGTAGATACCAAGTGTAGGCAATGTAATATAATAGCATGAGCACGCCTTCCCAGCGTGCGATGACGCGGCCGGTGAAGAAAATCGGGAGGCAGAGCACGGCGGCGCCGATCATGACGGGAATACTAAAGGAGAGCGCGTCCGGCGAGACCGGCAGGCCCGAGGGCGCAACAACGGCACTGAAACCGAGCACCGCGAGAAGATTGAAGATATTGCTTCCCACGATATTGCCCACGGCGATGTCGCGCTCGCCTTTCACCGCTGCCATGATGGATGTGGCAACCTCCGGCAACGACGTTCCCGCAGCGACGATGGTGAGACCGATGACCAGTTCGCTCAAACCCAACGTCCGTGCAATAGTTGTTGCAGCATCCACCATCCACTGCGAGCCCAGCACCAGCAGGGCAAGTCCGCCGAGCACGAACAGCACATCGCGCAGCCAGTGCATCCATCGGTATTCCGCGGAAGGGGACACCGCGGGATCCACGTTGCTTGACTGCTCACGTTTGTTGTGAAAAAACAGAAACAGAATGTATGCGAGCAGACCGGCGCTGAGCACTATACCATCAACGAGGCCCAAGGCCCCGTCGAGGCCCAGCAGCAGCACGAGCACGGATACGGCGATCATGATCGGCACGTCGAGACGGATGAGCTGGTTGGCAACGAGGAGCGGAGTGATGATGGCGGAGATGCCGAGTATGAAGAGGACGTTGAAAATGTTGCTTCCCACGGCATTGCCCACGGCCACATCGGGAGCGCCGCTGAGGGCCGAGTTGATGCTGACGGCGAGTTCGGGCGAACTGGTGCCGAAGGCCACCACCGTCAATCCCACGATCAACGGTGTGATCCCCGCCGCGGTGGCGATGCGCGCGGCGCCTCGAACGAGAATATCCGCGCCCAGAATCAGCAAGGCCAGGCCTGCGATAAGCATTACGACGGTCATGGGGTTACGCTCCTGTAGTCCACTTCATCACCTTACAACTTAGTACGCAACGCACGAAGCGCAAGCGGGGGTTCCATATTTCATGGTTGCGAAATCGTCGTATTTCGGCTATATCGCTTTACTCTGCGAAAAAGCAGGGCTTTGGAGAGGTGCAGGAGTGGCTGAACTGTCAGCCGGAGGCTGACTGGAAAGTGTGTGTACGGGGAATCGTATCAGCCTCAGGCTTCCGCCTGAGGCGGACTACCACCCTCTCCGCGAGAAGAAAGACCCCAGATTCCGGGGTCTTTTGCCCATAGGGATATCAGTTGGGAGCTGCTTATGTATTACACGTATGTGCTGTGGAGCGCGGTTCTGCGCAAGCGCTACATTGGTTCGACGAGCGATCTTGCTCGTCGGCTTGAGCAACACAATGCCGGGCTCGGCACTTTCACCAAACGTGGTATTCCGTGGATATTGATCTACTCGGAACAGTATCCGACACGTCGGGAAGCAGAGCAACGCGAGCGGCAATTGAAATCTGGGCAGGGACGCGCATGGCTTGACCTGATGTTTCCACAGTATCGTTCAGCAGGTAGTGGCTGAATTGTCAGCCGGAGGCTGACTGGAAAGTGTGTGTACGGGGAACCGTATCAGCCTGAGGCTGATTCGAATACACCACCAGCATTACAATGGTCATGTGTTTACGCTCCTGTTGTCCACTTCATCACATTACAACTTAGTACGCAACGCACGAAGCGCAAGCGGGGGTTCCATATTTCATGGTTGCGAAATCGTCGTATTTAGGCTATATTGCTTTTCTCTGCGAAAAAGCAGGGCTTTGGAGAGGTGCAGGAGTGGCTGAACTGGCACGCCTGGAAAGTGTGTGTACGGGGAACCGTACCGTGGGTTCGAATCCCACCCTCTCCGCGAACAGTATCGTTCAGCAGGTAGTGGCTGAACTGTCGGCCGGAGGCTGACTGGAAAGTGTGTGTACGGGGAACCGTACCGTGGGTTCGAATCCCACCCTCTCCGCGAGAATATCTAACAGGTCGGGTGTATGCATGCTCGACCTGTTTCATATGGGACGAGGCGGAGTCGACATAGGGGGAGAACCACAGATTGCACAGATTACACACAGATTAGCACAGATGAATCGTGGAAGTTTGCCGAGGTTCATGAGAATTGGTGGGATCTGTGGTTTTTACATGATTGCTTTCTACTTTCGACGGTGCCTTGGTCAATCTCTGAGGATAATTCCGGGATGAAGGAAAATCGAAGCTGTCGATTTCCTGTGTCCCTGCGTATGTTGAGTACTGCGAACAGTCAGAGTACTCGGACGGCCATAACGGCAGTTTCATCTTTTTTCCATTATCCGACTCTTATGAGACCGCTGACCAATGTCCATATCGTGGAGTCCTATCAGCATTGCAGCGATTATCGGCCGCTTGTCACGAACACATCATCCCGTACAGATGTGGGCATTGGGCAGAAGCTGTCGCGTTGTAACTTGGGGCAGGTAGTGTTCCACTATTCGCAGTGATGATTATGCTTCAGTCCCTCGCGCTTTCCCGGTATCGATTCAAGAGCGGTGTGTCGCTGTGTTGCCTGTGTGTTGTGCTGCTGCTGCCGTTTCTGCACGGTACGGAACTGCGTGCGCAGGTGCGGTCGCCGTATACCTGGCTTCCGACGAATTTTGATACCACAGTCAATGGTAATTATCGCGGTGCGCGCATTACCTCGTTCGCGCAGTTGGACTCGATGCGTCGTGTGTACGGCATTGGCACGATTATCAATCTTGCAAAGGATGCGTTGCCGAAAAGCGGTCTGGGGGAGATCGAATGGTCCAAGGAACTCGGCATCGACTACGTGTCGGTGTATCTCGGTGACGCGCCGCCTTCCGAACAGCACTGGCAGAAGATTCGCGCGCTGCTGTCGCGCGGTGGCGTGTACGTCCACTGCGCGCACGGGGCGGATCGCACGGGCGCCATCATCGCGAAGTACCGCATCGAAGTGGAAGGCGTCGAGCCCTGCGAGGCGTATCGTGAAGCTCGGCGCTTCGGCTTCAAACCCTGGCTGAAGAAACTGCGCGCGTGGATAGGATGCGAGGAAGGGAAGGAGTAGCCACGTTTAACCTTCAACACTTTTCGTTTCACTCCCCTGCCTGGCAACGGATGCCGCGCTCTTGTTTCCCGGTAATTTCATAGCTTTGACTACGACATCTATCACAGCGGCATTGAGAATCATGAGCAAGAGCACGGTGAGCAAGGAGCAGGTACAGGCCTTCGTCGACACGAAAACGCTGGCGCTGGTCGGCGCGTCGCGCAATGGAAAAAAATTCGGCAATACGCTGCTGAAGGAATTGCGCGCGAAAGGATACACCGTGTATCCGGTGCATCACGAGGCGCAGGAAATCGATGGCGTGCGCTGTTACCCCACGCTTGCGGAGCTGCCGGAAGCGGTGGGCGGCGTGGTGCTGGCAGTGAAGCCCAGCGTGAGCGAACAAGTACTGCACGCCGTGCGGGAGGCGGGTATTCCGCGTGTATGGTTGCAGCAGGGTGCCGAATCGGAGCAGGCAATCCAGTATTGCGAGCGCAACGGCATGGATGTGGTGCATGGGCACTGCTTGCTCATGTTTGCCGATCCGGTGAACAGTGTGCATCGCGTGCATCGATGGTTCGCGAATATCTTCGGTAAACTGCCCGCCTGACCCGCGCCTCGGCGCACGGCGTGCGTATTGCTCCCGCAGTCCATCCACCACAATCATACGCGGCCTCGCCGCGGGAGTGAAGGAAATGCGCCTCCGTTCGGATTCTTTCACCATTGTACTCGCAGTACTCGCCGTGCTGGCCGTGCTCGCGCATGTGGCGATCGCGCTGTTCGCGGGCTACGGTATTTTCCGCGATGAACTGTACTACATCGCTTGCAGCAAGCGCCTGGCGTTCGGCTATGTGGATCATCCGCCACTGTCCATTGCCGCGCTGTGGCTGTGGCGGCAACTGGCGGGTGAATCGTTGTTCGCCATTCGCTTACTCGCGGCACTGTTCACCGGCGCCAGCGTGTGGATGCTCGGTGGCCTGATTCGCGATCTCGGGGGGAGCGTACGCGCTCTGCTGTTCGGCGGGGTGTTGTACATCACCGCGCCCATCATGATGGCGATGGGTTCGTTTTACTCGATGAATGTGCTGGATGCTCTGTTCTGGTTGGCTGCCGCGCGCATGCTGTTGCGTGCGATCGAAAGCAACGGAACGCGGGAGTGGTTGTTGCTCGGCTTGCTGCTGGGTGCGGGCTGCATGAATAAGATCAGTGTGCTTTGGCTCTGTACTGGCGTGGCCGTGTTGCTGCTGTGGCGTGATGCGGAGCTGTGGTGGCGTCGCTTGCGCACGCCCGGAGCACTATGGCTGCGGCATGAACGGGCGATATTGGCCGGAGCCGGTCCGTGGCTCGCGGCGGGTGTGGCGCTGCTGCTCTTCCTGCCGTTTGTGGCGTGGAATATCGCACACGATTTCGCGCATGTGGAATTCATGCGCAACGCGGGCAGCATGAAATACGGAGGCATCACCAGAACGGATTTTCTCATCAACATTTTGCTTATCCACAATCCACTCGCGTGGATAATGCTCGGTGGCGGATTATGGATGTGCCTGTCCGCAAAGGGCGCCCGCCTCAAGTCCATCGGTGTGATGTGGGTGGTGACGTTTCTCATATTGTTCATCAACGGCAGCAGCAAACCCGAATATCTCACGGCCGCGACCGGAATGCTGTTCGCTGCGGGTGCGGTGTGGTTGGAGCGCTGGCACGCGTACTGGCTGCGTCTGCTCTACATCGTCCCAACTGTTTTGCTCGCGCTGGCATTGACGCCCTTTGCGGCACCCGTGCTGCCGGTGGAAACGTTTATCGCCTACAACCGGGCGATTGCCCCTCCCGCAAAAAACGCCGAAGGGCATCGCATGGGCGCGTTGCCGCAATTCTTCGCCGACATGCATGGCTGGGAGGAACTGGCGCGTACGGTTTCGACCGTGTACGCGGGCCTGCCCTCGAAGGAACGCGAGCATGTGGTTGTACTGGCGGGCAATTACGGGGAAGCGGCGGCACTGGAGTATTTCGCAGCGCGCTATCCGTTGCCACGGGTGATTTGCACGCACAACAATTACTGGCTGTGGGGCTACCCCAAACGCATTTCCACCGTCATCGTGCTGGGCGGTGAGGAGGCGGATCATCTGGCGGCCTGCGACACGGTGTGCCTCGCCGCGGTGCATACGCATCCGTACGCCATGCCATACGAGAGCGATCTCGCCATCTGGGTGTGCGGAGGTTTGCGTATATCACCCGCGGTTATATGGTCCCGCGAAAAGCGCTACATTTAAGACAATGCCATTTGAGCATACTGTTCATTTCGATGGAGTGAAATATGGAATACAGATTTCTTGGCCGCTCGGGTCTGCGCGTGTCGGCCCTGTCCTTCGGTTCGTGGGTGACCTTCGGCGATCAGATCGGCGAGGATGCGGCGTATGAGTGCATGGTGGAGGCCTGGGACGCGGGCGTGAATTTCTTTGACAATGCCGAGGCCTACGCCAGTGGTGTTTCCGAAAGCATGATGGCCGCAGTGCTGAAGCGTACCGGATGGAAGCGCGAGGATATGGTGCTGTCCACCAAGATTTTCTGGGGAGGGAAGGGACCGAACGACACGGGCCTTTCGCGCAAGCATGTGATCGAAGGAACGAATGCCGCGTTGCGGCGCCTCGGTACGGACTATGTGGACTTGTTGTTCTGCCATCGTCCCGATCTGTACACGCCGATAGAGGAAACCGTGTGGGCCATGAATCTGCTCATACAGCAGGGCAAGGCGCTGTACTGGGGCACGAGCGAGTGGAGCGCCGAACAGATTCGCGAGGCCTGGCATGTTGCGCGGCGCGAGCATTTGATACCGCCCAGCATGGAGCAACCGCAGTACAACATGTTCGCGCGCGAGCGCGTGGAAAAAGAGTACCGCCGCTTGTACGAAGACATCGGCCTGGGCACCACGATTTGGAGTCCGCTGGCCAGCGGCTTTCTCACGGGCAAATACAACGATGGCATTCCCGACGACAGCCGACTCGCTTTACCCGCGTACGCGTGGCTGCGCGAGCGATTGATGAGTGACGACGGGCAGGCGAAAATCGCCAAGACGCGGGAGCTTGCGCCGTTGGCTGCCGAACTCGGAGCGACGCTGTCGCAGTTGGCCATAGCGTGGTGTTTGGTGAATCCGCATGTCAGCACGGTCATCACCGGCGCATCGCGCATGGCGCAGGTCACGGAAAACATGCGCGCCCTGGAGGTGCTGCCGAAACTGACGGACGAGGTGATGCGGCGTATCGACGACATTCTCGGCAATCGTCCCACAGCGGAACTGGACTGGCGCCGCCTGTAGGCGGTCGGCGGTTGGAGCACAATCCATTGGCACAATACGACAAGCCCCGACACGGAAGGGATGATCATCGGAGGAAGCGGTCTGCTTCCTCCGACACCGTTTCGCGTGCTAACGCGCGCACTGCCGCCGTTTCGCCGCGTTACGAGTATCAGCAGACGAAGCGCTATTTCGCGCAAGCGCCGGGTCAAATGGAAGAACTCTGTGCGGAGGAATTGCGCGAGCTGGGCGCCACCGACGTGGAGGTGGCATACCGCGGCGTGTACTTTTGCGCGGAGCCGGCGGCATTGTACCGCATCAACTACACTTCGCGCCTGGTTTCGCGCGTGTTGGCGCCGCTGCTCACCTTTCGCTGCGCCGATCCAGCCACGCTCACCGCAACGGCCCGTCGTTTGCCGTGGGAAGCATTGTTTTCGCTCGAGCACACGTTTTCCATCACCGCCAGCGTGGCGAAAAGCGCCATCACGAATTCGCTTTACGCCGCGCAGTGTCTCAAGGACGGAATTGCCGATCACTTCCGCGATGTGCGCAAGGGCCGGCGTCCCTCTGTTGAAACCGTGAATCCCGATGTGCGTCTGAATCTGCGCATCGAGAAGGACGTGGCGTTGTTGAGTCTCGACACGTCGGGCGAATCGCTGCACAAGCGTGGGTACCGATTGCTGGCGGGCGAGGCGCCGATGCAGGAGACGCTCGCCGCCGCCATCATTCGTCTCAGCGGCTGGGACGGCGAGCGGCCGCTGTGGGATTGCATGTGCGGTTCGGGCACATTGCTGTGCGAAGCGCTGATGCATTACACGCGCACGCCGGCGCAGTATTTGCGGGAGAAGTTCGGCTTCTTCTTTTTACCGGATTTCGATCGCTCGGTGTGGGACGGCGTGAAAGCGGAATGCGATGCGCGCATGCGTCCCCTGCCCGCGGGGTTGATCAGTGGCAGTGATGTGAGCATGCGGGTCATCGCCGTGGCCGAGGACAATCTTTCGCGTTTGCCACATGCCGAGAAGGTGAAGTTGTCGTGCCGGGATTTCCGTCACGTGAAATCGTTTGAAAACGGCGTGTTGCTCGCCAATCCCCCGTACGGCATACGCATGGGTGAATACGAGCGCGTGAAGGAATTGTACCGCGACCTCGGGGATTTCCTGAAGCAGCGTTGCACGGGCAGCACGGCCTTCATTTACACGGGCGATCCCGCGCTGCGCAAGGAAATCGGCCTACGCACCTCCCGCCGCGTACCGCTGGTCAACGGCAAGCTCGAAGGCGTGCTCGTCCGCATCGACAGCTACGAAGGCAGCAAGAAGAAGTACTATGCGGAGTATCGTAGGGAGGAGGGGGAGGACGAAGGTGAAAAAGCACCTGAGGTTTCTACCGACGATACGAATTGAGCAAAGGAACAATCCGATCTATCATTCTCGAGCGGTGACTGTTGTCTGAAAACGAAGGGAGATCGTGTTCGCGGAGTCACACGCTTCATCTCGTACATTAGCGATTTCATCCTGCATTCCATCGCGTTCGTCGCCTTTTATTTTCCGGCGGGTGGCGGGTTGCGTTGATTGCATGCAGTACCGCGCGGGTCGCGGATTGTTCAACGCTCTGGAGTTTGTGATGAAACGCATGTTCTCTGTCCTCTTCCTTCTCGCTGTTTTCACGGTGGTGTTCAGCACGTTCGGGCTCGCGCAGGATCAAACGACAGCCGAAGGCAACACCGGCGGCGAGGCGCTGTTTCACCTCGGTGGCACGGCGGTGACCGGCTATGTGGGTGCCGATGTGTCGTACATGCGCATTTTTCATGATGATGCGGCGCTGATGTCAGTGCGCGTGGCGGCTATTCTCAACGGTCGCTGGGCCATCGGCCTGCGCGGCAGCGCCATGCTGTACGATAAAAAGCTGTACGATCTCGGTAACGGCGAGCCCTATCATTTCAACCTGAGCTACGGTGGTTTGTACGTGGAGCATATCGTTCCCATCGGCGATGATGTGCGTCTCTCGCTGTCCATTCTCACCGGCGCCGGCACGGCGGAATACCTCTACGACCGCGACTATCGCAGCGATAAAGTGTGGACCGAGGAGGTGATCGACCGTACAGATTTCGCGGTATTCGAGCCGGGTATCGCGCTCGATGTCCGTCTCGGTGCGCATTGGTGGATCGGCGCGCACGCGTCGGTGCGCAATACGTCGCCCATCGATCTGAAAGGCACGTCGGAGAATGTGTTCCGGACCTCGTCCACCGGTATCACCTTCAAGTACGGCCTGCTCTGATGCGGCCAAGGTAGCGACGCGGACGGCAGAGGGAGGCCGTCCGCGTCCGGACGAATGAATTCGGGACGTGCTGCTCTGAAGTTTTTCGCCGGAATCGTACATTAGGGGGCATGATGAAACTCACCCGCAATACCGTGCTCTTCATTCTGCTGCTCGCAGTGGTGGTGCAGAGCGCGATCATTCTCTACAACAATTACACCGGCTATGTCCCGCTGTCGGGATGGCTGGAGTTCGGCGTGCGTCTCGTTTCGGGCAGCGTGATGAGTGCGCTGGTCGCCGGGGTGCTGCTGTGGGTGGACGGTCTGTGCATTGTGCGCCTCGATGCGCGTTTGCCGTGGCGCGAACATGCGGGGGCACGTGCCGTGCTTGAATCGCTGGGCATGGTGCTCATCGGCGCGATGCTCGGCGTGGTACTCACATTGCTGGTAAACATCCCCTTTCCCTATCGTGAAGGCGTGTTGCCGGTGCTCGTGACCAACGCCAGCATCACGGCGGTGGTGAATCTCCTGTTGGCCGTCGGCTTGGAAGCACTGTTGCAATACCGCCATCGGCGCGAAATGGAGCGCGCGGCCGAGCGCCTGCTGCGCGATAATGTGACGATGCAGTTCGAGGTGTTGAAAAAGCAGCTCGATCCGCATTTTCTCTTCAATGCGCTCAACGTGTTGTCCTCTCTCATTCGCAGTGATGCGGAAGCGGCCGAGCGTTTTGTCAATGAATTCGCCGGCGTGTATCGCTATACTCTTGAAGTGATAGAGCGACCGTTGGTGCCACTGCGGCAGGAATTGCAACTCGCGTCTTCGTATATGTATCTGCAGAGCATACGCTTTCGCGATGCCATCGATTTTCACATCGATGTGCCGGAAGAGGCGCGCGAGCGGCGCGTTCCCCCGCTATCCTTGCAGATACTTCTGGAAAATGCTCTCAAACACAACGTGGCCTCGCCGAGCGCGCCGCTGCGCATACAGGTGGGCATGCGCGACGGCGATGTGCTGGTGTGCAATGCGCGCCATCCTCGCCCGACGCCGATCGCATCCACCGGTATCGGCCTCGAGAATCTCCGGCGTCGCTGTCTGATGGCCCTCGGCAGGGAGCCGGAAGTGCGGAGTTCTGAACAAGAGTACTGTGTCGTTTTACCAAGCATGCCAGGAGAATCCCGTGCGCGTCGTGATCATTGAAGATGAAGCTCTGGCAGCGGAACGCCTCGCCGACATTCTGCACGAAGTCGACGGCACAATACATATTGCCGCTGTCATTCCCAGCGTGGACGAGGCGGTGCGCTGGCTCGCATCCAACAAGGTGGATGTGATCTTCCTCGATATTCAACTGCGCGATGGACACAGCTTTGATATTTTCCGCCACATCACCGTCAACACGCCGGTGATTTTCACCACAGCGTACGACGAATGGGCTATCGAGGCATTTCGCCACAACAGCATCGCCTATTTGCTCAAACCCATTCAAGTTGAAGATGTGCGGCAGGCCTTGCATAAACTGGAAGTGCTGCGTGAAACACTGCTGCCGGATGTGGGTGCGCTGCTATCGCTGATGAATACGCCACGCAAGGAATTCAAGCAACGCTTTCTGGTGCAAATCCATCAGAGTATCGCACATATTCAATCCGATGACATCGCCTATTTTCATGCGATGGATAAATG
>JAMIQH010000165.1:0-20942 GCA_035914695.1 Bacteroidota bacterium | reverse complement strand
GCGATGCTGACGGTGGAGCCCTCGCACACCATTCGTCTCGTGAACCGCATCAACAAAGCGGATGTGAATTACGATGACGATGTGAATATCAACGACCTTCTCGACCTGATGTATGTGATTCTCGGACGGGTAACGTACAGCGGTGATCGCTTCGTGCGCGCGGACGTTTCCCCTTGGCCCACAGGTGACGATATGATCGATGTCAAGGACCTCGCGCTGACGCAACAGGTGATTCTCAACGGCGCCTACCCCGATGGTATGCCGCTCCATGCCGTTTCGGCTCCTTCGGGTGATGTGGCGCACAGCGCGCCAGCGGCTTCGCCCGATGCGAAGGTCACCGTGTATGTCAACAAGCGCGGCGTGACGGTGCGTTTGGAAAACACGGTGAATGTCAAAGGCATACAACTGGAGCTGAGCAACATTCCCTCGGTGCCGGACACCGCGAAGGTCAGTACGATTTGGGGACCCGGTTCGTACGGCTTCTCCAGCAACACCTTGCGCATTCTCGCGCTCGATCTGTCGGGTGGCACGCTGGTCACGCCGGGGAATCGTCTGGTGATCGACATGGTGTTCGACATCGCCAATCCGCTGCAGGTCGGTTTCAAAAAACTGATCGTCGCGAAGGAGGACAACACCTCGCTGGCGGATGTCGAGGTCTCTCTGGTGTATGGCACACCGAACAGCAACAGGGAGCTTCCGGTGCTGCCTGCGTATGAGCTCGGACAGAATTATCCGAATCCATTCAATCCTTCCACGCGCATCCCCTTCCAGCTTCCCGCGCGCGGCGAGGTACGTTTGGTGATCAGCAATGCTCTGGGCGAAGTGGTGCGCACACTTTACACCGGTGTGGCCGAGTCCGGCAAGCACAATGTGTTCTGGGACGGCACTGCCGACGATGGCAGCGTGGTACCGGGCGGGATGTATTTCTACACGCTGTTCACGCCCAGCACGCGCTTCACGCGGAAAATGCTCTATCTGCACTGAGCGGAGGGGCGGTCATGAAGCGCGAGTCGGTACGCTGCGGCGTTGAGGCGAGGTTTTCCCTTCGGGGAAGCGGGGAATCGACCGGTGTGCTGCGTGCGGTCTTCGCACTGCTGTTCGCGCTCTGTGTATCGGTCACGTTGCACGCGCAATCGACGGACGTGGGTTGGCTGGACGGCTTCGCCCTGCCGGGCACGAACGGCACGGTGCATGCCATAGCAACGACGGGCGACGAGGTCTACATCGGCGGTTCCTTCACCGAGGTGGGTGGCATCCCCGCGCGCAATGTCGCCCGCTGGGACGGCGCGAACTGGTATCCGCTGGGTGATGGTGTGGACAGCACGGTGTTTGCCCTGACGGTGGCAAGCGATGGTGTGTACGCCGGTGGGGCGTTTCTCCGCGCGGGCACCACGGTGGTCAACCGCGTCGCGCGCTGGGATGGCAACGCATGGAGTGCCCTCGGCGCCGGCGTGGTGGGCACTGTGTACGCGCTTGCGGCGTGGAAGGACAGCGTGGTGGTCGGTGGCTTTTTCGCGCTGGGTGGAGGAGCCATCATGAACAATGTGGCGAAGTATCGCAACGGACAGTGGCATCCGTTTTCCACCGGCACCAACGCCGAGGTACGAGCCCTGCTCGTGGTGGACAGCACGCTGTACATTGCCGGCGCTTTTACCAATTGTGTCGCGCGGTGGAGCGGCGCGCAGTGGCAATCCGTGGGAGGCAACCTCTCCGGCACAGCCATGTCCATCACCCATGACGGTGGAACGCTGCTGCTCGGTGGATCGTTTTTCATCGCCCCGCTTCCCAATGTGCAGTATCTGGCGGCGTTCGACGGTGCGAACTGGCAGCTGTTCGCCGGCGGGACGAACGCTCCCGTACGCGCGCTGCACGCACGGGGTGGACGGATACACGCGGGCGGTACGTTCACCACGGTGGCCGGTGCGCCACTGTCGCACTTCGTCGTATGGGATGGCGGCAGCTGGACTTCGCCGGGTGGCGGCAGCGACGACGCGGTATTCGCCATCGCGGGTCGAGCGGATGGTGTGCTCGCGGGAGGGGCCTTTATACGGGCTGGCAGTATCGACGCGCGCGGCGTTGCCATATTGCGCGATACGCTGTGGAGTCCGCTGGGCGTGGGAGCCAACAGCAACGTGCGCGCGATTGTCGCTTTCGACAGTCTCCTCGTTGTCGGAGGCGATTTCACTCGTATAGGTGGTGTGAACGCGCAATACATCGCCGGATGGGACGGCAGTCGCTGGCGATCATTCGGAGCGGGCCTGAGCGGCAGTGTGTTCGCATTGGCCGTGTACAATGGAGTTCTCTACGCAGGCGGAGCGTTCACGCATGCGGACACGGCGCTCGTGAATCGCATCGCGCGATGGAATGGCAGCGTATGGGAACCCGTGGGCGCGGGATTCAACAATGCGGTGGACGTTTTGCACGTACACAACGGCGAATTGTACGCAGGTGGACTCTTCAGCTCAACGGGGGGGAGTACCGTCAATCGCATCGCACGTTGGAACGGATTGTCCTGGAGCGCGCTCGGCAGTGGCATGGACCATCGTGTCCTCGCTCTGGAGACGTTTCAGGGCATGCTGCATGCCGGAGGAAGCTTTTCCACAGCCGGGGCGACGCCCGCACCCAATATCGCGCGTTGGAACGGCACCGGATGGAGCGCTGTGAGCACATCAACCAACGGCATTGTCCACGCATTGCGGGCAGTGGACAGCGTGCTGATGGTGGGGGGAAGGTTCAGCGTGATCGGAGGGGCGTCGAGACCCTTCTTCGCGCGTTGGAACGGAACACAGTGGTCGGCGCCCACTTCGTCGGTGAACGGTCCCGTTCTCGCGCTCGTCCGGCACGACAGTCTTCTCGCCGTGGGTGGGGAATTCACACAGGTCGCGGGATTGCCTTCGCGGGGCTGCGCGCTATGGAATGGCACGTCGTGGACCGCGGCGGGATCGGGCCTGGACTCCACCGTTTTCGCCATCGCATCGAGCGACTCAGGCATGGTGGTGGGTGGAGCATTCACCCGCGCCGGCGGCAGGGCATCGTCGCGGCTGGCTGCGTACACGCCACCGTTCGCCCTTCCCCTGGCCAATGGTTGGAATCTGGTATCGCTTCCCGTCCGCACGCTGCGCACGGGGGTGAACGTGTGGTTCCCCGGCGCGCCGAGCGGGTTGTGGTCGTTTGAAACGAATCAATACACGCAGGTGCAGTCGCTGCGCAATGGGCTGGGGTACTGGGGATTTTTCACTGGAACCTCCGTGGCGTATTTCGCGGGTGCGTCCATCGATTCCATCGTCGTGGATGTGCCCGACAGCGGTCGCTGGTTCCTGTTTGGTTCTGTGAGCGCGGGGAAACCCGCCAGCGCCCTGCAAGCCGATCCGCCCGGCGCGATGCTCGACGGATCGCTGTACGAATACGAGAGCGGAAGCTATCGTGCGCCGACCGAGATTCTTCCGGGACGCGGCTACTGGGTGTATGTGCTGCAGCCCTGCACGCTGCGTCTGCATTGACGGAACGAACGCGATGGCCTACACGCTTCGGCAGTCGACAAGCGACACGGCGCATCCGCGCCGCGATGCGCGGAGTGACACGGGATCATCATATCTGAAAATCACGTGGCGCAACGAGGCGGTTTCTCGCGTCGGTAGCAAGCGCTTCACTCGAGCGTTCCCAACGCTGCTGATCGCCTGCTGCCTGTACGCGGCGATGCGCTGTTCTGTACATGCTCAGGGCAGTCCACCACATTCCGCCGGGTATGACGACGTGGCGGACGTGCGCGATTTGCAATTCTCCGAATCCGCCGGGCGCGCACCCCTGCGTTTTTCGCTTCGCCCCACCGCACGGACATCGTTCGAATGGTATTTCCGCTCCTACGAAGGTGAAGGCAGTCGCGACGGAGTGAACGACGTGGCCTATCTGGGCTGGAACGTGCTGGGACGCGATTCCGCCGCCGCGGGCTTTTGGTTGAATTTTGAAAACGACTATCACGGTTGGTTCGAACACAATCTGGACGTGCGCGCGGAGAACGGCGCGTTCGTCCGCCGCATGAAAACCGCCATCGATCGACCCAGCGGGGACGGGGTGTCGAAAAGCTGGGCTTTCGACCACATCACCTTTCATCATGGGCGTGTGGACGCCGGAGCGGCGCTTCCGCAAATCGCCATGACGCTGGACGCTTCTCCCGATTTCACCGAACTGTATGTGAACGGCAGCGTGCGGCTTACCCGCCGCATGCACGAGGCCTCCGCGCGCATGGCCGCTCGCGCCGGCACTGTGCTGCCATGGGCACAGACATCGCTGTTGCTGGTGGATGTGGATGAGGACGCGGCCTTGAGTTTCGTAGCCATCGGCCCCGGACAGCGATTGACACTGGTGCTGCTCAATCCGCGCGCGCGCACCGTGACACTGCCTGCGCAACTCCGTTGGCCTCGGGACGGCGAGGCCAGCGCGCGTTGGTCCAGAGCGGGGACACTGCTGCTGGAATTGCTCGCGCTGGACGAGCAGACCGTGCTCGTCACACGGCAGGTGGAGTACCCATGAGTCGCATACTGTCGCCCAACGCCTTGCGGCGCTTCGAACGCGGCCACTCCGCCAGATGTGCACGCGTGATCATCACCATGATCGCGCTATTTTGGTCAACGCTAACCGCCGCGCAAACCCTATCGTATTTGTTGCCCGATATCGGAGCGCCCGGTATGGCCACGTATGTGGAGGGCATCGCGCCGCCGGACGAAGCGGGGAGTTTTGGCGCCGATGGTTTGTACCTCAACAATCCGGGCAATGCGGTGCGCTTCGAGTGCGTACGACCGGAGGATACGCTCAAGGTTACCATCGGTCCCGTCCTCGTCTCCTGGCAGGGCAGGATGTTCGCCGCGCACATATTCGTTGCACCCTGGTTGCGTCCCCCGTCGCATGACTGGCGTCTTCTCGGAGATGACTGGCGCATTCCCCTGCGTTTCGTGCGCAACGGGCTTGCATCGGATACTGTGATCTTTTATATCGTCCAGCCGCACCCGTTCATGAGTATTGATCGGGGAGTCACGCTGGGAGATGGTGTGTGGGGCGTGCGTTCGCCACGGGGGGCAATGGTTGTGGAAGGGTTGGACGCGCGGGCAGCCGGACTGGCTGTATCGCGGGCGGACTGCGATCCATTCACCGAGGGAAATCAAGGCCTGCTGCCATTCGTGCTGCTTTCCGATGGCGACATCATTGGTCGAGACGGCGCGTACGTCGATGTATCGGCCAGCGGTAGCGATGCCGGACCTGGTGGCGGGGGAGGCGGAGGATCGTTTTGTCTCGGGGCGGCTGGCGGGACGCCAGGAGGAGCGGGCTTCACTTCGGGAGGACCGGGAGGTCGGTCGGCATTGCCGCCATCGCCCATTCAGGATTATCGTTACCCGCAAGCGGAAAGCAGCGGCAACGTCGCTGGTGCGCAAGGCGCTTCGCTCAATGGTGTCCGGGGCGCGGAGTCGCGAGGATTTCGCGCCGCGGGCGGAGGGAGCGGTCATCCTTTCGGACAAGCTGGAGTGGGATGGGATTCCATGACGGGTGTGGCCGCCGGCGGACACGGCGGAGCCAGCGCGGCTTCCCCCGGCGAGCGCTCGCACGGCGCGAATGCGCGGGAGGCGGGCGTCAGTCTCGGAGTCTGGCATGGCCATGCCCACGGCAATCCTCAACTTCAGCCGCTCGGTGGAGGATCCGGCGGCGCGAGTGGTTTTGTGGAAATTGCCGGCGTGTGCTCCGGTGCGGGTGGCGGTGGTGGTGGCGCGATACGTATTGCGGGGCGGCGTGTGCGTGGACTCGGCTTGCGTGCGCGAGGCGGCGACGGAAGGGAGGAAGGCGGTGGCGACGGCGGTCATGGCTCCGGAGGATCGATACATGTCGCGGCGCGTGTCGACGAGGTGACAGTCGGAGCCGATGTTTCCGGTGGCGCGGAGTTGCCCGTGGCCGCGGGCCGCGTGCGCATCGATGGGGCGGCGACGACAATCGCAACGCTTCCCACGGATGTGCAGATCGCCAACGGTCCCACACTCGACAGTACCAGCATGATACGGCGATCCTCGTTCACCATCGCCGGAACGGGGAACGGCGCACGCGTGCATCTGTACAGGCGATCAATCACCATGCCCTGGCAGCGGATCGCGACTGTGGTAGACTATGTCGGCCCGCGCTGGAGCGTGGCGCTCGAATTACCGGGAAACGATCAGGTGTACCATATTGTCGCTCTGCAGGAGGAGGAACAGGTTTCCACTTCGACGTTCGCAGCCGTTGCACCGTGGACGATGGGACAGGCGGCGGCGGGTACGCTGTACAATCGCGAGGCGCGGATGGAGGTCGAGGCGCTTGCTCCACCTGCGATGACCGTGCGGAGTTGCGAACCTCTCCTTGTCGACTCGGTACGAGTGCGCAACAACGCCGACGCGCCCATGCTCATCGTGGAGGCGGAACTGCTCGTTTCGAAAGCGTTTTCCCTGATCGACGGGGCGCCGTTTCCGCGGCTGCTCCGTGGAGGAGAGACGCTGGCGCTGGCGATTCAGTGCGACGCGACAGTGGGTGTGGAAACGCTGCTCCGCGACACCTTGCGCCTGCGTTGTGGCACGTCCTCCCGCGAACCACTGCTGTTGCACCTTCCCCTTGAGGCCAAGGTCGAGCGCTTGGCCTTCGCACTGTCCGAGCGGGCATTGCGCCTCGGCAGCATGGACCTCTGTTCGGAGGCTACACGCGAAGGTGTGGTGGATTTCGCCAACAATGGCAACGGAGCGATCACGTTGTTCCAAGTCCAGAACACTGTTCCCGAGTTGCTGCTGGAAAGCGAGTCGGGGAAAGGTTTCCCCCTCGCTGTGGAAGCGGGGAGTGTCGAGCGTCTCCGATGGACATTCTCGCCCACACGCGAACGCGCGAGCATTGACGGCGAACTACAACTCATCGCGGCAATGGGCGCGTGCGTGGAGCGCATCACTCTGCCGGTATCGGCCAGGGTCGACAGTTCCGCCATCCTCGTACCTGGCGCACTGGATTTCGGACGAGCCGTATCCACATCCTTTCCCGTTACACGTTACGTGGACATTCACAACGTCGGCAGCACGTCGGTTGACATTGCGCTTTCACTTGTCGGGTCTGCGCGCTTCAGCTTCGCCTCGCAGCCACCTGCTGCACTCGCGCCGGGCGAGGAGGCGCGGGTGTATCTCCGCTTCGATGACCCGGGTGATCGTGGTGTGCATGAAGGCATTGTGCAGGTACACACCGATCCCGCCTGCGCTTCGACGACCATACGTCTGACCGCCGAGCGCCTGCCGGATGCGCTGCGCCTTTCCGTCGCCGATGCGCGCGGAGAAGTGGGCGACACTGTATGGATCGCAGTGCATGCCGCGTTTCCCGCTGTCGGCGGTGCGTTGGACCGTACACTCACCATCGATGCGACGCTGCGCTGCGACGCGTCGCTGCTGGTGCCTGTCGGGGTGGACCGTGGTGTTGTGGAGCGCGGCGAACGAAGCGTCCCCGTGCGCATCACGATTCCTGCGGGAAGGGATTCCGGGACCATACAATTGCCGTACCTCGTCACTCTCGGCCGCGTCGACACCGCCGGATTGCGCGTGGATGACGTTACTGTGCGGAATGTCGATGTGGACGTGGAGCGGCACGACGGGATGTTCACGCTCGTCGGCCTGTGCGAGGAAGGGGGGACGCGGTTATTCGACGCTTCGCAACGCGCGGGCATTCGCGCCGTCGCTCCACAGCCGGTGTCCAATCGCGCGGAGGTTCTGCTGCGCAGCATCGAGAGTGGCGCCCACAACGTGGCGCTGTACGACATGCTCGGTCGCCGCGTACACGTGATACACGATGGCGCACTCGAGGCGGGAACGCATCGCCTCACGTTCACGATCGACGACCTGCGCTCG
Source organism: Bacteroidota bacterium (assembly GCA_035914695.1). GTDB lineage: Bacteria > Bacteroidota > Ignavibacteria > SZUA-365 > SZUA-365 > JAOSJT01. Next base: position 13,053 of record JAMIQH010000165.1, on the reverse strand, counting down.
GGCAGCTATCTATTACTGTTCACAACGCCCACAATGCGCTTCAGCAGACCCGTTTTGATCGCACGTTGAGCACCCGATGGAGAAGTGGAGTCGCTTCTCCGGGAAAACAGGTACGCAGTGCCGTAGTGACGGCCGGGCGCGAGCGTCCCGTTTCGTCGATATCCGCTGTGAAGAAACCACTGTGAAAAATCTTCCCGCGCTCTTGTCTTTCATCCCACAATCGCGTAAACTCACTTTTCGTTTCTTCAAACATATAGAGAAGAAGATAGCGGCTGTTGTTCCGGTCGATTCGCATAACCTGTATACTTGCGCTGTTGTGCGCGCTTGAGGTGTCGGCCCAACCGATTGGACGCTGGGTCGAGCAACCTGTGGAAGGGAATCCCCGAAGCCTGATGGGCATTTCCATGGCCGATACGGGTCGTGGTTACGCGGTGGGCGACGTCAACGTCCTGCTCGGGCTCACCGGCGTGTACGTCAAGCGCGCGGGCGATCCGCTGTGGCGCATCGTGCCGGCCTCCGCATTCTCGCCGCCTCTCACGATCGCGCTCTCGTCCTGGGCGCAAGATGTGCACGCCGTACCCAACACGGGCATCGCGTACATTTCCTGGCGCGACGATTATCGCAGCCTCGTGTATAAAACGATGAATTACGGCAACACCTGGTTCAACGTTTCCCCCATCAATCCCATTCTCTACGGTATTCGCTACGCGGTGACCTTCAAGGACATGGCCGAGGGCATTATCGTGGGCGAGGGACCCGGCCGTGTGCATCGCACGGTGGATGGGGGGCAGAACTGGACCAGCTATACGATACCCGTCAGCGAGCCACTGACCGATGCCAAGCACTCCGGGTTTTATTGGAACGTTTCCGGCGGCGGCAACACGTTTTACCGTTTCAATCCCATCAGCAATCGCTGGCTCGATTTCTCCATTCCGCTGTCACCCGAATTTTTTCCCACACATCTGAAATTGTCGTGGGTGGACGACGATCGCGGCTTCATTTCCGGTTTCAATCAGAACGGCCCGAATCACATTCTGAAAACCACCAACGGCGGCATGACCTGGGAAAGCATGCCCACGCAGCCGCCGTTCGCGCGCGCGCCGTCGGGCCACAAGGGCATCTGGTTTTTCGATTCGACCAAGGGTTGGGCCGCGAGTCTCTATAATGAGTTCGCCTACACGAGCAACGGCGGCTACTCGTGGGACGTGTATCCTCCGCAGATCATCGGGGGAAAAACCTACGCGCCGCTGAACAAGCTGGTGTTCATCAACGAGGCCGCCGGTTGGGCCGTGGGTGGCAATCAGCGCGATATCGGCTATCCCAGCGTGTCCGACGGGTGGATTTTCAAATGGGAAGGCACGCAGCGTCCGGATATCTCCACCACCACGCGCGACGCGCGCTTCGACACACTCGCCTGCGACGACTACGTCGATCTCGACATCCTCGTTTACAACTCCGGCACCGGCACGCTGAAAATCGCCGCCGGCGACGCGCGGCTGAATCACGCGGATTTCTCCATTGTGCAAACGTCCTTCCCGATCAACATCCCGCCGGGCGAATCGCGTCCCATCCGCGTGCGCTGGGAACCTCCGGTCAATCATTTCGGCGGAACGCCTCCCGGCGCCACGCTGACGATTCTCAGCAACGACGACGCCCACACGCCCTGGGTCATCGCCCTCAGCGGTATGCACCGAGTGTCGCGGCCCGATATTCCCACCACGGCGCAATTCCCGCCCGTCTGTGTGGGCGACACGACGGAATGCCGCGTCATCCTGAGCACCTACGGCAATCTCGCGCCCACCATCTTCGCCATGAGCATGGGCGCCGACAACGGCACCATCGAGCTGTTGAACAAGGTCGTGGGCGACACCTTGAAAATGACCGACACGCTGTACCTGCGCTATCGGGGCACGAAGCCCGGCGCCTTCGGTGCGGCGTTGGTACTTAAAGTGGGCGACCGGTTGTGCCCGGTGGATCGCACCATTTCTTTCAATGGCTTCCAGCATTCCAACCATCTCAAGCCCACGCCGTCGATTCTCAATTTCGGCGATGTGTGCGTGGGTTCGTCGGAAACGCTGTACCTGACGCTGGAAAACGATGGCACGCAGCCGGGCAACATCGAGAAGGTGCTGATGGTGTCGGGCGACAGTGTATTCACCTTCATGCCCGATACGAGCGCGGCCATTAAGAATGGCACGATGCGGCAATTTGCGGTGCGCTTCGAACCCAAGCACGTCGACAGCACGGAGGTCAATACCGTGTTCCGTGTGGTGACGGGGCCCTGCCTCGATACCACCGAAGTGCTGTTCCGCGGCAGGGGAGTGGCCACGATGCTGGATGTGCTGCCGGATTCGCTGCTTCGCATCGGTCCGCTGCCACTGGGGAAAACCGTTACCACATCAGTGCGCATCCGCAATCGCGGTTCGCAGCAAGCGCATTTACTGGACATGTCCTTCGTGCCCGCCGTGGCTGGACTCTCGGCCGATTTCCCGGCGCTGCCCTACGACATGAACTCGCAGGAATTGCTACCCATCACCGTCACCTGCACGGCGCTGACCGCCGACAGCGTTCGCACGACGCTGCGCCTGATTTCGGAGAGTCCCTGTCCGGATACCACGATACTGCTGGTGGACGTGTTGAGTGATGCGTTGCCGATGATCGACGTACCGGCATCGTTGGTGTTCCCCACGCAGACGTGCAGCGATCCGATACTCGATTCCGTGCTTGTGCGCAATCCCGGGCAGCTTCCACTGGACATCAGCGCGCTGGAACTTGGCGGAAGTGATCCGTCGCATTTCAAGGTTGTTCGCCCGCAGCCGCCGTTCATGATTCCGCCCGGACAATCGCGCTTTGTGGTGCTGTCCTACGCCGGCCCCTCCAACGGAGTGAGCAGCGCGGTACTGCGCATCAAGCACAACGATGCCAGCGAGTCCAATGAATCGGTGGTGGTGCTCAACGCGCGTCGTAAAACGCAGACGGTGCGCATCGAAGGCGACACGCTCACGCCCATGCTGGGTTGCGTGGGTGAAATCGTGACGCGGCGCCTGGTGCTGCGCAATCCGAATACCGATCCCATTCAGCTCCTGCGCCTCGAATTGCTCGAAGGCGCGCCGTTCGCGGCCATGTCCCATCCGTCCATTCCGCGGAGCATTCCCGCCGGCGGCGAGGCCGATCTCGAGCTGCGCTTTGAAATTCAGCCGGATACGATGATGGCCATCGTGTTCCGCATCACCACCGATCCCTGCCACGAAGTGCGCGTGGTGACCATGCATGCAGGGCCCTGGGATCCGGCGCTGGACATCACACCGACGCCGCTGCTGCTCGGTACGCGCTCGGTGTTCGACACCTCACGCATCCCGCTGTCCGTGCGCAATGCCGACAGCATCGACGTGCTGGTGGACACTGTGATCGTGCGCGGCATGCAAGGCATTATAAATGTGACGCACGCTGTGCGCTATCCCTTCGCGCTACGGCCCGACTCGCTGCTCACCGCGCAACTCGCGTTGCGCATTCCGAAAGACACGGGCGCGGTGGTCGGCGGCATTTGTGTGGTGCTCTCGCAGCCCTGCCGCGACACGATTTGTGTGGACGCCAGCGGGCGCTTCACGGCGGGCGCGCTGCTTGCCGAACCATCGAGTGTGCGCATGGTCTTCGCGGCCTGCGACACGCTACGCTGCGATTCCGTGCTCGTGCGCAATCCGCTGAGCATCGCGCAACGTGTGCGCGCCTCCATTCTTCCCGCGGACGTGTTCACGCTCGCGGCGGGGGACGAAGAGTTCGATGTTGCGCCCGGCAAGTCGGTGATGGTGCATTTCTGCGCTCGCCTGGATGCGCGGCAGAATGTCGCGGGGTTGCTGACGCTGGATGCCGGTGAAGGATTTGCGCAAGTGCAGATTATGGCTGTGCGCGACACCGCCCGCCTGCGCATTGCAGATACGCTGGACGCGGGAAATGTGCCCTGGTGCGAGCAGTTCCGCGACGTGCTGCTGCCGATTGTCAACGCGGGCGAATTGGCCTACACGGTGCTCTCGGCGCAACTCCCGACCGGAGACTGGGTGCTGACATCCTCGCTGCCCCTCACCATTTCCGCTGGCGGAAGCGAGGCGCTTCGCCTTCGCTTCACTCCGTCCGCGAAGGGCGAAGCCAATCCCGTGCTGCTGCGTCTGCGCATTGTCACACAGGGCTGCGTGGAGGATGTGGACATTGCTCTTCGTGGCAGATATGCAACGCCGTATCTCGAAGTCACACCGTCCACGTTGCTGTACGCGGGAGTCACCGTGGGCAGCAAGAAAACGCGCTCATTGATTGTGCGCAACCGCGATCTCGCGGGTCTGCGTTTGCGCGAGGTGCGATCGTCGCTGCCGCAATGCGCCGCGGAGGGCAGTTACCCGCTGGGCGTCGACAGCGCGGGTGCGGTGAGTATTCCGGTGGCGTTCACCCCCACGGCGGCGGGGACGTTATTCGGAACGCTGTGTCTGATTTTTGACGCTCCCTGTGCCGATACCGTGTGTGTGGACATCGAGGCCAACGCCATCGAGGGAGTGCTGAAACTGGATCAGGCCGAATTGCGCTTCGGCACGCTGTTGCAGTGCGAGGACGACACGCTCACCGCGGTACTCACCAATCAGGGCACCTCGGATGTGACCTTGCTTTCCACCAGCATTACCGGACCTGGCGTGAACGCGTATTCGCTGCTGAATCCCGTGACGGGCAATGAGTCGCTCGCGGCGGGGACGCAGCGCGTCTTCCGCGTACGCTTCGCTCCTTCGGCCGAAGCCGACGGTTCTGTCACCGCTTCGCTGTTCATTTCCACCAATTTACCACAACAAAACATGGTGGAGGTGCCGCTGTACGGCCGCCGCGCCACGCAGTTTCCCGCCGCGGAGCAGTCCATTGATCTCGGACAGGTTGTGCTCGGCGCCGTGATCAATCGCAGCGTCACGCTGGTGAATACCGGCAGCGGTGCATTACGCTATGCCAGCGTGCAGGCCCCCGCTGGTTGGGGTGTGGAAAACCCGCTTCCCGTGGTGCTGCCGGGTGCCGCCCAAGGCGATGTGGAACTGCGCATACAGCCCATGACGTCGGGCAGCTTCCGCGATACCATCCGCCTGTACAATCAGCCCTGTGGCGGCTTCACCGATATCGTGCTCACGGGCGTCGCCCTGCAGCGTTTCACGGTGAGTCCGCTCGATCTCGGTGCCCTGGCCTTCTGCCGCAGCGCCGATGGCCTTGTCGTGCTGCGCAACAACAGCGGGGCGGAAGTGCGTGTGGATTCGCTGAACATTGTGGGCTCCCACGCCGGTCGTTTCACCATTCAGGGCGCGCCCGCCTTGCCCACGCCACTCGGCGCCGGACAGGACCTTGTTCTCACCGTGCGCTGTGCGCCGCAGGCAGGCGACCGCGGACCGATCGGCGCGTTGCTGCGGGTGCGCGCGTTGGTGGATGGAAGCGATCTGGTGTTCACCGCGCCGTTGAGCGCGGACATCGATGCGGCGGTACTCGACGCACCCGCCGATGTGGATCTGGGTCCGTCGCCCATTGGCGTGAGCACCGCGCCCATGCAGCTTTCGCTTGTGAACAACGCCGCCTGGCCCGTGCGCTTCGAACGCGTGAGCGTGTCGTCCGCTCGCCTTGATGTGCAGGCCCCGCCCGCCGGGGTGGTGCAGCCCGGCGGCGACCTCACCCTCACCGTCAGTATGCAGCCGGATGGACCGGGCGAGCAGGTGGACACGTTGCTGCTGTATTACAGCGAGCCCTGTGTCGCCACGGATACGGTGTTGTTCCGCTGCACCGGCACGGGTGATGTGGTGGATCTGCGCTTCAGCGTGAATGAACTCGTCGGTGCCCCCGACGACACGGTGGACATTGTCCTCTCGGTGGATCGTGATCTCTCCCGCTTCGCTCGTGGCGACTGGACCGCCACCTTGTCCTTCAATCCGAGCATGCTCTATCCCCTGGAGTATCGGCTGCAAGGCACGTTGTCCGGCGGCATGCAGCTTGACGCGCAGTACGATCAGCTACAGGGAGTGGTTACGCTCTCCGCCACGGGCGCGCCACTCACCGGCAGTGCCGTGGTGGTCGTGCGCTGTCTCGTGCTCGTGGGAGATGCGGTGGAAACGCCGCTGCATGTGGAAAACGCACATCTGCTGCATCCGGTGTTCCGCACCGTGGAGCAGCGTGACGGCCGCTTCACGCTCGACGGCTACTGTCTCGACGACGGCAACCGTCTCGTGCGCGCGCGTGCGGGATTCTGGCTCTCTCATGTCGCACCGCAACCTGCCGCCACTCAGGCCAGTGTCGGTTTCGGCATTGGCGAAGACGGCCCGGTAACGCTTCGCATGTACGATGCGAATGGCCGCGAAGTCGCCGTGCTGCTGGACGCAACTCTCGCCTCCGGCACGCATACGCGTTCGCTGCCTCTGCACACACTGCCCAACGGGTACTACCGCCTTGTGCTCGGTTGGCGCGGACAGTACCTCAGTCGCGGTGTGCACGTGCTGCGGTGAGCGGGTCGACCAGCGTCTTGCGCGGATCCATAGCGGCGTGACGAGGGAGTTACCGGTCCGTGCTGCCCCGCCAAGTGACGTGTCGATTCCTGCGCGCACCTCAACGACAAAATTCGTTTGCAAACCCTTCGGGATCTCCGTATATTACCGAACTGAATGCGGCGCGTTCGTCTAGCGGCTAGGACGTGGCCCTCTCAAGGCCAAAACACGGGTTCGATTCCCGTACGCGCTACCAGCCAAACCCGGACCCCGTTCCGGGTTTTTTCTTTCCCGGCGGCGGGGTACATTTCCCTGTACCGGTTCCAACGTCCGTGTGACCATCCCGCTATCAGCGAAGGATTCCGCATGCGATCAATCCTGCTCAGTCTCTCCGTTCTGCTCGGCATCGCCGGCGCATTGCAGGCGCAGACCGTGCCACTCACCATTCTGCATTACAATGATTTTCACGCGCAGAACGTCCCGACCACACTCACGCTGAAGAACGCCAACGGCATCGACGAGCGTGTCAAGGTGGGTGGGCTTGCTGTGCTCAAGGCCTATATCGATGCGGTGCGCGACACCACCGCCTCGGTGCTCCTGCTCCATGCCGGCGACGATTTTCAGGGAACGCCGGTGTCCTCGATCACGCAGGGACGTTCGCAATTCGTCCTGCTCGAACTCATGCAACCCGATGCCATGACACTGGGGAATCACGAGTTCGATTACGGAATCGAGCAGTTGCGCACCTTGCTCCCCACGGTCACCTTTCCCATCATCTCCGCGAATCTCTGGGACAAAGCGCGCGGGACGCCGTTCGTGCCACGCTATCGCGTGCTGCGCGTGGGCGGACTCGTCGTCGGTATCATCGGACTCGCGCCTCCCGATCTCGCCACGTTGACCATGCGCGAGAATGTACGCGATATCGATGTACTCCAACCCGCCATCGCCGTGCGGCAGGCCAAGGGCGAGTTGGAGCAGCGCTTCGGTGCAAATGTGATCGTGGTGCTCAGCCACATGGGCGTGGATCAGGATTCGTTGCTGGCCGCGACCGTCGGGGACATCGATGTGATTGTGGGCGGCCATTCGCACACCGCCTTGCAGGCCCCGATGCGCGTCAATGGCGCACTGATTGTACAGGCGGGGAACCGTGGCCAATGGCTGGGCAAACTCGATCTTCAGGTGGATGCCGCGAATGGTCGCGTGCTGACGGCGAATGGCAACTTGATCCCCACGCGTGTGGACGGCGTCACGCCCGATCCCGTCGTCGCGCAAAAGGTGGCGGAATTCGAAGCGTTGGTGGACGAGGGTTTGAAAGAAATCATCGGCACCTTGAAGGGAGACTGGCTGCGGAATGATTTTGGCGAGAGTGCGCTGGGTAATTGGCAAGCGGATGTGATGCGGGAGTTCGCCAAGGCCGACGTGGCCTTTCAAAACAACGGCGGTATTCGCAAGGATCTCGCGGCAGGTCCGATATCCCTGCGCGACATGTGGGAAATCAGTCCCTTCGGCAATGAGTTCGTCACCTTCACCGTGACCGGCGCGCAACTCCGCGGTATGTTGCTGCATCAGGCCACCACGACGAAGGAGTTCTGTCAGGTGAGTGGCGTGCGCTACCGCTACGATTTCACCCTGGGAGGCGATGCCGCGCTCGAGGCCACGGTGCAAGGTGCAGCCATTGATCCCGCGCGACGCTACACTGTGGTGAGCAATACGTACGTGGCCGGACATGCGTGGGAGGTGTTTGGCTTGCCGCAAAGCGCCATCGATCCGCAGCCGGTGCTGCCTGCGCATGTGGATCGAGACGTGTTTATCGAGGCCGTACGCGCGCAGCGCAGCATCACACCCACGCTGGACAATCGAATCATTTTCATCGGAGAACGACCATGAGATCCGCCCTTGCGCTGTTGGCACTCGTGCTGCTCCCCGTGCTGTTGCTCGCCGCGTTCAACGCCTGCGATGACGACGGCGTACGGCCTGGCGACGAGATCATTTTTCCGGACAAGGACGTCAGCTACGCCGCGCATGTCCAGCCCTTTTTCACCCTGCGTTGCGCCGCGTACGGCTGTCACGAGGATCAGACACGCGCGGGCAACCTGAGTCTCACCTCCTATGTGGCCACCACCGAGCGGCCCGGTGTGGTCATACCCTTCGACAGCCAGAGCAGTTTGCTGTTGCAGAAAATCGACGGACGTCTGCCGCATCCTCTCGAAGTGCCGATCATCATCAACGAGAACCAGCTCAAGGGCATTAAAACCTGGTTGGACGAAGGTGCGCGCAACAACTGATTCTCTCGCCCTGCGCGCATTGACGCGGGAGCAGTTCGACGATATCGCCTCTTTGCGGAAGCGTCGGGAACGGCAGAGCGCATCCGCCACACTGCTGGAAGGAGAGCGGCTGGTGGAGGACGCATTGCGCAATGGGGCCGCGCTGCGGCTTCTCCTCGTGCGCGATGACGCGATAGACCGCCATGCCGCATTGTTGCATCACGCAGCGCGTCTGCACGTGCCGCTGTACACAACATCGGCCAGGAAATTCGCGCGCCTTGCCGACACCGAACATCCGCAGGGCATCGCGGCCGTCGCGGACATTCCGCGCCTGGACGCCGAAGCGGCGCTGATGGCCGTGCCCGCGCATATCCCCGTCGTGGCCCTGCACGAGGTGTCCGATCCCGGCAATCTCGGCACCATCATTCGGAGCATGGATTGGTTCGGCGCACCACTGCTCCTGCTCTCGCATGGCAGCGTTGACCCGTGGAACGCCAAAGTCGTGCGTGCCAGCATGGGCTCGATTTTTCGCGTGAGCATTGCGGTGTACGATCATGCGGAGCACCTCCAGCGTCTGGCCACCGACACCGGGCGCGCGCTGACGGTAACCGTGCCCGAAGGTGGAACGAAGGATGTTGCGACCCTGCTCAGCACGCCACTGCTGCTGCTCTTCGGTTCGGAGGCGCATGGCGTACCACCGGCGCTCATCGATGGCGCCGCACATCGCGTCAGCATACCGCGGAGGGGCGGCGCCGAATCCCTCAATCTCGCCATGGCGCACGCCATCCTCATGTACGCGCTCGATGCAGCCGCGCAGTCCCTGAATTCGGACATGAAAGCATAGGTTTCCTCTGCCGAAAGCCCTATTTTGATGAGAGATCAGGTTGTATTTGCGATAGTGGCTCAGTGCGTTTGATCATTTCCTCGGCGCATGGGCGGGATGCGACGCATTCTCGTCGATGCGAATATGTCGAACATCGCACCTTGTTTGGTGGTGTTCTTCGCAGCGTTGCTATGGCATTGCTGTTCTTGGCGTCGCTTTTTTGGGGTACCCAAGCGTCGGCGCAGTCGGGCATGCTAGATCACGAATTTCGCTCGCGCTATTCCGAAGGTCTGCTGGCGCTGCGCTTCGGGGGTGGCATCAACCGTTACCTCGGGGATTTCAGACCCGTCGACGATTCGCGCACGTTCGCTCTGAGCGCGATGTATTCGATTCGCCCATTCCTCTCCGCCGGTATCCGTGTCGATTACGGTATCGCCTCGTATTATCGCGAGCCCGGACTGGTGGATCAGCAACTCTATGATTTTCAGTTCGATGATATTGCTGGCGTCACCGAAACCGAGTACACCGCCTTTCATCTCGCTCTGCAGATTACACCGCTTCAATTCTCCGTGTTCGATCTCTATTTCGTTGCCGCCGCAGGCGTTGGCGTGTACGATGCCGACGATCACAGCGGCGATATCGCACGCGTCCGTCCCAAGGCGGATTTGCCCGGCGCGGTGTCGGTCCCGTTCGCCGTGGGCTTCGACGTACATATCACCTCGCTGATCGCGCTGTCCGCCGAGTTGCAGTACACCATGTTTTTCGCCGGTGATTTCGATGCGTTTGAGGAAAAGGACCTCACCATCGATTACATCAAGGCCGGTGGCTCGCGTCCCTACCGTCCCGATCCCACCAACGACAACCTTGTAATGGGGACGGTGGGCCTGAAGGTGTTCCTCTTTCAGAATGATGACTACGATGGCGATTTGCTGACCAATCGCAGCGAGGAAGCGCTCGGCAGCGATCCCTACGATATCGACAGCGACGGTGATGGCCTCTCCGATTACGAAGAGGTGCAATTCACACGCAGCAACGCGTTGCAACGCGACAGCGATCTCGACCGCCTCAATGATTACGAGGAGGTCGACGTATTCCGCACCGCCACCATGGCGCGCGATACCGATGGCGATGGCTTGGTCGACTTCGAGGAGATTTATCGCCACGGCACGAATCCCCGCGCGGCCGATACCGACAGCGACGGCCTGAGCGACAAGGAAGAACTCGATATCGGCACCGATCCCGCCTATCCCGACACCGATCTCGACGGTATGAGCGATGCGGATGAAATGCGTATGTACAAAACCAATCCACTACGCGCTGATACGGATGAAGATGGCGTGTTCGATTACAACGAGGTTGTCACCTATCGCACCGATCCGTTGCTCGCGGACAGTGATGGGGACGGCCTCACGGATTACGAGGAAATCGCCTTCCATCACAGCAATCCCAACGCGGTTGATACCGACGGCGATAGCTTGCGGGACGACCATGAAATCGTGGTGACCCGCACCGATCCACTCGATCGCGATACCGACAGCGACGGCATTTGGGATGGCGTGGATCAATGTCCGCTCGTGCCGGAGAATTACAACGGCATCGCGGACAAGGATGGTTGTCCCGATGGCATCGGGTATCCCGCACCACCCCCGCTCGCGCAAGGCGACGGCGGTCGCGGGACAGGCCCCGGCACGGGCGAAGGTGATGGTGGTCGCGGGACAGGTCCCGGTACGGGCGAAGGCGATGGCGGTCGCGGGACAGGTCCCGGCACGGGCGAAGGCGATGGCGGTCGCGGGACAGGCCCCGGCACGGGCGAAGGCGACGGCGGTCGCGGCACGGGCCCCGGCACGGGCGCAGGCGATGGTGGACGCGGGACAGGCCCCGGCACGGGCGCAGGCGACGGTGGACGCGGAACAGGCCCCGGCACGGGCGCAGGCGACGGTGGTCGCGGCACGGGTCCCGGCACGGGCGCAGGCGACGGCGGTCGCGGGACAGGCCCCGGCACGGGCGAAGGCGATGGCGGTCGCGGGACAGGCCCCGGCACGGGCGAAGGCGATGGCGGTCGCGGCACGGGCCCCGGCACGGGCGAAGGCGAGGGTGGCCGCGGGACAGGTCCCGGCACGGGCGAAGGCGAGGGTGGCCGCGGGACAGGTCCCGGCACGGGCGAAGGCGACGGCGGTCGCGGCAGCGGCGTGGGCACGGGCGAAGGGGAACGAAGCCTCTGGAATCTCTATCCGCGTGATCGAGAGGGACCGTTGCCTCCACCAATGTTCGCGCGATTCTACGAGTACGACCCGCGCAATGTGCAGCATATCGTACCGCTTGAGCGCGACGCGCGTGTGGCCGCTACGATGCCCGTGTATGATTTCACCGTCCTGACGATGCGCAATCCGCAGCCCGGTTTCGCGGCGGAAGGACTCGAGGAGGGAAAAACCTTCATCTTGTCCGAAATGCTTTTCGCGTTCGACAGCGATATCATCCTCGATGAGTATCTCAACAATCTGCGCGAAAAAACCGCGGTGTTCCACGAATGGCCCGAACTTGTAGTGGAGGTGCGCGGACACACCGATGATGCGGGCACGGACACCTACAACGACAATCTCTCGATGCGCCGCGCGCTGGCAGTGAAAAACTTCTTCGTTCGCCAGGGCATCGCACCCGCGCGCATTCGCGCGAAAGGATTCGGAAAATCACGTCCGTTGACTGCCAACAACACTGAGGCCGGACGCGCGCTCAATCGCCGTGTGGAAATGCACATCATCACCCTTGGAACACGGCGGAGTCGCTGAGCATGGGGCAGGTCTGCGCGTGGCGGGGCCATCCGCCAAACTGGAGTCGCTCGCGGTATGCCACTGCGTTCCGAGGCATGACTCTGCTCGTCGCGCTGATGTTTGGCGCGACGAACATGGCAGCGCAGGAAGTGAGCTATCCCGGTCGTCCGCGATATCCCGAAGGCCGTCTCGCCATCACGATCGGAGCGGGTATCGCGAAGTACAACGGCGAATTTACCGACGAGCGCGTGGACCAGGCCTTTCATGTCGCGGCATCGTGGAACATCGGTCCCTACCTGCGTGTGGGCATGCAGGGCGAGCGCGGGAAGCTCAGCTTCAATCGGCGCTGGCGGCGCAACACGCAAACCGCGTTTGAAATTCAGTTTGGCACGAACGCCAACCTCCAGGTGCGCAACACCGAGTATCAGTCGCTCGCCGGACTGATGTACCTCGACCTGTTGCCCGCCCGCTATTTCAACGTGTATTTTCTCGGAGGTGCGGGCAAACTGTGGTACACGCCGGAGGATTACCGCATCGGGGGCTTGTACCTGATGCCCGACGAACCCGAACAAAGCACGTGGGTGTTTCCCGCGGGGCTGGGTTTCGAAGTGTTTTTCTCCAGGCACTTCGCCTTTTCCACCGAAGTACGCACGAATCTCACGCTCGCCGGCGATCTCGACGCCTTCCCATCCGACAAAGTGCGCGATCTCTAT
>JAMIQH010000164.1:0-2106 GCA_035914695.1 Bacteroidota bacterium | reverse complement strand
CGTTGTTCCGGGGAATGGCCATTGCCGCGGTTTTCTGGAGAGCGGGAACGAAGACAGCATCCTCGCAGAGTGCGCCGGAACCTTCCACGTTCTCCGATGTGACTTCGACTCGGTAAAGCACCAGCGATCCAAAGTCCGTCCTCTTCACCGGCACGGTAATCCAATCCACCACCACGGATTGACCGGGGCCCAGATCCTTGGGATTGGGGATCTTGGTCCACGTCTCGCCATCGGCCAACTGTGTGCGTGGCGGCGGAGCGAGGGTGGCGACAATGTTTTTCGCGATGCCACCACCGATATTGGTGATCGTGGCTCTGAAAATGATCACCGGCGGGAAATACCCACCCGTGCGCGGATCGAAGCGCACGCTATCGCCTGGTATAGTCTCGCAGATCACATCGAGGTTGGGTGCGTCGAGTTTCTGCTGGAAAATCACCAATTCACATTCCACCGGTTCGGCGTTCAAGGCCTGCGCCTTGAACTTGATGCGCACCGGTGTGTTAACGCCGGTGGGCAATGCCTCGAGCGACCAGCGGAAGGTGTAGCAGGAATCCACGCCCAAGGTGTCGATACCGGTGAGAATGGCCTTCTCCAGCACCACCGGGAAGCCGGGCAACGGCTGCACAGAGGGGCTCTGAATCACCAACGTGGCCTTGAGCGAATCGGCATAATCGCTACCGATATTGCACACGGTAAAGCTGACTTCAAACGGATTGTTGGTGTAAATGCCCTGCTGCACATCGGCCCACAAGGTATCCGGACCCGTGCAAGACGCGGTGAATCTCGCGGCGCGCACCGAATCGACGATTACTGAATCCGAGCACATGCCGCGATTGTTGAAGGCATCGAGCACGAGAACACCGACGTGTACTGTGTCGCGTACGAGGAACGGTTGGGCACGAAGCTGCCAGGACACATTCGCCGAGGCACCCGGGGCGAGATCGCCGATGAGGCGGGGATTCGCACCGGAAACAACTTCGAAGGGACCCGGATCCAAGGTAACAGTCACGTCCTTGCCGAGCGCCGTGCCCACATTGCGCACGGTGACATTGTAGGTGAAAGGATTCGGATTGTATTTGTGATCCTGATACGCGATGAAATCAGGCACCACATCACAATTCACCTGATAATCCGCCTGTTTCGCGGCAGGCAGCAACACCGGCGTGCAGCAGCTGTCGACCATTTTCTTGCGCTTGTATCCGCCGATACCGGTCACCTGGAAGCAGACATTGACCGTGGTATCGAAGGAGCGACGCGCGGGACGCAGTTGGAAACGCAGCGTGGCACTTTGACCGGGATTGAGTACGCCGATGAATTTGCGCGAGCTGTCCTGCTCGAACACCGAGACGTATTTCACACCGATGTACTGGACGAGCACCGAGTCCGCCACACCGTCGCCGTCGTTGCGCACGGTCACTTCGAAGGTGAAGGGATTGGGGCTGTAGTCGTTGATGTTGTCGTCGAAGACAATGTTGGGATCGAGATTGGTGCAGAGCAGCGTGAAATCAGGTTTGAATTCCTTCTGCACCCAGACGATTTTCTCACCGGTCTTGCTGTAGGCGTTGCTGGAGATGAACAGGGCGCGAATGGTGTCATCGCCATCCACGCTGCGCGCATCAGCAACGGAGAGATCAAAGGTTGTGGAAACCTCGTCGCCAGGGAGCAATTCATCCGCGAGATACTTTTGCTCCGCTCCGTTCACAATGAAGCGCGTATCCTTGATCATCGCGACGGATACTCCGCGTGCGATTGCGGTATCGGGACTCACGTTCCGTACAAACACCGTCACGGTAATCCGGTTGGGCACGTAGTCGTTACCGACGAAAAACAGCTGATCGGCCGAGCTCTCCACCCGTACGTCAACCACAGGTAGGGTACCCATGACTTCCCCGCCTCCACCGCTTTGTCCCTGTGCCAGGACAAACGACGATGTGAGCAGTGTCAGGATTGCGGCGGCGAAAAGTATGCGCTTCCTCATGATGGCTGCTTCCACGAATATGAACAAAAGCTTCATTTTCTAATCTGAGGTGGGACAGGTGCGGTGGAGAGCCACCGCACCCATTCCAACCATTTCAGGGTCTGTATCGCGTCGACACCGCGTCTAGC
>JAMIQH010000163.1:0-7736 GCA_035914695.1 Bacteroidota bacterium | reverse complement strand
AAAGCGAAATCCATCACACGGGAAGATCCAACCGCGATTCCATCAATCGACAACGACACCCCCTCGTCGCCTGGAATACGCAGCAACGCGGTGAACGGCCCGCTGTCCACACGCCCCGCATTGTGCGCCTCCACACGTACACGCATGGGCTCGCCCTCAAGCACCGAATCGCGCTCGCTGCGCACCACCTGCGAGGTGATGCCGATTTCGGGGAAACGCGACTGATAATCCAGCGAAAGTCCCCGCAGCACGGGCCCTCCGCTCCCCTGCGGATCACGCACGCGGAAAACAACGCGCGGCAAAGGTTGCGCCGGAAAACGCACGCCCGACACGTCCACCGCCTGTCCGGCGGGCACGGCGTCATAGGCGGCGAGCACGGTGTCGCGCCCGGCCACATCCCGCGCCAACACGCGCACATCCACCGCGGCGCCGTCGGGGGCGAGGTCGCCGCTCCAGGCGAGCGCGCCCATCGCATTCACCGGCGGCATGCCCTGCGTAACGCACCAACCCTCGCGCGCGCGCACTTCGATGCTGTCGCGGAAAAACACCGCACCCAACACGAGATGCATTTCCCGCGCCTCGGACGGTCGCGCACGCGATGCGATCAGCGCGTAGCTGTCGCGAAATCCCACGCTGTCGATGAGTGTGGCTCCGAAGCGCTTCAACTCGTCGCGAAGCTCGGGGATGATGTTGCTGCCGTTGGGAGAAACCGGCGGATATCCGTTCGCGTCGTCGAGCACCGCCACAAGCAGGATATGATCATCCGGTATTCCACGCAGATACGCCGTCATCTCCGTCGCTACCGATGCGTCGACGTAGGTATCGAAGTTGCGCGTGGCCACAACATCGCCGAACACCGGCTCCACCACGGCGATGTTAAAACCGCGACTGTTGGGACTTACGTCCGCATCACCAACGCGGGTGATGGCGGTGCGGAACGGTCCGTTGAATCCACCCGAGGCCACCTCCAACTCCAGCATCCTGGTGCCCAGACGCAACGCACCCTCGGCGTCCATGCGCATCGCCGTCAGACCCAGCTGCCGCAATTGCCCGCTGTCGCTCTGCCACCACATGTCGTCCCGCCCCGCCGCGGCGAGTCGGAACGCGCGCGTGGGCGACCATCCGCCCGACACACCGTCCGTGAGCATGCGGGCGCGCCAGTACATCACGACGTTACCGGGCAGTCCATCGAGCACGATCCGCGTGTACACGTCCTCGATGTCGCGTTGCGCGCGCGATACGCCAGAGGAAAAATCAGGCCCGGCAGAGCATTCCACTTCCACCATGATGCTGCCCGTTTCTGGAATGCTGGACGGATTCGCCAGCACGAATTCCACCGCGCGCCCCTCGGGAAGTACGGCGTGATTCAACGGGAATATCTGCGCGATACCGCGCGGCTGTACCGTTTTAACCAACACCGCCACGTTGTTGTCCTCGCGCTGCTCCACGACCTCATCCCGCGCATCCACGGTGATCTCGATGTCCACCACTCCTTCGACACCGGCAAAGTCGTACTCCCACTCCATCGGCAACTCCACGGCAAAAGGTGCGATACGCCGGCGTTCGATGTGCGCCACCTCTCCGTCGCCGCGCACCCGCAACAACACATCCACACTGTCGGTCATGCACAGGCCCACGTTGCGCAACACCGCGCGGATGCGCGCAGGCTGTTGTTCGGTGAGAATGTCTGGTTCTGTGACAATGTCCTCCGAACGCACGAGCAACTCCGGTCCTCGCGCCATCATCACATGCGTGGCGGGATCACCCAGGATGCAAAGTTGGTCGCTGGTGTTGATGGTGCTGCGATCACCGGTGCCAAACGCCCGGATGAGTTCGCGCTTGCCCGCCAGAAGAATTTCGCCCCAACTCCGCAACCCGCTGTCCACCAGCGCGCGCAGCATGCCCCGGCTCACCACGTAATCGTAACCGATGATGCCGAGTCCGGCGGTGCCGAGCGAGGCGATGGCCCCATTCTCGGGTGCGAGCACGAAGCGCTCGTTGAGTCCGGTTTCAAAGGGCTCGGCAAAATGCGCGGTATTGCAGGACATGGTGGCGAACAACATGTACCGGCCTTTGTTGGAAAAAATGTCCGGACGCTCGATGCCCACATCGATCACGCGGGTCCCACCGTGTCCCGAGAAATAGAACATCGACACTCCCTGATTCACCTCGTGAATCAGCGTGTCGAGATCATCGTAGCTGATCGTGGTCATGGTGCGCTTGTAAATGCGTCGGGGTTCCACGCAGTACGGATTGATCCAATCGCGTATCAACCATTCCACCAACGGCTTGAGCTGCACCTCGTGCTCGAAAATGTTCTCTCCGCCCACAGAAAACAGGATGCGGTTGTCCATTGGATGCGGGGGGCGCGATTCATGCTCGATGATTTTGTCGATCACGGCATCGGCGGCGGCCGGCGTTTCGGCGGGTATGCGACCAATGGCCAGATATGGCGTGGGATCGGTTGCCACATCACTGAAACGCACAAAGTGATTGTCGCTCGCGGGATTGCCCCAGGTGGGAACGTAATCCTCGCGCGTGGAATTGCTTTTGCGCTGTTTCGCGTCCCAACTCGCATCGCCGACAATCACGACGAAACGCGGACGCGGCTCGCGCCAATTCTGCCAGGCGCTGCGCATGAAGTCGCGAATGGCCGAGGGAGACTTGTGACCGTTGTTGAACTCGCGGTAAATGTCGTCCACCGTGGCAATGACCGTGCTGAAACCATCCGTCCGCGCGCGGTAATCCGCGAGCCGCTGCGCCTGCGCCAAAAACAGCGGATGCGTGATGACGATGTAGTCCGCCTGCCGTGCGGGCGAAGCGAGATCCGCGTACTCGAAGCGCCGCACCGACAGCGGCGTGCGGGACGTGGCGAACAGCAGATAGCTCGCCGTTCCGTCCACGGCAAGTCGCACTCCCGCGGCATCCTGTTCCACGCCGTCGAGCAGCGCGCCGCTGCGCACATTCATCCCTCGAAGCGGAGACGCCTGAGCTGGCAATGTGAGCAGCGCTCGAGCCGGCAGTCCCGACCCGACATCGATACCGCTATCGACGAGTAATTCCTCATCCTCCGGTACGCTGGCGCGCAGGTAGCGGAGATCGGCCCAATCCACGTAAATGCGCTCGATGGAACAGACGGGATCTTCGGGCGGACATTCCTTGATACCGACATTGCGAAACACGAGAGTATTTTCCCCATCGCGCAGCAACGCGCCATCCACCTGGACGCGCAGCCGCAGCGTATCGTAGGATGCGAGCGTGTCGTCGAACACCACGCCGCCATTGATGCTGACGTGCACACGCGAGGGATCGCGCGAGGCGCCTTTCACGCGGAACTCCAGCGAGGCCTCGCCGCCGCGCGGCTGCGCGAGCGTGAACGGAATGACGAGACTATCCTTTTTCAACAAATACTTCCACATCCAGGTCTCGCCCGGAACACGCTCGCTGTCTTCCATGTCCTGATACTCCAGGTCACCGCGATGGTATTCCAGATCCCGCTCCAGCCGCAGGCGCGCGGGCAACGCGTCCACCGCCACCGCGCCGGGGAAGGACGCCGGACGCACATCCTCCGTCCCTCCGCGAGGACTCGCGTCGCCGTCCCATTCGAGGAAGAAGATATTTTCATCATTCCATTCGTCGAAATATTCCCCGTCCGTTCCTTCCTTGCGTGGCGCGAACCACTCCAGCGCATCGCCGGTGTCCAGACGACCGTCCTCCTCGCCGTGCATCTGTATCGGATGCGCGGCTCCGTTGAGCCAGAGCCGCAGGCGCCGGGGATCCACGCCCGGTGGCAAGCCCGCGGCGAGCAGTTCCTCCGCGCCAAGGCGGTACACACCCGCTTCCCCGGTGCGAATTTCCAACCGCGATCCCGTCGTACGCACGGGAGATTTTCCCACGGCGGACCCCGTGTTCCGCAGCCACAGTCGCGCATCCGAGGCGTTCACCACTTCGCGCAGAGCGAGATGTTCCGGCGACGTCTCCGGCCTGCCGCCAACCTCGATACCGCCAGCGTTTCCGTCGATGCGAATGTCGATGACGAGTCGACGCGCCCAGCGCACACCAGCCACCGTGGGCAGGGCGGGAAACACACGCAATCCTCCGACATTGAGACCATCCCGTTCGCTCGCAGGCGTGAGTTCCACCCACTGGCTGGGAGTTGGCATGCGTTGCTTCGAACCACCGAAGGGCGCGAGGTCGGCCGTCAGCACTTCCTCTCCCGTTGCGCGCGCGCGAGCAACAAGACGAGCCCCGGCGGGCAAACCGAAGGCGAGATGCAGCGTCGGCAAATCGGGCAAACCCGGCTGGACGCGCGTGTCGAAGCCGGGCATGAGCACACGGGAATAGGCGGGATCACTCGGCATGCGCAACACGCGCGGTTCGGGATTGTCCATGATCAGACGCCACTGCGTTGCCGAAAGACGCTCGAGTCGATAGGGTGGCGGCGCTTGCGCCCGCATGTGCATAGGGGCAAGTGCCGCGCATAACGCAACGAAGAGTAAAACGGAGCGAAGGATCATGCGATCAGAACCGGAGTTGTTCGAGATACTTCCGTGCCAACAGGTCAAGATCGTAATTTTCCCGTACATAGCGGTAGGCATTTCGCCCGAACCTCTCGCGCAGCGCCGCATCGTCGCGCAGTCGGAGAATCGCTGCGGCCAATGCCTCGGCGTTCTCCGGAGGAATGGCAATGCCGGCGTCGGCCTCTTCAAATATGCGCCGCGCCTCTCCCCCCACTCCCAGGATAATCGGACACGCCGATCCCATGATTTCAAACATCTTCGAGGGAATCACCGTGCGGAACAGCGCCGTGTCGCGCAGCAGCACGAGCGCCACGTCGATTTCGCGCAGCAATTGCGCCACGCTCTCGCGTGGTATGCGGCCGAAAAAGGTGACGTTGTCCAAATCGCGCGCATAGCCCCGTAGCGCCTCCTTGCGGGCGCCCTCCCCCACGAAGAGCAGGTGAATGTCGGATTCCCCGCGCAGCAGGCGCGCCGCATCGATGGCGGTTTCCAGCGCATGCGCCATGCCGTGCGTGCCGATGTACGCGACGATGAATGTGCTTTCGAACGCTGCGAGCACACTGCGTCGCTCCTCCTGCGCCGCCGCGAACAGGCGTGTGGATACGCCGTTCGGAATGGTCACAATGCGCTCCGGGGCGACACCGCACGCTTCGATATGGTCGCGAAAGGCCGGACTGACCACGCTGATCCTGTCCGCGCGACGATACATGAAACGCTCGACACGGCGCAACACGCGCAGCAGCAGGCCTTCACCTGCGGCTTCAACGGCCTCGATCGAATCCGGCCACAGATCGCGGATTTCCAGCATCAACGGAAAGCGCTGCAGCATGCGCAGCAACACACCCGCGAGTCCCACGAAAAATTGCGGCGAACTCGCGATGCACACATCCACCTCGCGCAGACGCAGCGCGCCCAACACCGCCGTGATTCCAAAGGAGAGGTAATTGATCGAGCGACGCAGCATCCCGGCGTTGGCCGTCACATACACCCACATGCGGTGCACATCGATGCCCTCGACGCGCTCCACCGTCCGCCAGCGCACACGGTAGCCCTCGTACACCGTACCGGTGGGATGATTCGGAATGCCGCAGATCACGGTCACGCGATGCCCGGCTTCCACCCAGCGACGACTGAATTCGTACGCGCGTGCGGCGGGCGCACCCATTTCGGGCGGGAAATACTGGCAGAGATAGAGAATGTGCAAAGGACGGCTCCGTTCCATACGCATCAATATGCGTGCATGCGCCGCGCGGCGCAACCTCAAGGCGATACTATGCTCGTGCCAGGCTGTGCCGCAACACCCGCTCATGCAACAACAGCGGAAACACCGCATACAGCGCGCTCTCCACGCGAACGTCGGATGCAGGCGGCAACGCTCTCCGTAACGCCGCCTCATCCAGAAAATCAGGGACCGCGATCATCGACGGAGGAAGGTCCAACGGAAACTCCGTGGCGAGCGAAGGATCACGCAAGCTGAAGCGGTGCAGCCACGCATGTCTGTCGATCAGCAGCCGCTGTGCTGCAAGTGGAATGCGCTGCAGCACGGGATGCGCCACCGGTGGCGAGAGCACGTCACCGAATACCCGCGGAATACGCAACAATCCCGGATCCACCACGCGCATGATGGCGCATTGTGGATACTGCCTCCAACGCTTGCCTTCGTCCACCTCGGCAATCACACGCACATAGCGGAGATCGAGATACGGTGAAGCGAAACGGCAATACTGATTCTGCAGCAACGCCATATCCGTGTCGTGATGGGGCAGGTAATGCTCGATGTGGAACATGTCCGCGCAGCACGCGGGAGATGCGTATTGCCGCGGATCGGGTGTGATGTCCCACAGCGTTTCCTCCGCCATCCGCTGAACGCGCTCCGCATCGCGCGCCCAGCGCAGCATACCCGCGCGCGCCATCAACGCGGCCGTTGCGCGAAAAAACATGTCTTTGCTCCGCAATCGCGCCACACCCTGCCGGTGGAACATGCGTCCCTCCAACCAGGTGTGCACGCCATCCACCATATGCGTGCCGTAGTGCGTGTAAGCGGGAAACGCCGCCATGCTGTGGTAATATCCCAGGCCGGGGAGGCCATTGCTCATGCGCACAAAGTCCACACCGTTGACTTCGTCGAACGGCAGCGAAGCGGGCAATGCGATTTCGTGATGCTCCAGCCGCAAGCGCTCGGCGACGAGTCGCGCGACACGCACATCGTGGCCCACCCTCGTGCGATGGGTGACGAAGCGTGTGGCGCAGCCGGCCAGCAACACTCCCGCGGCGATGGCGCGTGAATCGTAGCCACCGGACAGTGTGAATATCGCCCGACTGCCCACGCGCGATGCGATGGAGGCGCAGGCCTGTGTGAAGCTCGAGACTATCGCCTCCGCTTCGTCTTTTCGCGCATGGGGTTCCACAAGCAGGCGAAGCCAGCGCGCGTCGGATTGGGTGGTGGCGCGGTCGTTTCCATCGAGCGCGATATCGAGCACACGCGCGGCACCGAGCCGCCGCACGCCATCGTACAGCGTCCTCCCACCGAGCGTGCAGGCGAAGTTCAGATATTGCGCCACGCCGTACTCGTCCCACGGTACCTCTTCCCCCAGCACCAGCAACAACGCGAGAGAGGTGCTCGCAGCGAAGGCGGAGCCAACGAAGCGATAGTACATCGGCATTGATCCCCAGGCGTCGCTGATCACGCGGCAGCGGTCGCCATCCGCCGCGACAGCGAGAAACAATCCATTGGGTTGTAACCCCTGCTTCTGAATATCGAGACGCAGCGCTGTGGCGGGCGTGGTCTCCAGCGCGCACTCCTCGAACAGCATACCGTCGAATACACCCGCCGCCCCCGTCTCGCGCAGTTCATGGAGCACGGGCGGCTGACCGGTATTCCGCGCCGCCACACAACCGAGCACGGTACGATTACCGAGCCGAAGCAGCGGCGCTTCCTGCGCGGCGCCAAGGTTGGCGTGCAACGCGCACTGGAAACGGAGCAGCAACTCCTCGTCGGCATTGAACAACAGAAACGGTCCGGTGGGCAGCATGCGGGAGTCGCGCCTCCAGGCGAAAGAATGCATGACTATGACGCAGGGCGGCATAAAGCCGCCCTGTCAATCTAAGGAAAACGCGCGGGGAAACCCGCGGACGAGGGAAAGGGCGTCAGCCCTTGCTCTTCTTCAGTCCTTCCTCGAGAAAACGGACGAACTCCTGCGGTTTACGTGTGAGACC
>JAMIQH010000162.1:0-8943 GCA_035914695.1 Bacteroidota bacterium | reverse complement strand
TGCGCAGCAGCGGCAGGGGCCGCACACGCAGGCGCACACGCGCACCTTCGCCCGGTGGATCGTGATGGAGAATATCCACACGCACCCCTTCCGGCGTGATGCGCAGCAAGTTCGCCGGATCGCAATGGAAGGCGAACACCCGCTCGGGCGCGGCGGCGATATGGATTTCATGAACCTGCGTGTACAAATGCGGCATCAATGTATGCGCTCCTTCGTTGTGCCTTTGGATAACGCCGCGGGACTGCGTGAAATTCCTTCCCTTTATGGGAAGAGAGTAAAGAGGAATGGAGAGTAAGGAGCTGAAAGGGCTAAGCCGGTGAAAAGGGAGCCGACCCGGCGACACTGCCTCGGGGCAACGCTACGATCCACGCGCGTGGCGCTTCAACAAACCTTCGCGTCTTCGCGTGAGCGAATTCCCTTCGCGCCTTCGCGCCTTCGCGTGAGCGAATTCCCTTCGCGCCTTCGCGACTTCGCGTGAGCAAATCCCCTTCGCGAGAACATCATGCCGAGCGCCCGGAACCATTGCGGAGCAGGATCCCGGTTGACGTGCAGCACCGCCATCCCCGCCCTACCATTTCCTTCGCGCCTTCGCGCCTTCGCGCCTTCGCGTGAGCGAATTCCCTTCGCGCCTTCGCGTCTTCGCGTGAGCGAATTCCCTTCGCGACTTCGCGTGAGCGAATTCCTGAGCGAGTTCTCGCACACATTGTCAAATCACCCGCGTGTGGCTATATTGATATGCTATAGGTTTCCGCATCAGGTGAACATGGACAGAACGCGCAATTTCTGCATTATCGCACACATCGACCACGGCAAGTCCACACTGGCCGACCGGTTGCTCGAACGCACGGGTACCATTACCCAGCGCGACCTGGTCAACAATCAGGTGCTGGACGACATGGATCTCGAGCAGGAGCGCGGCATCACCATCAAACTGCACGCGGTGCAGATGAAGTATCAGCGTGCCGATGGCCATGAATACACGCTGAATCTCATCGACACTCCCGGACACGTGGATTTTTCCTACGAAGTCTCGCGCTCGCTCAACGCCTGTGAAGGCGCCATACTTGTGGTGGACGCCACGCAGGGCATCGAGGCGCAGACCATTTCCAACCTCTACCTCGCCATCGAGGCCGGCTTGGAAATCATCCCGGTGATCAACAAAGTGGACCTCGCGAGCGCCGAGGTGGAGAAAGTCACTGGCAGCATCGTGGAGTTGATCGGCTGCCGGCCGGAGGAAGTCATTCCCGCCAGCGCCAAGTCGGGCGTGGGCATCGACGAGATCCTCGAGGCCATTGTCGAGCGCGTACCGCCACCGGTGGGCGATCCCGAAGCGCCGCTGCAGGCCCTGATTTTCGACTCGGTGTTCGATTCGTACCGCGGCGCGGTGGTGTACATGCGCGTGGTGCAAGGCACCATTCGCGAAGGCGAGCGCATTCGCTTTTTCTACAATGGCAAGGAATTCGAAGTCGAAGAGGTGGGCATTCTGCGCCTCAAGCGCTTCCGCACCAAGGAACTCTCGGCCGGCAATGTGGGCTACATGATCGCGGGCATCAAGACCGTGGCCGACACCAATGTGGGCGACACGATCACGAATGTGAAAAATCCCGCCTCCTCTCCCCTGCCGGGCTACAAGGAAGTGAAGCCCATGGTGTTCTCGGGCCTGTACCCGACGGTGAGCGAGGAATTCGAGGAATTGCGCGACGCGCTGGCCAAGCTGCGGCTCAACGATTCGTCCATACTCTACGAGCCCGAAACCTCCGTCGCGCTGGGCTTCGGTTTCCGCGCGGGCTTCCTCGGCTTGCTGCACATGGAAATCGTGCAGGAACGCCTCGAACGCGAGTTCAACATGACCATCATCACCACCGTGCCCAACGTGGAGTACGTGGTGGTGCTCAAGGACGGCGAGCGCGTGGTGATCGACAATCCCTCGATGATGCCCGAGCTGGGAAAAATCGATTCGGTGGAAGAACCCTACATCAGCGCGCAGATCATCACGCCGACCGAATACCTCGGCAATATCATGAAGCTGTGCATGGACCGCCGCGGCATTTACGTCGACACCAAGTACATCGATCCGACGCGCGCCGACGTGCATTTTGAAATTCCCCTGGCGGAAATCATTTTCGATTTTTACGACAAGCTCAAGTCCGTTTCACGCGGCTACGCGTCCTTCGATTACGAATACAAGGACTACCGCGAGTCCGATCTCGTCAAGCTCGACATTCTGCTCAATGGCGAAACCGTGGACGCGCTCTCGAGCATCGTCCACCGCTCCAAGGCCTACGACTGGGGCAGGCGGTATTGCCGCAAGCTCAAGGATCTGATACCGCGGCAAATGTTCGAGGTGGTGATTCAGGCCGCCATCGGAGCGAAGGTGATTGCGCGCGACGTGGTGAAGCCGCTGCGCAAAAACGTGACGGCCAAGTGCTACGGCGGCGACATTTCGCGCAAGCGCAAGCTGCTGGAGAAGCAGAAGGAAGGCAAGCGCCGCATGAAGCAGGTGGGCGCCGTGGAAGTGCCGCAGGAGGCCTTCCTCGCCGTGCTGTCCATGGACGACTAGTGTCAATCCCCGTCGCCACGCAACACCGTATGCGGCGCGGCGTACATGCCCTTCGCGCTCGCGCGCATTCTCACGAATATCTCACTCGAAGAGGTTGACCACATGAAAGCACAACCCGGTGGAATGAAAAAATCCGCGGTGGAGACGCTCAAATCACTCGGCTTCGCCCTGGTGGCGGTGATCATCCTCAACAGTTTCGTGGTCGCCTCCTTCCAGGTGCCGACGCCGTCGATGGAGAACACGGTGATGACGGGGGATTTCCTCTTCGTCAACAAGTTCATCTACGGTGGCACCACGCCGCCCACCATTCCCCTGCTGGGCATTCTGTTCGGCACCGAAATCGAAATCCCCTATTTCCGCACGCCGGGCTTCCGCGATCCCGAACAGGGCGATGTGATCGTGTTCATTTTCCCTGGCTACCGCAACGAAACCAAGGCGCGGGATTTCCAATTCTACCTCAAACGCTGCGTGGCCGTGGCGGGCGACACCTTGCAGGTGATTGACAAGCAGGTGTATGTGAATGGGAAAAAATACGACGATCCCGAAGGTGTGATGTACGTGGACAACAACATCCATCCGGCGGGCATCGAGGAGGATGGCGGCATTTTCCCCGAAGGCAAACCCTGGAACCGCGACAACTACGGTCCGATACGCATTCCCAAGGAAGGCGATGTGCTTCCCCTCTCGGTGGACAACATCAAGGAGTGGGCGGTGTTCATCCGTCGCGAGGGGCACGATGTCGAGCTGCGCGGTTACGACATTCTCATCGACGGCAAGAAGGCCAGCAGCTACAAAGTGGAGCGCGACTATGTGTTCGGCATGGGCGACAATCGCGACAATTCGCTGGACAGCCGCTTCTGGGGCTTCATCCCCTACGAGTATGTGATTGGCACGCCCATGATGGTGTACTGGTCCATGGATCCGAGCATCAACAACATTTTCAAGAAAATCCGCTTCGACCGCATGTTCACCATCATCGGGTGAAATGAGCACGCTGGAGCCACGCGAACACTCGCCGGAACCTTCTTCGCCCCACGACGCCGATGAGGGCGCGACCGCCGCGGCGGAGCAACCCGCCGCACCCGAGGCCGCATCCATCGACGAGGGAGGGCAAGCGCCCGTCAAGCGCCGGGGAGTGCTGGGTGAATACTGGCGCGTGCTGCTGTTCGCACTGCTCATCGCCATCGTGTTGAAAACGTTTTTCATCGAGGCCTTCGGCATTCCCACGCCGTCGATGAGCAACACCCTGCTCGCGGGCGATTTCATTTTCGTGAACAAATTCGTGTATGGCATCCGCAGTCCGCGGGCGGTGCCGCTCACCGGTATACGGCTGCCGCATGTGGCGGTGCTGCCCGGCTACTCCTCGCCCGAGCGCGGGGATGTGGTGGTGTTTGAATTCCCCGGCGACCGCGCCACGGTGGAACAGCCCAATGTGCTGAACTACGTCAAGCGCTGCATCGGACTGCCGGGCGATACCGTGGAGCTGGCCGGCAAGCGCATTTTTGTGAATGGCGAGCGCCTGCCCGATCCCGACAGCGCGGCCATTACGCCGCTTCTGCGGCAGCGCGGCGATTTCGACGCCGACATTTACCCCAAGGGATCGACATACAACCGCGACTGGTGGGGACCGATGGTGGTGCCGTTTCGCGGCATGCGCATCGATCTCACGCTGGAGAACATCGACCAATGGCGGCTGTTCATCGAGCGCGAGGGACATACCGTGCGCTTCACCGCCGAAGGCGCCATTCAGGTGGACGGCAACACCGACAACACCTACACCGTGGAGCGCGACTATTACTTCGTGCTCGGCGACAATCGCGACAACAGCGAGGACAGCCGCTACTGGGGCTTCGTGCCCTCGCGCAACATCATCGGCAAAGCCATGCTGATTTACTGGTCGTGGGATTCCCGCATCCCGCTCTCGCAGCCCTTCGCGCTGTTCGCATCCGTGCGTTGGGATCGCGTCTTCAGTCTGGTGCGCTGACACGCCGCCCGCATTTCACCCATCCATTGTAGCCACGCGGAAAGGCCCATGCCGGGATTGTACCTCCACATACCGTTCTGCGAGCGAAAATGCGTGTACTGCGATTTCTACTCGGTGGAATCCATGGAGCATTACGGCGCCTTCGTGGACCGGCTGTGCGAGGAGATCGTGCTGCGCACGCGCGACGTGTCATCCGCGGTGCGCTTCGGCAGCGTGTTTTTCGGGGGCGGAACGCCTTCGCTGCTCGACGACAGGATGATCGGCGCGATACTGGACACGCTGCGCCGCGCGGTAACACTTGCCGACGATGCGGAAATCACCATGGAGTGCAACCCCGGCACAGTGACAGCCGCGAGCTTGCGCGGATATCGCGACGCGGGCGTGAATCGCCTGAGTTTCGGCGTGCAGTCCTTTCACGACGACGACCTCCGCTTTCTCAGCCGCATACACAGTGCCGACGAGGCGCGGCGGGCGTTGCGGCTGGCGCATCGGGCGGGCTTCGAGAATGTGAATCTGGATCTGATGTTTTCCCTGCCCGGACAGTCGCCGGAGCGCTGGTTGTACAACCTCGAGCAGGCACGCGCGTTGGACAGCACGCATCTGAGCTGCTATTCGCTCACGGTGGAAGCCGGCACGCCGCTGGCGCGCATGGTGCGTCACGGTCTGGTGACCATGCCACCGGCCGAAAGCGACGCCGCCTTGTTCGAAATGACCATGGAGACGCTGGACGCCTGGGGCTTCGCGCAATACGAGGTTTCGAACTACTGCCTCCCCGGCTTCACCTGCCGACACAACCTCACCTACTGGCGCCACGAGGATTATCTGGGTTTCGGCCCGTCGGCACATGGCACCTGGGAGGGACGGCGATGGTGGAATGTGTCGAGCATTCGCTCGTGGCTGGATGCGCTGCGCCGGGGCGTCTTGCCCGAGGCGGGCGGCGAATTGCTCACCCCCGCTGTACAGCGCAACGAGTATGTGTATTTACGACTGCGCAGCGAAGGCATCGACCTGCGCGAGTACCGCCGACTCTTCGGCCACGATGTGCGCGAGCAGCGCCGCTCCTTCCTCGATCGCTGCGTGAACGCCGGCTATATTCGCATTGCGGACGAGCACATCCGATTGACACGCGCGGGAATGTTGCTGTGCGATGCGCTCTGCGCCGAATTGATCGCGTAGGGCATCCTCCGCGACGGATGCCCCACACGCGAACGACTGCGTCAGAGGCGCAATTCGAAAATCATGAAGCGGCTGTGTTCGTCCAGCGGACTCCAGTCATACCCGCCCCAGGCCGCGGTGATGCGCATCCCCGCCTGAGCGATGCGCTGCTCGATGTCTTCGCGCTCGAACACGTGATAGCGGGGAGTGAAGAGGCGCTTGCGATGCAGCACGCCGTCGACATCGTACTCTTCGTACAGCTGATAGCTCGTGCCGATGTGCGTGGCGGCGTCGTAGCTGCGCGCCATCCAGAAGAGCATGCGGTTGCTGTTGGGTAGCGTGTAGTCCTCCACCAGACGCAAGGTGCGGCAGTCGAGATTCGTTTGCGTCCCCGGATTGTGCAGGGTGATGATGGCACGACCTTCCGGCGCGAGATGCGCGCGCACGCGCCGCAGCGCGGCGGTGACGTCGCAGGGTTCGATGAGTTCCTGCAGTGATTGAAAGGGAATGATGACGAGCGGGAAGGTTTTTCCCAAATCGAAATCGCGCATGTCGGCCTTCACGGTATGCACGTGCAGGCCTTCGCTCGCGGCCTTTTCCGCGAGTCGCTGAAGCTGTTTGTACGACGAATCCACCGCGGTGACCTGCGAGCCCTGCCGTACCAGCGGCAGCGACACGCGCCCCGTGCCCGCGGTGACTTCGAGCACTTCGGCGGCACTGGCGCCTTCCTTTTTCCAGAATGCGATGTCGTACTCCGCGGTGACGTACAGGTCGTAGAGATCCGCGATGCGGTCGTAGTTGTTGATGTTTTTCATAATCCCCCCTTGGCGAAGAGAGTGGAAACGTTCATCAGAGTCTTCACTCCGATGTCTACGCGAATTACGGAAATTCCGCGGACAAACGCGAATGACCGCCGCGCACCCCATCGCCGCGCGCCTCGGCGGCGGCCACGACGCACCCGAAGTCCGTTACCCGGCGACGCGATGGCGAGGTGGTGAAACGGACTCCGGGTGTGCCCTGGCATGTGCGCCGCGTTCGTCAATCAACCTGTGTCGATGTCGGCGCTACGGCGCGGCTGTGTTGCGAGGCGATCTTAGCGGTCGCAACCGAAGAGTCGCTTGAAAAATCCGATGATCTTGTCGTGATGGACCATCGTGGCGACCACCAGCGAGCAGGTGCCACCCACGACAATCGCGCCCTTGATGGCGGCGAGGGGACCAAAGACCGCGGCATGCTCGCCGCCCGCCATGGCGCCCGCGATGTCGGCGGCGGCGATGGCCTGGCCCGGGGTTTGCACTTCGAAGCGGATTTCCTGCTCGCCGATACTTCCCTTGCGGAAGGACGGGTACTTCTGTTCCAGCGCCAACAGCAGCACGTACTTCCAGTAGGCGAAGCTGTGTTTCGCCACGGAAATGGCGATGCGCGCGGCGCTTTCCTTGCCTGCTTCGGCGGGCCAGGGCTCGGCCAGGATTTCGCGTTCCAGCGCCAGCAGCCCGCGCTCGGTTTCATCGATGCTCGCGGAGTGCAGCAGCAATTCGCCTATGGCGCGCAGATAATGCGTTTCGCGAGCGCTGTAGGCGGGATGGTCGAAGCGGGCGAGCCAAAGGCGCGCGTCGTCGGGGTGATGCATTTCGCGGCCATGGCGCAAGGCCTGATCGGTGAAGTCCGCGTCGATGCCGTCGAACAGGCACCACTCGCGCGCACGCTCCAGCGCGCGATCGCACAAGGCCCGCGCCGACACCGTGTCGGCCGCGCGCAGTCCGGCAAGTCCGGCGTGCACCATGGCATTGTGCCGCAGTCCCACCTGTTCGTAGGGATTGTCGTGATTGATGGGACCATAGACCACGGCGCCGGGCGTGGCGGTGACGGAGGCGCTGGGCGGCGAAGCCGGATCGTTGGACGCGCTGTCGGAGCAGGCCGTGACCAGCAGCAGCAGTATGGCAACGAAGGCGGTGATGCAGGCGGCAACGATACCGCGCAGCACGAAGGGGTTGGTGTTTCGCATGATTCTCCCTCTGCGATAAGTGATGGTATGTGGTAACAGGCATGGTTGCACCATGGCTGTGTTGAAGGGGATGCCGTGTTGTTGTTCTCTCGTCCTGTGCGGCGGACCAACACGCGCTCCCTGTGCGTCGTAGCGGCCGTATTTCCCTCGAACCGTCGCCATCCCTTTGGTCAGGCAACGGAAGTTCAATATGGGTACATGCGTCCCTTTCGATCAATACCGTTTTTCGTGACCTGCGCGTATCGTCCCCACGCCGTGCGCCCGCTTCACGCGATCCGGCGGCGCATGCGAGCGGCGGGAGGGAGCCCCCCGCCGCCCGAGTGCATGCACGAAAACCTGGTTCCGAGTTCCCTTCAGCGCTCGGTTCTCATCACCCGAACTCGATCCGTGTCCATCACTCTATCAGAAGTGGAGTACTCACAGAGATGTTATCGCCATGCAATGTCAGGATGTATCTACCACGCGGCATTATTGGGAGCTTCACGGTGATCGCAGCATCGGGTGATGAACCTTTCTGAACTTCGAACGTCATGATTTCCCTTCCAAGCAAGTCCAGGATGTGTCCGACACGGTACACCCGGCCATCAACAATACTCAACGTCAGCGTTCCTTGCGAGGGATTGGGATACAGCACCAACCCGGATCGCTCCTGGCTCGTTTGCTTCGGTGCGGAGTCACGTCCCGGGAAAGTCCGTTTTTCACCGCCTTTTGGTGTAATCAACGAGAAGCTCTGGTTTACGGTGTCTCTTCGTCGGATCTGTTCCGAAAGTATCTCCACAGGCGTGCGCCTACCGAATGACAGCGTATCCGCTTTCCGTCCCAAATATCGCCAATGTTTGCTTGTGGGATGGCTCGATAGAAACTGTCTCGCTCCACGCATCGACAGACAGGCGGGTAGCGCAATTTCTTCGAGATCACTCAACATCACCCCCGTCCAACTGCTCGAAAGCGAATCGATGATTTCGAGATAACGCTCACTGTGTGGTCCTGAGATCGCATACGATCCAATCCAGGTCAAGATTGACCGTCTGCAGGCGGTATCCAGTTCATACTCGCGCAACAATTCGAGTGCTGCCACGTCGTTGCGTTGTCGAAATATTTCGGGTAAGGACCGTTGCACAAGCATTCTTTCCAACGCTCGATTTGCCTTTGTTACCGAACCTGACGGAGGAGTACATAATCCAACAGGTGGAATCACGAGTTCAGGGTCCCACGGGTATCCTGGAATATCGAAATGCG
>JAMIQH010000161.1:0-2145 GCA_035914695.1 Bacteroidota bacterium | reverse complement strand
TCGCCGCCGCGCGACAGCGTGTACAGGGCAATGGGGAAACAGAGCCACTGTATCCATCCCGGCCACGAGGCCGGAATCGTTCCCCGTGCTTGCCGCCATCGCCGATGCGGGACGCGCGCACATTCAACAGCAGTTTCCGCCGCTTCACGGAGCGGCACAGCGCCCCCGCGCCCGACGCATGCATTCCCGCGCGCACGGGGCACACAGCATCATTTCGGTATCACGACCCGGGTTGTACTATTCGCGTGAACCTCCACCCCCGCCGCCGGACCGCACTCCGGACCGACGCGACGGGAAAGGAGCGACTCATCCTTGACACTCAATGCGAAATGTACGATTTTTTACAATCAAGGAGTTTCTTATGGACTCTTCAGAGTTCAACGGCATATCCGGCAGCCCGGTCCGACACCGTCACGTGACACAACATGGCACGAATCTTGCCTCACACACACACAAGGGTGTGCGTGTGTCGGCAGGGCTCGCGATTTTCACCATGATCCTTTGCTGTCTTCTCGCGCATGAGGCGGTGGGACAGAAGGAATGGACCGCGCGCTATGTAAGTATCGCGGCCCTCGATCAAATCAATCCCTCCATTGCGCGACCGACGGAGTCCGTGTTCACCGTGACGGTGTGGGAGGATGAACGGCATGCGTCCGCGCAAGGGGCGGACATTTACATCCAGCGGGTGGACAACAGCACGGGACTCAACGTCTGGGTACGCTGGGACAATCCCCTCGATCTGGTGACCGAGCGTTTCGACGGCATGCCCGTGTGCCGCGCCCAAGGTGCGCAGCGCAATCCCCGCGCCGCCTACGACAGTGCGGGAGGCGTGATCGTGACCTGGGAGGACTACCGGAACGATCCCTCGGGCATGACGGCCGAGATCTGGGCGCAACGAATTCTTCTCTCCACCGGCGAGCCCGATCCCAACTGGCCGCTGGATGGCATCGCCGTGTGTCAAACCGGTCAGCACTGCGAGCGACCGCGTATCGTGGGCACCGCCAGCGGTGCGTTCATCACCTGGATCGACTATCGCAATGATCCCGGTGGACCGCCGCGGAATCGCGACGTCTACGTCCAATTCATCGAAAGCGCGACCGCGACCTGGCCCGCGCCTCCGACGCTTTGGCAGCCGAATGGCATTCCCGTGCATCAGAACATGGATCCCGATCAAATCAACCCCGAACTCGATGTGGATTGTATCCGCATCGTCGACTACCTCGGCAATTCTCGCGAGGGCGTGGTTGTGACCTATCAGGATGATCGGTACAATGGCGCATTCGGAGGACAGGCGGTGTGGACGGTGTTCGCCAACCGCATCGACGCAAACGGCCAGCAAAGCTACAACACGGGCCCATTGCCCTGGACGGCGGATGTGCCGGTGACGGCATCCTACGAAAACCAGGAGTACCCCCGTGTTGTCACGACGAGCAAGCGCTTCACGGTGCCCGATCCTTCGGCCATCATCGTCTGGCAGGACATGGTCGAGGATCCGTCGCAAACCTGGAAGAACATCCATGCGCAGCGTCTTGACGCCAACGGTGTGCAGCAGTTCCCCGGTCCCTTCGGTCTGGAGGTCTCTCAAGCGCCCGCCTCTCAAACCCGTCCGGATATCACTCTGTGGGAAGTTGGCAACATCCAGGGTGGCGGGTATACGCCGTATGTGACTGTCGGTTGGTTGGACTACCGGAATTATTCGATGAGCGGCATCGACATCTATGCAGCGCTGCTCGACGCGAGCGGCCCGGGCACGCTGCTCAATCCCGGCACGAGCAACGGCGATGTGATCTGCGGGCTGCCGGGGGATCAGTACGATCTCTCGATGGACAATGTGCTGGTGACCTCGCTGAACACCGAGCGAACGGTGTTCGCCTGGACGCACGAGACCAGTGGTCAGAGCGATATCTGGTATCAGGATGTGACGCTGCCAGGGTGGGTCTACAATCGCCCGCTGAACGGTTGGCCGGTGAGCGAGGCGAAAGCGAATCAGCAGCGACCGCAGGTGAATCGCGAGGTGTTCGTCTGGCAGGATGGTCGGCGCGATCCGATACTGAACGATCCGCAAGACGATGAGAACATTTTCTGTCAGACTCCCGGTGACTGCGTGGGCGACCCGGAGATGCGCTGGCGGGACGTGTTCGCGAA
>JAMIQH010000160.1:0-15994 GCA_035914695.1 Bacteroidota bacterium | reverse complement strand
TCCCACGCGGCGGTTGCGGCGCAAGGATGTGCTGCACGCCCTGCCGTATCTCGCCTATGTGCTGTTCATGCTCCCGCTGCTGCTGTTGCCCGGCGAGCGCATCATGGCTGAGCTGTTTGAAAACGCGTGGTACGGTTTTCCCTGGCGCTTCATGCTGCTCAACCGCGCACTCATTGCGCTGGCCTTCCTGTATCTGGGCGGCACGCTGCTGTTGCTGTACCGTTATGTGGAGCATTTGCGCGAGCATTTCTCCAGTCTGCACCGCGTGCGGCTGCGCTGGTTGCGCAACATCACCATACTCGTGCTTTTAGGCTGGTTCAGCTTCCTGATGGAAAATGTGTTGCTTTACACCGAGGTCATCACGCCGGAGTACTACGGCGTGTCGGGCTTGCTCGGTACGTTGATGGTGTATGCGATGGGCTATTTGGGACTGACCACCACAGGAGTGTTCTCCGATCCGGAGGTGGCGGCGTCCATGCGCGACTTGGCCGAGCAGCACGCCGATGGCGAGGGCTTGGTGCGCGACGCGCGGCCGACCTACGGGAAGTCGGGCTTGAGCGAGGACAAAGCGGAGGAGATCGTGACGCGGTTGTTGCGCTTGATGCAAAGCGAGAAACCGTATCTCGACGCCGAACTCACCTTGCACCGCCTCGCGGGCATGCTCGACGTCAGCGCGCACAATCTGAGCGAGGTGATCAACACGCGGACGGGGATGAAATTCTTCGATTTCGTGAATACTTACCGCGTGGAGCAGGTGAAGCGCGATTTACTCGATCCCTCCAAGAGCCAATTCACCTTACTGGCGCTGGCCTTCGATGCCGGTTTCGCCTCCAAAACGTCCTTCAACGCCATTTTCAAAAAAATCACCGGCCACACGCCCTCGGCCTGGCGCGCTGCCGCGGCAGCGGAGCACACTCATAGTCAATAGAGAGAGAGCTGGGTGAGGAGAATGAGGAGCAAAGGGCGGTCGCCCATTCCGCCCGACTGCGCCCCGACGATATTTCTCCTGATATCGCCCTTGCAGCACCCGAGACGCGGGAAGGAAGCACATTTTCCTCCTCGCTGCGGGAGGCTCATTGAATCGCGAAACGAGAACAACACCCTCTCGTCACGTTGCGTCTCTGCTTCGCTGCGACGTTGCGTTCCATTCTTTTAAAGTCAGAAGGGAATTCAACGCAAAGACGCCGAGGTGCAAAGACGCAAAACATGCCTATTCTCACGAGACCTGCCGTTTCGTGCAGTAGACAGCTTCGCCCTGATATCGCCATTACTGCACCCAAATCACCACAGGGATCCCCGAAAGTCATTGAAAACAATGACGCACATGTGCAACCCCCCAGAGGCATGGCGAGGTCGGGAAGCAGGGTTTTCGCGTCGTTGCCAGCCGATTTCGCTCACGCAACATTGGCCCCGCCAGCAGGGCAATGTGATTGGTCTGCCGTATTCACTGAATAGCCACATCCCGCCCGACCGCCCCGCCTCCCGATCCGGCGTGGGTTATTCAGTGAATAGCCACATCCCGCCTGACCGCCCCGCCTTCCGATCCGGCGTGGGATATTCAGTGAATAGCCAAATCCATGCCGACCACCCCGCCTCCCGATCCGGCGTGGGATATTCAGTGAATAGCGCCCCGACGATATTTCTCTCACTACTCTCCCGACCTCACTACTCTCTCGACTTTACTACTCTCCCTACCTCACTACTCTCTTGACTTTACTACCCTCCTTGACAAAACAAACAGCCACGGAAGGCCGAAGCCCACCGTGGCTGTTGTCTCACTACGGTTCAAGGAGAGGAACGGGGACTCAGGGAACGAAAACCATTTTGCGGTTCTCGACGAAATTGCCGGCGGTGAGACGAAGAATGTAATTGCCCGGTTTCAGATTGAGCGAACCCGGATCGAAGGTGGCCACGTAGTTGCCCGCCGTCTGCGGCTCTTCCACGATGGTGCTGACCAGATTGCCCATGATGTCGTACACTTGCAGGGTCACCTGCTCATCGCTTTCCAGAGAGTAGTTGATGGCCGTGGCGCCGGAGAAGGGATTCGGATAATTCTGCGACAGCGCGAAAGACGTGCGGCCGGGATTGACAGAGACGACTTTAGAGTACTCGGCCGTGCCGTCGCGGTCGATTTGCTTGAGTCGGTAGTAAATGCTACCCGACGTGGCACCCACCGCATCGTCGAAGGAATAGTGCTTGGGCGAAAGACTGGTGCCGTGGCCATTGACGAAGCCGACCAGCGTCCAGGCATCCTTGTCGGTCATGCTGCCAGTAGTGCTGCGATAAATCTCGAAGCCGAAGTTGTTCAGCTCCGTCGCCGTGCTCCAGTTCAAATTCACCACATCCTTGCGCATCCGCGCCGAGAAGGAGGTGAGTTCGACGGGCAGGGGATTGGAGGTAACGTTGGTGCCGATGTAGTACAATCCGTTGATGGTTCTCGGGGTGGTGTTCGATTTTAGTCCCGTGCGAATGATCTGCGGATCCGTCACAGTCCCGGCAGTACCACCGTGTGTACCGGGAGCGGATGTCTCTTTGAACAAGCGTAAATCGGAGACAGACCATAAGCCGTTGATTCCTGACGCTTGGACGCGGATACCAATGCCATCGGCACGCAATCCACCGCTGGAGCTGTAGGCGTCCGTGATTTCCCAGAACATCATATGCATCCGGTTGATAGTGAATCCTGCGTCATTCACTGCGGGATCGACGTCCGCGAATGCGGTATCCGGTGTGTGGGCCACCGCCAGCCAGCCGGCTCCGTATGCCGGAGCGGAACCATTGAATGTTGCACTCATGGTGGAAACGGACAGACTACGATTATTGACACCATCACCCATCGGGAAATAGCCCCGCATATCCCCATAATCGAATTTTGGTGTGGTGTTGGGAATCATGCGGCGGAATTTTCCATCGCCATAAAAATGGCCCTTGGTGTAAGTCAGTGTCCCGGGGGTTACTACATCGATCCCGAGTTGCATCATGACTCCTTCCAGGTAGACGGCGCCATCAAGATCCAGAATCAACTCAAGTCGCACGAATACATCCCCAGGAGTTCCGATGTCGTCCGCCGTGCTGAAGGTTCCATCGCCACTGAGCGTCAAACGGTCGTAGTACGCCGGTACAATAAACTGATCGCTTCCAGCATAATTTACGGTGAAGCTGTAGGAGCCGGATGAGGGCATGGGAATGGGGACATATCCACCATTGGTGGTGATCAGTACGCCGGATCCGCCGGTTTGCGCATTCGCGTCGTCGATGCCGGTCAGAACATTGCTCTGCATGTTCAAATTGGATCCCGATCCGATGTACAGCATCCCATCATTGATGATTTCGATGTCGCTGTAAGCCGTGACAGTACCGCTGTTGATAATTTCAAGGTTGGTGAAGGTGAGGCCGCTGCCATTGATGCTCTTGCCTGATGGAGCGTTGGCAGGGATTGTCACGAACGCATCCACGTCGGGGGTATAGGTGCCGGATACCGTCCAGTTGTAAGCGTAGATCGTTCCGGAGGTATGAGTCGCATCGCCGCTGGCGCTTACGAGGAAGGGCCCAAAGATATTCAGTGTTGCAGTGTTGAGATCCACCTCCAGAATGCCGTTCACCGTGAGTGATCCATGGCAATCAAGCGGATTGTTCGCGGTCGACTGGGTGAGGAGCAGGGTGCCGTTGACCGTTAACTCGTCGCAGTCCTCGTCAAATGAACTATTGACGGTGACTGTGTGCGCCAGGTCGATGACAACATCATCCGATGAGGTCGGGGCGACACCGCCGACCCATGTGCTTCCATCGTGCCAGTTGCCGGTTTGGAAGGAATAAATTTGCGCCGCCGCCGTGAGAGAGAAGGCGGCGAAAAGTACGATCAAGGCAATGACAGCGCTTCCTATGCGGGCAGGCATGGGGAGCGGAGTGCGCAGAGGGCTGTCGCTGTGTTCCATGGGGGCTCCTGATGAATATGTAGTGGTAGACGTTACGTCATCGTAGTGCTCGGTCCTTTCAGGGCTTGCTTGCTCGCCCGTGTCGGAGGGAGTGGGTGTGGTGTCGTCGGAATGCTGGGGGAAGAGTCGACCGAATACCGCGGCAAGCGAATCCATTGTGCCTTCGTTGCCTCCGTCCTCTCCGGCAAGGGGGGAGAGGTGCCGCGTGAAGCGGCGTTGGTAGTCCTCACGTTCGAGGATCAGCGAGAGAAGGTTCGATGTGGCTGGCAGGCGCATGTTCGACTCGTCCTAGGTTCCAGTGGCAGGTTCTGGTTCGCCTCACGAGACAGCAATGGAGTATACTCGCTAGGTTACGGGAGCAACATACACAACCGAAAAAGCGAATGGTAGTTAATTTTTGTTAAGAAAATAGGGCGCAACATCGTTAATAACAGGGTTTTACCGCCGCATTGCTGAATAAAATATGATTCATCCTTTGCTATGTCGTTATTAATTAGCGATTTATTACCTGTGCAAATACATGAAATGGTGCATAGTATGCCGTCTAATATGGAGTGCATTTCGCGGCTCCGCTCTCGCGAAAATGTCCGAATGGAGTTGCCGTCACAAACTAAGATGCGCCGTGTCCACATCTATCCTGGCGCGTCCACGGGATTACTCTTTACCATCAGGAGGAGGGTAAATGGAATGGGTGAATGCTGGCGTTTGAGTGCCGGGAGACGCTGCGAAATGCTGGCGGGAGGGATTCCCGCTGGCGCTGCACGCCCAAAGGCGTGGCGGAATCCCTCCCGTGGGGCTTTTTGATGGAATTTTGGCGTTCGGACGCGGATCAGCGCAGTACGAGCAGGCGCTGCGTGCGCGTGCCGTTCGCAGTGCGCAGCAGCAACACATACTGTCCGGGGCGCAAATCCTCTCTCACTGCATCCAGTTGCAGAGCATGCGCGCCGGCGCGCCGCCAGCCGTCGAGAAGAATGGTCTGCCGTCTGCCGAGCATGTCGTACAGCTCAAGAGTCACCGCGGCGTCCTCATCCAGTGCGAAGCGTATGTCGCAGCTCTCGCGCAGCGGATTGGGCGACACGGGATGCAGCGTGAGACCAGCGGATTCCGGGAGGATTTCCACCACGGGCGAGTATTCCACGCCTCCGTCGCGATCGATCTGACGCAGGCGATAGCGCAGTCCACAGCCCCACACCGTGGGTGTATCTTCGTAACTGTACTCGCTCGGCGTGTTGCAACTGCCCTTGCCAGCCACAAAACCCAGCGCCTCCCACGTGCCATCCTCCCCGGCGCGCTGTACCTCGAAGCCGTAATTGTTCAGCTCCGTCGCCGTGCTCCAGCACAGACGCACCTTGTTCCCCAGTGCCCGCGCGGTGAACAAGACCAACTCCACCGGCAAGGGATTGATCGTGCTGTTCGAACCGATGTAGAAGGTGTTGTTCAGGGTTCGCGGGATGGTGTTGCAACTCAATCCGCTGCGGGAAACGAGCGGTGCGGCGAGCGTTCCCGCAGTCCCGCCATGCGTCCCCACGGCGCCCGCGTCGGTCACCAGACGAAGATCGTTGAGGGAATTCAATCCATTGACCCCATCAGCTCGAATGCGAATTGCCAGCCCCTGTCCGCGCAACGTCCCAGTGGAGCCGTAACCACCCACGGTCCAGTTCATCTCATGCCGGGTGTCGACGGTGACGGCTGCATCGCTGAACGAAGGGAGCACCGGCACACAGGTCGTGGCCGGTTGATGCCCAACTGTCAGGAATCCTCCGGTATGGCCATTGTACCAACTCGCCCCCAATGTCGAAAGCGAGAGGTATCGTGCATTTGTCCCATCTCCCATCGGAAAAAGCCCGCGTGGGTCGTCGAAGCCGAAAAGAGAATCCGTCTTGATAAACCTTGAAAATGAACCGTTACCAGTGAATTGACCTTTAACGTGGCTCAGAATCCCAGGCATAGGCGACCCTACGCCCAATCGCAGCTCAACACCATCCAGAAACACATTTCCATTTAGATTCATTGTCAATTGCTTCCAAACCCAGACATCAGAAGGAATTGTACCGTTGCCAGTGGTCAAAACACCTGAACCACTGAGGATCAGCTCAGTGTACTCTGCCGTGACAATATTTTGATTTGTGCCAGCGTAATCTACAGCCACATTGTATCTGGCACCCCACGCCAATGGTATCGGCAGTGGCGAAGTGTTGCTTGTGCGCAGCACGCCTGAGCCGGAGGTTTGCGTGGTGGCGTCGGTGAGACCGGTGAGGCGGTATAGACCCATGTCCAGTGTGCTTCCGGCCTCGATGGACAGCAACTCGGTGACGTCCACGTCGTTCGACGCGGTGACGGTGCCGCCCAGGGTGATGCTCAAGCGGCGGAAGCTCGTGATCACCGAGCCGCCTATGCTTCTGCCGCCGGGAGTGTTGCCGGGGATGTCCACCCAGGCGCCGGGCGACGGCGTGTACTGTCCATCGTTGATCCAATTGTACACCCATAGGCGGCCCGAACGGTGGCGAAACTCGCCTCCGGCCATGATGCGCAGATCTCCGCCGACCGCCATGGTGCGGCTGCCCACGTGCAACGAACATTGTCCATACAGCTGCAACTCCTCGCAACTCAGTGGATGCGTCGCCGTGGATGCCGAATCCGTCAGCAGCACGCCATCCACACGCAACACGGCGCAGGACGCTCCCTGCGCGCCGGCGATCAGCACAGTGTCGCCCAGCGAAACCACGACGGTATCGTCGCTGCCGGGAATACCCTGGTCCCAGGTGGAGGTGCTGGCCCATGCGCCATTGGCCACGCTGCGCACGCATTGCTGCGCGAGAAGCCGGGGCGCTGTAAACATGAACACAGCGAGCAGGACAAGCGCTGTCCTGCGCCCGAGTGCGAAGGAGCCGTGGAGATGGGGGGATTCGTGGGAGGTGGCGGATGGCGTGGCGTGCATACATGTCTCCTTTTCGTGATGAAAAACGGCATTGCAGCGTGCATCTGTCCTGCACCGCCACCCTTGGGCAGCGGTCCGGAAAATGGCGCGGACTACAGGCGTGCGTAGCGCGTACGTGCCACCGCGGACATCATCCCTTGCGTATGTGAGGTGGAGAGCGAAACTGTGGCTGCCGGGGCTACAACATCACAGCGAGCGGTGTCACAGTCGAAGCGTCAAACAACACGTGTCCCATTACAGCGATTCTTCGAGGCCGATGGCGGAGCAATGCTCCATTGCGACCGCTGGAATCATTCATCATTCGTGTCCGGAAAGGTTCGCGCTCCCGAATCGGTGGCGGACCGGGCGGGCCCGCCGTGCGTCAATCAGTTGATAATCATCATGTGGGCGTTGATTATCCTTTTTAATCGTTGTGGCAAATATACGAGGATTTTGTCCTGAAGCAAGGGATTCCCGGGTTAATTTTTTGTAAGGTTCGCCCGGAATGTACCCCGACAGACGTGAGAAGCGCGTCGGCGTGATTAATGTCGGAGTGGATGTGACATAGGGGGAAAACCACAGATTGCACGGATTTCACACAGATTAGCACAGATAAATCGTGGAAGGCCACAAGGATGCGAGCGAATGCTGTTCGTCGGACGCACGTCGCGCGTCCTCCGGAGATGGGGGTTTTTCATTCGGATTTGATCGTTATCTTTCACCTTTGCGATTGGCCCACATTCGGCATTGGAGAACATCATGAAAACGATGGTACAAGCGGCTGTTGTGCTTGCATGCATCATGCTCGGCACGGGATCACTCTTGGCGCAGGGAAATTGGGTGCAACAACCCACGGCGCTGCTTTCGAATCCCACGACGCATATACAGATAGGCGGTTTGTGGGGCGTGGCCATGGTGGACACGGGCACGGGCTTCGCCGCCGGTTACGCCTCGGTGGCGAGCGGCTTCTCGGGAGTGCTGCGCAAAACCGCCGGCGATCCCACCTGGTACGTGCTGCCGTCGGCGAATTTCACCGGACTCGCCACCAGTCACAGTCTCTGGTCGGCGGTCACGGCCGTGGGCACGAATGTGTGGGTGTGCGGTTCAAATGGGCGCCTGTACCGCAGCACGGACAACGGAGCGAGCTGGGCCTCGGCCACCACAGGCATGACGGGTACCAACACGCTTTTCGACATGTACTTCAAGAATGTGAATGAAGGCATGGCCGTGGGCAACAATGGTTCCATCTATTACACCTCGGATGGTGGTTCCACCTGGGTTCCGCAGACGTTGCCGGGGACGGTGAGTCCGACAATCGCCCTCTACGCCGTACACAGCGCAGGGAATTACTGGTACGTCACTGGCGAATCGCATCGGATGATCAAAGGACAGCCGCAGACATCCAGCAGCAGTTGGGTGGATATCAGCGCAAACCTGCCAGCGCAACTCGGCATTATCGAGGGGCTGCAATTTCTGGATGACAATCTCGGTTTTGTTGCGGGCGTCATCAGCACAGGGAATCCCGTGGCGCGCACAGTGAACGGCGGAACATCCTTCACCTCCATCGGCGGTGGTTTACCCACGGGCACATACAACGCGGTGTATTTCCACGATCAGAACAATGGCTGGGTGGGCGATGCCCTTCCGGCGTTGCACTACACCACCAACGGCGGCACGGCCTGGAACAGCTCCACCATCACGGCGTTGCCCAGCCAGAGCATCACCAACTGGCTCACGCGTATCGATTTCGTGAATCCCCAGGTGGGGTTCGCATCGGGCGGAGCACCGGGCACCACATCCACCGGCTGGATACTGAAATTCGTGCCCGCGCAACCGCCGGACATATCCACCACGCCGACCTCGCTGGATTTCGGCACGTTTTCCTGCGGCACCTGGGTGGAAAAGCAATTCGTGATTCCCAACACCGGTACTGGTCCGCTCAACATCAGCGCCATCAACTTCAGCCATCCGGAATTCGCACTCATGGGTCCGATACCAGGACCCGTCGCGCCCACGGGTGGCGCCACCATCGTGATTCGCTGGACGCCGTCGCAGCCGGGTTCGGTGCCGGCAAATGCGAAGATGACCATTCTCAGCAACGATCCCGCGTATCCCGCCTGGCAGGTGGACTTCAGCGGCATGTTCAACTCCGGCAGCATGTCCATCGGCAATGCGTACACATTTCCTCTGACCTGCGTCGGTGATTCGGTGGATGTGATCGCCAATGTGACATTGAGTGGGAACATTCAGCCCAAGATCATTTCCTTCGAACATCTCAGCGGTACGCCGGGCGTCCGCCTTGTGTCTCCCACGGTTGGC
This sequence comes from Bacteroidota bacterium, assembly GCA_035914695.1. Lineage (GTDB taxonomy): Bacteria > Bacteroidota > Ignavibacteria > SZUA-365 > SZUA-365 > JAOSJT01. Next base: position 6,823 of record JAMIQH010000160.1, on the reverse strand, counting down.
AGCACATTGAGCGGTTCCACGCTCTTCACTTTCCGCTACACGCCCGTGGCTCCGGGGAATTTCACCGGCACGTATCGCATTCTCTACGGCGATCCATTATGCCCGAAAATCGCGGCCATCGTGTTCGATGGCAGCGCCAATTCCACGGAGGTCGTTGCCACGCCCGCCGTGGTGGATTTCGGCGAAGTGTGCGTGGGCCAGAGCAAGGACATGGTGATCACGTTGACCAACAATGGCAATGTCAACGCGGTGGTGTCTTCGCGTACGTTCATCTCGGGCAAGGATGTATTTCCGAATCAGCATTTCAGCCCGGTGGGTCCGATACAGCCGGGTGGCACGCGCAGTTACAATGTGCGCTTCTCGCCGTCGACCAACGATCTGGGATTGGTGGAAGGCGTGTACAAGCTCCGTGTCGACCCCTGCGGCGACAGCGTCACCATACTGTTGCGCGGATTTGGCGTGCGGCCTGAGATCACCTTCACGCCCACCAATCTCCTGGCGTTGGGCCCGGTACCGGTGGGGCAGACCTCGCAGGAGCAGGTCACCATTATCAACAGCGGACAGAGTGATGTGACGCTCAGCAGCATTGCCCTGTCGCCCGCGCATCCTCGCGTTGGTCTGACGAGTGTTCCGACGCTGCCCCGTGTGCTCAGTCCGGGCGGATCGGTGACGGTGAACGTGCGTTTCACGCCGGATCGCATCGAGACCATTCTTTCGGAGCTGGTGGTGCGGTATTCCGCGCCCTGCGCCGACAGCGCGCGGCTTCCGGTGATCGCCACCAGTTCCAATGCGCCGGCGATTATCGTGGCGTCGCTGTTCGATATGGGTACGCGTGAATGTCCCGGCGAATTGCTCGATACGCTCTGGGTGCGCAACGCGGGTGTGGGTTTGCTGACGTTGAAGCGCTTCATCCTGGGCGGACGCGATGCGGGACATTTCGCCGTGCGCGGACCGGCGCTGCCGTCCAGTATCGGTACCGGCGATTCCGTTGGAGTGATCATCGCATACAATCCACCTGGCGTAGCGACCAGCGAAGCCACCTTGACCATCGAGCACGACGATCCCGCCGCCGGGAACGCTTCCGTGGTTCAACTGTGGGGCACAAGCGTGCAATACGGTTGGCAGGTCGAAGGCGATTCCACCACGGTATTCGCCACCTGCGCACACGTTGGCGTAAGCCGCACCTTCAACGTGCGCAATCTCGGTGTGCGGCCCTTGCAGATACGCAATCTGCGCGTACTTGCCGGAGCTGCGGAATTCCACGTCGCCGGCACGCCTCTGCCCGCCGAAGTGGCGCCGGGCACCGCGCGTTCTTTTGAAATCACCTTCAGTCCTGTGACCAAAGGCAATTTCAGCGCCGTGGTGGAAATCACCACGGGACCATGCAATGAGGTGCGACTGATGCATCTCACCGGTCAGGGCAGCATCACCGAATTGCAACTCGATCCATCGGGACTGTCCTTTGGAACGGAAAATGTGGGCGGCACAGGCATTCGCACGCTGCAATTACGCAACTTGGGTACCGTTCCGCTGACCGTGGCGGAGTTGCAGCTTCGCCCCGATCCCGCGCAGCTCGCCACCGTATTCATCCCGCAACCTCCCGCCACACCGCCCATCGTCGTGGCAGCTGGCGGCACACAGCATCTGCCCATCGAATTCCATCCGCAGGCGGTACGACAATACAGCGGACAGCTCTGTCTGATTATTAGCGCCCCCTGTCCCGATACCGTGTGCGTCGACTTGCAGGGCGAAGGCATTTCCACAGGATTGGCCCTGTCGAAATCGCGCATCGATTTCGTGCTCGATCCCTGCACCCTGACCGGGATCTGCGACACGGTGGACATTGTGAACAGTGGTTCCACGCCGGTGAACATCAACACGGCGAGTTTCAGCGAGCCCGGCTTCACCGCGCAACTATCCCTGCCTCTGACGGTGCCGGCGGGAAGTCGTCGCAGCGTCGTTGTTTGCACTGATGCCAATTTCACCGGTACGCGCAGTGCCGTGCTCACCTTTGGCACATCCTCTGCGGGCTCACCCACACTCGTACTCGCGGTGGAGGCGACACGGCAGGCCTCGGCGTGGGAAGTATCGGTGAGTGAACTGGATTTCGGCACCATCGCGCATTGCGAGAGCGCTCCCTTGCGCACCATGAGCATCAGCAATACCGGTGCGATGATGGAAATCATAGAGCAAGTCGGCTCTATCACGCCATTTTCCGTGGTGGAAGCCCTGCCCGCCGCCATTCAACCGGGGGAGCAGCGCTCGTTCACCGTGCGTTTCCTGCCGACACAGGAAGGTGTGTATGTGGACACGCTAGTGCTGCGCGACTCGCGCTGCCAACGTGTGCATCTCGTACTACTGCGAGGGGCGATGTATAAACGCAGTCTCGTGGCCACGCCGGATCCGTTGCTCTTCTCCGGTGTGCCGGTGGGCTCCACGCTGCTCGACAATATCAGCGTCAGCAATGCGCACCTGTCCTCGCTCACCGTGGACACGGTGATTATCGCTCCGCCGGACGCGTTCCTGTCGCGTGGCGTTTTTCCTGTCACACTCGCGCTTGGACAGGCGGCGCAATTACCCATCGAATACAGTCCGCTCGCCGAAGGACCGCACACGGCCGTCGCGATCATCATTGTCAACATGCCCTGTCGTGACACCATTCGCGTGGAGCTTCGAGGCACGACCCTGGCCAACGGACTCAATCCCGATCCCAGCGCCCTCGATTACGGTGTGCTTCCGCAATGCGTCGACAGCACGCGCGTGCTTCAGCTTCGCAATGACGCAGGTACGCCAGTGCTGTTGCAGGCCGCGCGCATTGAAGGCGCCGACGCCGCGCTGTTCAGCATACTCAATCCGGTCACTCCCGGCGAGCGTCTGGAGGCCCGCAGCGTGCGTGCCTTCGACATCCGCGCGCTGTCCACACAGCCGCCGACGGATCGCGTGGCGCAGGCCACGCTCGTGATCGAAACCGACAGCCCCGCGCAGCCGCGCGTCACCGTGCCGCTTTCCTTCGACAGACGGACGTTGCGTGCGCCGGACGAGGTGACGGTGGATTTCGGTACGGTATTTACCGGTGCCACGTCCACTCGCACCGTGGCGTTGCAGAATCCTGGCAGCATGGATGTCACGCTCGATACATGGAGCGGTCCGGCCGAATGGGCTATCGATCCGCAATTGCCGGTCACCATCCGGGCGGGAGGCGCGTTCGACATCGATGTGCGTTTCACGCCGGCAATGGCGGGCGCACGGCGCGACACGCTGTACCTGCGTTCAACAGCGCCATGCGATCTCGTGACGCGCATCATCGTGCTCGCCGACGTGCGCGACGGCGTTGGCCTGGGCAGCTTCACCTTCGTGGATGTGCCTCTCTGCGCCAATGCGCGGAGGACGGTACAGTTGCGCAACAATCTCGATGAGGCCGTGACACTGAGCACGTTGGGAATGGAAGCGGGTCCGGACGCGGGCTTCTTCAATATTGTTTCACCAGTGAATCTGCCGCTGAGCATACCCGCACGCGATTCTATCCCCGTGACGATGGAATTTCAACCCGACCCGGCAACTCCCAACAATTACGCGGCCGTACTGCGCGCCACTCTGGACACACCGAACGAGCAACTGGTATTGCGCTCGAACGTCACCGCCAGTACGGTCCCGGGTACACTCAGCGGGTTGACCGATATCGCCTTCGGACCGGTGGAAATATCCGGCACCGGAGCGACGCGCACATTGACACTGCGAAACAGTAGAACCTTCGGCGTGCGTGTGAGCGCGGTGTCGGTCGGTGGAGCGGCGTTCGCACTGACATCCGTCAGTCCCGCTGTGCCGGCGACCGTGGCGGCGGGTGATTCGCTCGTGTTGACCATTGGCTTCGTGCCCGGTCCCGAAGGCGCCTATGTGGGACAGCTCACCGTGTCCTACGACAATCCCTGCGTCGACAGCGATATTGCGGCTCTCAGCGGCCAGGGCGTGGATACACGCATTGCGATCACAGTGAGCATGCCGGTGGTCGAAGGCGCGCCCGATGAGATTGTGGAAATCCCTATTGTCCTCGATCGCAATCCCGGAAATCAGGTCATCGCGTGGTCGGGTACGGTGCGATTCAACGCCAGTATGCTGTATCCACTTGAAGTCCGTGTGGATGGCACGCTGTCTGAAGGACTGACGCCGACCTTCGATTACGATCCCGCGAGCGGTGACGTCATGGTGTCCGCCAACGGTGCGGCCTTGCGTCCGGGCAGCGGACGCCTGGCCTACCTTCGTTGCTTGGTGCTGATCGGATCCGACAGCAGCAGCGCGCTCGAAGTCGGGACGGACTTTACGCTTGGGCCCACGGTGCGCATAGCTTCGCGCGTGAACGGCAGTTTTGTGCTGAGCAATTACTGCGTGGCGGATGGCAAGCGGCTTATCCGCGACCGCGCCGGTTTGCGTGCCTGGCTGAGTCCCAATCCCGTGGAGACGCAAGCCACGCTGCATTATCGCTCGGACAGCGACGCGCCGGTGGAACTGCGCATTGTGGATATGGCCGGACGTGAAGTTGTTCCGTCGCGTCAGTGGGCGCTGCCTGCGGGCGAGTATGTACACACCTTGCCTGTGCAGGATCTTGCGCCGGGCATGTATTCGGTGCTGTTGCGGCAGGGTCGGGAGAGTGTTGTGCTCCGACTGCTGCGTGTGCGTTAACGAAATGGCCCGGGGGCATGACGGCATGCCCCCGGACATGTTTAAAAAAATCATCGGACGCGGAAATCCGCCGGGCAGTCAATGATTGTCCGGAATGGAAAAATGCGTACATTTCTCTTTTTCAACCCAACTTGTCGCCTATGAAATCCACATTCACCCTGATGCTGTTTGTTCTGCTTTGTGCGACGACCGTGCATGCGCAGGACGACGCGCCCGTGTACAACGATGTCGTGCGTTTCGGTGTGTTCGGCGGTGCGCAGTTCAATTTTCACAGTGGCACCTACGAGTCGCTGGACCGCAATGCCATTTGCGGCGTGTGTGAATTCGAAAACGGAGACATGCTCGGACTGCGCTTCGAGGGTCTCGTGGAATTTCCCGTTTCCCGCATGCTCATGCTGAGCGGCCGCATCGGCTATCAGGATTATTCGGGGACGTTCGAGCGGAACAACTACCGCGTGGGTTCGGTGGCGCAGCCCAGCGGACCGCCAGCGGATTTGATTGTCGATCACACCTTCGACAACACCCTCTCCTATTTCACCGTCACGCCGGGACTGCTGTACTTTCCCTTCGACGCGCCGCTGCATTTCGATCTCGGTGTGGATATGGCCTTTGCCATGGGTTCCGCCTACACGCTGCGCGAAGTGCTGGTCTCGCCGGCGGACAAGGTGTTTGCCGACGGCAGCACCGACCACATTATTCGCGATGAGGACATTCAGGAAGTGAATGGTTTCCGTGCGGCGTTGCGCGTGGGAGCGGGCTTCGACATTCCGTTGTCGCGCAATCTGCTGTTCACACCCGAGCTTGCGATGAGTGTGCCCTTCACCAAGGTTACCGGCCGTGGCGACTGGAGCGTGATGAGTCTGGCGGCCGGTGTGGGATTGCGTTGGGCCACAGTACCCGCGCCGAAAGAACTGCCACCGCCCCCGCCGCCTCCACCGCCCCCGCCCCCACCACCCGAGGTCATCCCCGCGCTGGCAGTGGATCTCTCGGTGCGCGGCGTAGGCACCGACGGCAGCGAGAGCGATGCGAGCAGCATTCGCGTGGAGGAAGTGCGTACTGTTGAGCGCTATCCTCTGTTGACCTATGTGTTTTTCGCCGAAGGCGATGGCAGCACCCCACTGCGACAGAATCTCCTCACGCAGGAACAGGCGAAGGGCTTTGTGGTAGACGACGCCAAGGGCCAGGAGTTGGACATTTACCGCAACATGCTGAACGTGATCGGACGGCGCCTGATCGAGAATCCGGCGGCGAAAATCACGCTCACCGGCACGAATGCCGATCTCGGACCCGAGGCCGGCGCCACCACCCTGTCCAAGCAACGCGCCGAAACCATTCGCGATTATTTCGTGAATGTGTGGAATATCGATGCGAAGCGCATCACCGTGCGTTCGCGCAATCTCCCCGCCGATCCCTCGGCGAAAGACGATGCGAAAGGCCAGGAGGAAAACCGCCGCGTGGAGATTACCTCCAGCTCGGATGAGATCATTGCGCCGATTCGTCGCGACGAAATCGTATACAACTCCACGCTGGCTGCGCTGACCTTGCAGCCCGAGGTGGATGCACCCAACGGCATCGAGCGTTGGCTGATGCAGGTGACGCAGGGTCCGCGCGTGCTGTACACACAGAGCGGCACCGGCACGGCGCCCGCCAGCAGTTATCGTTGGGATATCAGCGGCGACACGTTCAAGCGCAGCAGCGAGCCGCTGAAGGTGGAGTTGCTCGCGCGTGACCGCCGCGCGCAGGAGGATCGCGTGCAAGTGGATATCGCCATGAACACGCTCACTCTCGAACGCAAGCGCGAGGAGCGCATCGGCGACATCCGCGTCAATCGCAGCAAGCTCATTCTCTTTGACTTCGATCGTTCCACCGTCTCGTCGCGCAACCGCGAAATCATCGACGAGGTGTCGGAGATCATCACCCCGCAGTCCAAGGTTACCATCATGGGCTACACCGACGCCCTGGGTCTCGAGGACTACAACCTGAAGCTGTCGCAGCAGCGCGCCGACGCGGTGCGCGACGCCTTCGGCCGCAAGCTCGCCAACATCAACGTGACCTCGAAGGGCGTGGGCAGCACGCAGTTGCTGTTCTCGAACGACACGCCCGAAGGCCGCTTCTACTGCCGCATGGTGCAAATCATCGTGGAGAC
>JAMIQH010000159.1:0-6920 GCA_035914695.1 Bacteroidota bacterium | reverse complement strand
GCCGGTTGTGAATTCAAGGTCTTCAGCGTCGCGCTGGAACAAGGCGGTATTGTCACCGGTCTCGCGGTGAAAGGCGTGGCCGCGGATTTCAGCCGGAAAAAATTCGATGAGCTGACCGAGCGCGCCAAAGCGCTGGGCATGGGCGGACTCGTGTGGTTGAAATACACCGAGGGTGCGCTGCAAGGACCTTCCGCGAAATTCCTCGATGAGAGCGTGCAGCATCGCCTCATCGCCGCGCTGCATGCCGAGGAGGGCGATGTGCTGCTGATTCTCGCCGATGTGCGGAAACGCGCGGCCTTGCTTGCCATGGGCACGCTGCGTCTGGAGCTGGGGCGCGAACTCGGGCTGGTGGACGCCACGAAGCACGCGCTGCTCTGGGTCACTGACTTCCCGCTGTTTCAATGGGATGATGAAACGCAGCGCTACTACGCCGAGCATCACGCGTTCACTTCGCCGAAGCCGGCGGATATTCCCTTGCTCGACAGCGATCCCGCCGCGGCGCGTGCGGATTGCTACGATCTCGTATGGAACGGCAACGAAGTGGGTAGCGGCAGCATCCGCATTCACGACAGCGCCTTGCAGGCGAAGATTTTCTCCATTCTGGGTTTTTCTCCGGAGGAAATTGAGGAGAAGTTCGGCTTCCTCATCAACGCGTTCCGCTTTGGCGCGCCTCCGCATGGCGGAGTGGCCCTCGGCCTCGATCGCATCGTCACCATTCTCGCCGGACTCTCATCCATACGAGATGTGGTGGCCTTCCCGAAAACGAACAGCGCCCTGTCGCTGATGGACAACGCGCCGTCGCTCGTGGCCGAGGAACAGCTCCGCGAATTGCATATCAGCATACGCGGGTAGCGCCATGATGGACCTGGTGATCTACAACGCCTCGCAGGTGGTGACCGTGGCCGCCCACGGAGAACGCTGCAAGCGCGGTCGCGACATGCGGGACATCGGCGTGATCGAAGATGGCGCCGTCGCGATAAAGGATGGACGTATCGTGTTCGTGGGTCCTTCCGACGACGTCGACATCGCCGACGCCGAGCGCAGCATCAACGCCTGGGGAAAAACCATACTGCCGGGTTTTGTCGACAGCCATACGCATCTCGTCTTCGCCGGAGCGCGCGAGGAGGAATGCGCCCGCCGCATCGCGGGAGCCACATACGCGGAGATCGCCGCCTCGGGTGGCGGCATCAACACCACGGTGAAAGCCACGCGCGCGGCGACGGCGATCGAACTCATCGAATATGCATTGCATCGTCTCGATAGCTGCCTCGGCTTTGGCAGCACCACCGTGGAGATAAAAAGCGGCTATGGTTTGGACGTGGCCAACGAGATCAAGATGCTCGAGGTTATCACCGAACTCAAGCAGCTGCATGTGGTCGACATCGTTCCCACCTTCCTCGGCGCGCATACCATTCCCTTTGATTACAAGGAGCGGCGCGAGGAGTACCTGCGGTTGGTGCTGGAGGAGATGCTGCCCATCGTCGCCGAACGCCGGCTGGCGGAATACTGCGATGTGTTCGCCGAGCGCGGGGCGTTTTCCATCGACGAAGCGCGCATGATTTTCGAGCGCGCGAAAGCCCTCGGACTGCGACCGCGCCTGCACGCCGATCAGATCACCGCGGGCGGCGGCTCGGAACTCGCGGCCTCGATGGGAGCGGCCTCGGCCGATCACCTCGATCATATCAGCCCCGATGGCATTGCTGCGATGCGCGAGGCGGGCACGATCGCCACGCTGCTCCCCGGTGTGTCGCTGTTCCTCGGTGAACGTATGCCCGACGCGCGCGCGTTGATCGACGCGGGCCTGCCGGTGGCGGTGGCCACGGATGCCAATCCCGGTTCGTGCATGAGCGAGAACATTCAGCTCATGATGAGTCTCGCCGCCCTGCAGATGCGCATGACCATGGAAGAGACGATCACCGCCGTCACGCTCAACGCCGCCGCGGCGCTGGATCGGTCGGACCGGCTCGGCAGTCTCGAAGCCGGGAAGCAGGCGGATGTGCTGATATTCGATGTTCCGAATTACCATCGCATCATGTACCATTTCGGCGTGAATCATCTTGGCACAGTGATCAAGGACGGCAGGGTGGTGCTCGAACGGCACTATGCCGAGGAGCGGCCCGCGTGACGACACGACCGCCGAAACTCGCTCGCGCATCGAGGGTCGAAACGGCAAGAACGCGGTAGCAACGGTGGATTTTTCTTTTCCCGACATACAACCACCATCAACAGAAGGATGAGAACAATGAAACGCATGATCATGGCTTCGCTCGCACTGCTGTGCGGCATGGCCCTGCTGAGCAGTTGTGGCGAGAAAGCCGCCGAGACCAAGGACGCAGCCGGCAGCGCGCTGACCGTTGCGCAGCTCTTCGCCGACCCGACCCCGTACGCCGAGAAAGAAGTCACGCTTACCGGCACCGTTACCCACGTGTGCAAGCATGGCGGCAAGCGCCTGCACATCACCGACACCAAGACCAACGAGCGCATCAAGGTGGAGTCGGGCGAGAAGATGGCCGCCTTCGCGCGCGAACTCGAGGGTTCGGACATCGTCGTGACCGGCGTGTTGCATGAGACGCGCATCGACAAGGCCTATCTTGACGAATGGGAGCAGGAAATCCGCGATGCCGCCGCCGCCGAAGCGAAGGAAGCGAAGGAAGCTAAAAAAGAGAGCAAGAAGGGCGCTGAGCAAGCAGACGCCGAGCATGTGGCGCAGGGCACGAACGAAGGTCACGTCGAGCCGCAGGGTATGGACGCGGTGAACGAAAAACGCGCCGAACTCGAGAAGAGCGGCAAGCCCTATCTCTCGCAGTGGCATCTCGTCGCAAAAAGCTATTCGATGAAGGACGGCTCGGCCGCTCCCGTGGCCAAGGATGTTCCTGCCGAAGAAGGCAGCGAAGAACATCAGCACTAAGTCCGGCGGCAATACCCGCGGACGTTTCATGGCAGGGAGTCCTCCGGCTCCCTGCCACGTTCTTGCTCCGATCACAGCGTTTATGATCGCAGCGTTTCACTCCCCGCACTGCAATTTCCATCGAAGCACACTTGACGCATGAAACTCTCGACACGCATACGAATTTGGAATCAGGCCATCCATCGTGATCTCGGCTATTTGTTCGCAGGGATGACGATTATCTACGCGCTCTCGGGTATCGCCTTGAATCACCTCAAGGAATGGGATCCCAACTACATCATCGAGGCGAAGGATGTGAGCTTCGCCGCACCCATCAAAGCGGAGGGATTGACACAGGAAAAGGTCGAAGCCCTGCTCGCCACCATCGATGAGGACGGGAATTACAAAAAGCACTACATGCCCGAGGAGGGCGTACTGAAAGTGTTTCTCCACGGAGGATCGGTCACCATCGACATGGCCACGGGTGAGGGGTTGTTCGAATCCGTGCGCCGCAGGCCGGTATTTTTCGAGGTGAACTTTCTGCATTACAACACTCCCAAGAAATTGTGGACCTGGTACGCCGATATTTTCGCGGGCGCGTTGATCGTGCTCGCATTGTCCGGCCTGTTCATTCTCAAAGGCAGCAAGGGCATCACACGCCGCGGCGCCTGGCTCACGTCCATCGGTCTGATCATCCCCGCCATTTTCCTCATACTCTATCTCTGAGGTGCGGCATGTCCGACGCGGAAATCGTTCTCTCCACTCATCAGCTTTCCAAGCGCTTTGGCAAGCGCGACGCGGTGTTGAACCTGAATCTCGAAGTGCATCGGGGTGATGTATTCGGTTTCCTCGGGCCGAATGGCGCGGGGAAAAGCACCACCATTCGCATGGCGCTGTCGCTGATTCAACCCACGGCGGGATCGGTGCGACTGTTCGGCGCGGATGTGTCGCAGAACCGCGGCGTGCTTGCGCGCGTGGGGGGCCTGGTGGAGCGCCCGGATTTTTACCTGTATCTCAGCGCGCGCCGCAATCTCGAGATCGTCTCGGCACTGTATGGCGCGGTGAATCACGCGCGCATCAACGAAGTGCTGGACATCGTGGGCCTCAGCGATCGCGCGGATGATCGCGTCAAGGCGTATTCGCACGGCATGAAGCAGCGGCTCGGCATTGCACAGGCGCTGTTGCCCAATCCGGAGTTTCTCATCCTCGACGAGCCCACCAACGGCCTCGATCCGCAGGGCATGAAGGAGGTGCGCGAGTTGATTCTGCGCCTCAATCGCGAACAGGGCATGACCATTCTGCTTTCGTCGCATTTGCTTCATGAAATCGAACAGGTGGCCACGCGCATGTGCATTCTGCATCGCGGCGAACTTGTGGTGCAGGGGAGTGTGCGCGAACTTCTCGACCGCGACAGCATCGCGGTGCGCATTACCATGGATCCATTGGAGCAGGGCATGGAGTTGCTGCGATCGATGGCGTGGGTGCGCGACCTCCGCGCGGTGGATGGCCAATGCGCCTGCTCCGTGCCCGAAGCGGAGCTTGCCCGCACCAACAGCGCGTTGGTGCAGGCGGGCATCGCCGTGTCGGGTTTCGCGCCACGGCGCTCGCTCGAGGATTATTTCCTCAGCATCACCGAAGCACCGGAAGGAGGGAAGCCCGCATGATGTCCACACGAACGCAACGCCTGGTGGCAGCCGGAGGAAGCGCGCTGCTCGCCCTCATCGTCTACATCGTCACGCTGGCGCCATCGGTGGATTTCATCGACGCGGGCGAGCTGGCGGCGGTGGCGCACAGTTTCGGCATCGCGCATCCCACGGGCTATCCGCTGTTCACCCTGCTCGCGGGTGTGTGGGCGTGGTTGCCGCTCGGCGATGGTATTGTTCGTCTGAACTTGCTTTCGGCCGTGCTCGCGGCCACGGGTGTCGCTTTTCTCGTGGATGCCATGTGGATGCTGCTGGGTCTTCAAGCGAGAAAAGGTGGTGGCAAAGGAGGGAAAAAGGCCGCGACCGAGCAACGCGGCGTATCCAGTGGATGGACGCGTATCGCTGCCGCCGTGATCGGCACTCTGGTTATTGCGCTATCGCGCACGTACTGGCGCACGGCGCTGTCCATCGAAGTGTACGCGCTGCACATGTGCATGCTCGGTGTGCTGTTCTGGGCGCTGCTGCGTCTGCTGACCTCGCTGTCGCGGGAGGAACAGACGCCCACCGGCACGCGCAACGCGGCACTACTGTTGGCCTTCGTGCTCGGCCTGTCATTCAGCAATCACATGAGCACGATTTTCCTTCTGCCGGGATTGCTGCTGCTGTTCGTGTTGCTGCGGTCCAAGGGTTTGCTGCGCCTTCGCCTGCTGCTGATGGCGGCGGGCGTATTCGCGCTCGGACTGCTGCCGTACCTGTACCTTCCGCTGCGCGCGGCGGCGGAGCCCGCATTGAACTGGGGCAATCCCTCGAGTCTCGAACGGCTGCTCTGGCATGTGAGCGGCAAGCAGTACAGCGTGTGGATGTTTTCCAGCTCCGATGCCTGGCAGGAGCAATTCTCGAACATCGCCACGTTGCTGCCGCAATCCGTGGGCTATCTCGCGCTGCTACCCGCGTTGTTTGGCGCGGTGATGCTGTTCCGCAGGCATGCCGTGGTGGCTGGCGGACTGCTGCTGTTTTTTGCGACCTGCATATTCTGGGCTTCGGGGTATGATATTCACGACATCGATTCCTATTTGCTGCTCGCCATTGTGGTGATCGGCTGCTGGACGGCGGTGGGCATCGATGCATTCGTGCGTATCGCACAGCGGCGCTGGTCGCTTGCTCCGCGCTACAGTGTGTTGGCGGGGGGACTGTTGCTGATCCCGCTCGCGTTGCACGCCTCCAGCGTGTCGCAGCGCGGCAATTATCTGGTCGAGGACTACACCAAGGCCATGTTCGCCTCCTTCGAGCCCGGGTCGCTGGTGCTGTCGTATCAATGGGATCACTGGGTGTCGGCGGCGCTGTATTTTCAAATGGTGGAGGGCTGGCGTCCCGATGTGATCGTGCTGGACAAGGAGTTGTTCCGGCGGTCCTGGTATCTCGAACAGTTGCGTGTGAATCATCCCGACATCTACGAAGCGTCGCGTCGCGAGATCGACGCCTTTCGCGTGCATCTCGACCGCTTTGAGCGTGATCTCCCCTACGATCCCACAGTGATAGAGAATGCCTACAACGCGATGATCAACAGCATCATTGACAAGTACATGCCTCGCGGTCCGGTGTATCTCACCTTGGAAATCGAGCAGCCATTCGCGCCCGGCTACGTGCGTGTGCCCGAAGGCCTGGCATTCCGGCTTTTCGCGCCGGATTCGCTTCCCGCGGCGGACACGCGCACCCTTCCCGAAGTGCGTTTCCGTCCGTTCGCCAGCGAGGAGCGGTTGGCAAAGGACATGTGGTCGATGCTCGCCTCGATGTTGGTGAACCACGGCGTGTATCAGCACAGCGGTGGGGAATTCGACAAGGCGGACGCGGCATTCGACGCGGCGCTGCGGTATTCGCCACAGGACGCACGCATCCTGGAGTGGAAGCGGCGCAATGCTGCGGCAAGAGCGCAGGGCATGGCGCCGCCACCGCCGGCACCCGCCACACCCTGAAAAGGAAGCGGCCATTCCCCGTCACGGGAATGGCCGCAGTGTTTCCACCCGCGTCGTCGATTATTCGGCTTTGCCCGGAATAGGGTCGACGGCGAAACTCGCAACCGCGCGCTCGATGGAATCGAAGCTCTTGAACACTTTCACGAGCTGCGTGATCATGAAGAGACTGTTGATCTTCTCGGTCACGTTCGCGATGCGCATGTCTCCGCCGCCATTGTTGACAGTGGCGAGGGCGGAGATCAGCGCGCCGAGTCCGGAGCTGTTGACCCATTTCAGCTTCCCGACGTCGAGCACGATTTTCAGAAAACCGTCACGCACGAGATGCTTCACGGCATCGCGAAGCTCCGTGGTGTCCGGCTCGCCCATGAGGTTTCCCTTCATCTCGAGAACGACGACGTCCCCGCGGAATTCCTCCTT
>JAMIQH010000158.1:0-2805 GCA_035914695.1 Bacteroidota bacterium | reverse complement strand
TGAACCTACAATCCGCCACGGCGGATCTTCGGCCTTCGGCCTGCGACCTTCGGGTTATGAGCCCGACGAGCTACTTCGCCGCGGCGAACTCCACCCCGCGAAACCTTCGTGCACTCCGCGTGGCGCAGCTCTCCGTGTGCTCAGTGTTTCTCCCCCGCGATCAAAGCGAGAAGGCAGAGCGTGTGCTCTGCCTTGATCTTGTAGCGGGGGCAGGACTTGAACCTACAACCTTCGGGTTATGAGCCCGACGAGCTACCAATTGCTCCACCCCGCGGTGGATTTACAATATACGGCGAAGATTGTCGGAATGCAAAAAACACTGAAGTTTTTTTCAGCACCGGGGATTTCCACCCGATTGCTCGGAGGCCTGCGGTGCTATCGCAGCGTGATCAACGTCGTTGCTGCGGTGAACGTGGTGCCCGTGCGCGCATGCGTGGCCAGCACGCGGCAGTGGTACATGCCCGCGGCGGGAAACAACGTGGCGGGCAGGGTGTGGGCGTGCGAACCCACCCCGCGTAGCGCATCGCCCCCGGGCTGCGATGCGGAATCATGAAGCAGACGTCCAAGCTGGTCGTACAGGAGCACGCGCACACGGTAGTCGTCGCCGGACGCACCGTCCAAGCGATAGTACAAGGTGCCGTTGTCGCCGAGACGTCGTGGATTCGGAGCGGTGGACTCTATCCTCAGCGCCGGGGCATTGACATCGGGCAGGGGGGCGGTGGACATGACGATGGGAAAATGCGCCGAGTCGTCGAGGAGCATAACGCGCGATTGAAACGCCGCGAGATCCAGCGGCAGCGCGGCAAGTGTCGCGCCGCTGATCGCGTAACTGCTGTCCACGGTGAGATCGTTGAGGTAGTACGTCGCCTGTGGATCGAGCGGCGTGCTCAACAGCACATCGCCCTCGGCTATGGTAATTCTGCTCCGCAAGGCGATATCCCGGAAATTTGCCGCCACAATAATATTTCCATCCTCCCATGGCCGCGCGTAACTGTACACGCCCGCGGTGTTGTTGGCCAGGCGGCGAAGCAGGGGAGTGCGCAAGGCCTCGTGCGCATTGCGCAGCGCGATCAGGCGTTTGTACCACGGCAGGAGCTGTGGCTGCGGAGGGGTGGAGAAATTGATGCGATCCCGCTGTCCCGTCCAACCGATTTCCTGTCCGGCATAGAGCATGGGAATGCCTGGCGTGGTGAGCAACACCGCGGCCCCGGGCATGGTGCGCCGCACATCGCTGCGGAACATCTGGGCGATGCGCTCTTCGTCGTGATTTTCCATAAAACGGAAATGATGCGCATTGACGCCCGTGTAGTAATTGTACCGGTCGTCGGGCGAGAAATTGCTGGTGCGGTTGTGCAGCGTATTGATGTCGCCATTGCCCAGAGTGGATTTGATCTGACCGTACCAGTTCCAGTCGTAGCCCGCGTCCATCGCTCCGCCACCATCAGCGTAATTGCGCTCGCTGCCCACACCCGTGCCGTCTGTTTCGCCCAGCACCAGGGCTTCGGGCTTATAGCGCTTGATGATTTCGCGGAACGGCCGCCAGAAGACGCTCTCGCCGTAGCGGTTTTGCGGACCCCAGTACACATCGAGGCGGAAGCCGTCGGCGCGGCGATCGCGCAGCCAGTAGCGGTACACGTCCATCATGGCGCGGCGCGTGGCCTCCTCCGAGAGATTCAGATTCGCCAGCGACCAGTTGGAATAGCGGGCATACAGCCCGTAACCCTGTTCGCTCAACACGCTCTGGCCCAGTCCGCGATCATCGCCGATCACACGCTGCTCGATGTACGGCCGGTACACGCTGAAATCCTTCCATGTGCGGATGTCTTGCACCCAGGGATGTGAGCCGGAAACGTGGTTGGGTGTGATGTCGAGGACGACGCGAATGCCCGACGCATGGCAGGAATCCACCAGCGCATCGAAATCCGCGATGTTTCCGAGGGATTCGTCCACATTGTAGAAGTCCACAATGTTGTAACCACCGTTGAACGCGTTGACCTCACCGAGATTGTCCATGATGGGCATGAGCCAGAGCGTGTTCACACCGAGGTCGCGCATCCATTGCAGGCGCTGCGTCACACCGCGCAAGGTGCCGGAAGCGGAGAAGGCGGGGACGAACACTTCGTACACCACCGCGTCGCGCACCCACCGCGGATTACTGTTCACCGTTCCAAATGTCACCTCGCCGCCATCGGCGGGCACGGTGAAATAATTCCGCGCCAGGCCGGTGTTGCCCTCAGGGTCGCGTACTTCAAGAATGACGTAATACTCGCCGGGCTGCGCCGGAACGGGAAGCTGCACGATGGGATCGGTCGAGCCGAGGTTGAGCGCGGTGGGATTGAGCGCGTCATCCGAGGTCCAACGGTAGCTGAGATCGCCGCCATCGGGATCGCTGCTCTGCACGCCGCTCAGCGTGATGTTCCCACCCGCGAGTCCGAAACTGATTTCCGCAAGAGGCGCATGATCCACAATGCGCGTGAGTGTCAGGCGGGAGGAAACGGTGAGGGCGCCGTCGAGCAGTCCGATGGCGCGGAAATGGTTGTCGCCTTCACGCAAGGTGACGCGGAGCGAGAACAGGCCATTCGCGACATCCGCGATCAGCGTATCGGCATCGTTCACCACGATACGCACGTTTTCCACGAATGGATCGGCGAGCAATCCGCGCAGCAGTGCATCCTCGCTGTACACGCGCGGATTGCTGCGCGTCAGCCATTGCAGCGCCGCGGCCTGTACGGTGATGCGCAGCGAATCGGAGGCAGTGCCGGCTCCATCGCTGGCAATGATGCGCAGGAGGTGTTCGCCATCCTC
>JAMIQH010000157.1:0-14668 GCA_035914695.1 Bacteroidota bacterium | reverse complement strand
GCTGGCATCCCACCGTGCTCACCGTGGAGGACCGGGGGTATTTTGCCAAGGATCCCTCGCTGCTCGCCGAACTCGATGGCCGTCCGGTGCGCATTCACCGCACACCATCCTTCGATCCACTGCATGTCATGCGCCGTCGCGATGTGCTGCGCATGCCTTCGGCAGGCACGCTGAGCC
Organism: Bacteroidota bacterium; assembly: GCA_035914695.1. Lineage (GTDB taxonomy): Bacteria > Bacteroidota > Ignavibacteria > SZUA-365 > SZUA-365 > JAOSJT01. The sequence continues at coordinate 14,491 of JAMIQH010000157.1, read as the reverse complement.
TGTTGGGTAAACTCAGCCAGTGCGTGTTCATTCCCGACAACAAAATCGGCTGGAAGCGCCGCGCCGTGCGCGAAGGGTTGCGCATCATCGCCGAACAGGACATACACGCCATTTTCGCCACCGCTCCTCCGTACACCGACTTCCTCATCGGCATGGAGCTGAAGCGGCGCACCGGCCTGCCGCTCATCGTCGATTACCGCGACTCCTGGCTCGACAATCCGCTGCATTTCTACCTTACGCCGCTGCACAAGGCCGTGCACGCCCATCTGGAGCGCGGCGTGCTCGAGCGCGCAAATGGAATCATCACCATTAATCGTCCCATCAAGGAGCAAATACTCCGTCGCTACGACACCGTGGCGCACCACGATGTGGCCATCATCCCGCAGGGCTACGATCAGGAGGATTTCACGGGCGTGCGGCGTGGGCGGGGACGCGACGGCAAGCTGCGCATCGTGTACTCGGGCACGCTGTATTTCAATCGCCACCCGGGCTTTCTCCTCCGCGCGATGAAGCTGCTGTTCGAGCAGCACCCCGAGACGCGCAACAAGATCGAGCTGCACATCGTCGGCACACCACGGACGGTGGACCAGGCACTGGCGCGCGAACTCGGCCTCGAAGGCAGTGTGCATTTTCCCGGCTACCTTCCGCATGCGCAGGCCGTGCAGGCGCTGGTCGACGCCGACGTGCTGTGGCTCATGATCGGCCGCGGCACGGGCGAGGAAATGATGTCGACAGGCAAACTCTACGAATATCTCGGCGCGGGTAAACCCATTCTGGGCACGGTGCCCGACGGAGCGGCGCGCCAGGTGCTGGAAAAGAGCGGCGCGGCCTTTCTCGCGCCTCCCGACGATGTGCCCGCTATCGAGGCACAATTACGTACCTTGTTCAGCCTGTTCAAAAATGATAGATTGCCGCGTCCGTCATTCGACTACGTTTCGCAGTTCGACAGGAGGACATTGACCGGGCAACTCGCCCAGCTCCTTCTGACCCATGTCCACGGCGACGGCGGTGAAGCCAGCATTCACACGCGCCCGGGCAGGCGGCGGACGGAGGACGAACCCCATCCCACCAGCAGCGGAATGCAATGAAAATTCTCGTCGTCGGCAATGGTGGCCGCGAACACGCCATCTGTTGGAAACTCCGTCACAGCAAACACGTCGACGCCCTCTGGTGCGCGCCCGGTAATGCCGGCACGGCGCGGCTGGGCGTCAATCTCCCCATCGCCGCCACCGATGTGCAGGGTTTGCTCGTCTTCGCGCGCGGCGAAGGCGTCGACCTCACTGTGGTCGGACCCGAGGCACCGCTGGCCGCCGGCATCGTGGACGCCTTTCGTTCCGAGGGCCTGCGCATTTTCGGTCCCACCGCCGCTGCGGCCATGCTCGAAACAAGCAAGGCCTTCGCCAAGGATTTCATGCGCCGCCACCACATCCCCACCGCCGCGTATCAGGTGTTTCAGAGCGGCGACGAGGACGCGGTGCGCAGCTTCCTGCACAACGCCCGCTATCCCGTGGTGCTCAAGGCCGACGGCCTCGCCGCCGGCAAAGGTGTGGTGATCAGCCCGGCGTACGACGAAGCCGTGCTCACCGCTCTGGACATGCTCTCCGGCTCCTCGTTCGGCGAAGCGGGCACCACGCTCGTCATCGAGGAATACCTCGAAGGCATCGAGGCCTCGGTGTTCGCGCTCACCGATGGCACGCGTTTCGTAACGCTGGCCCCGGCGCAGGATCATAAACGCATTCTGGATAATGATCTCGGAAAAAACACCGGCGGCATGGGCGCCTTCGCTCCAACCCCGCACGTGCCCACCGAATTGCTCACCGAAATCAAATTGCGCGTCATCAAACCCACCATCGACGGCATGAAAGCCGAAGGCATTCCCTACACGGGCGTGCTGTTCGTGGGACTGATGCTTACCGCCGACGGGCCGAAGGTGCTCGAGTACAACTGCCGCTTCGGCGATCCCGAAACTCAGGTGGTGCTTCCCCTCATCGATTACGATCTGGCCGAGTTGCTGCGCGACATCGCCGACGGCGCGCTGGGTATGAACCGCCTGCCACTGCACGACGCCAACGCGGTGTGCGTGGTCATGGCCGCCAACGGCTATCCCGATTCCTACGAACGCGGCAAGCCCATCGCCGGCCTCGACAGCATCGACGAGGAAAAAGAAGGCGTGGTCGTCTTCCACGCAGGTACCGTGCACGGCGGCGACGGCGTCATCACCGCCGGCGGACGCGTGCTGGGTGTGACCGCGCTGGCGCCGGGCATGGATTTCGCCGAAAGCATTCGCCTCGCCTACGGAGCGGTGAATCGCATCCGTTTCGACGGTGCGTATTACCGCACCGACATTGGAAAAAAAGCCCTCATCTGAAAGGATTCTCCCCACCATCATGCGCAAACCCGACAAGTCCCTCGCCGAAAAATGGGGCATCATGCCCTGGCTGAAAATCCGCATCGACAATGATCCCGCCTGGTTGCGGGAATTGGTCGAGCCCTTGTGCGAGGATACAAAAATGGCCCGGCAGGGCGTGTGCGACATCGCCTTCGTCGCCCCCACCTCCGCCGCCGAATGGAAACAGAAAGCCCGCCGCCTCAAACTCGCCATCGATCCCGACGGCGTGATCTGGGTGGTGTATCCCAAGGACGATTTCCGCGAAAAATACCAGTTCGACGGCAGTCTCGCCGAAATGGTGCAGATCGTCAAGGAATTCGGACTCAAACATACCAAACTCGCCGCCGTCAACGACGAACTCACCTCCGTACGCTTCAGTCTCTGAGCGGCCATGCACCGCCTGCTCACCGTCATCGGCACGCGCCCGCAGTACATCAAGTACGCCGCGATGAGCGTGCCGCTGCGCCAGCATGTCGAGGAAGTGCTGGTGGACACCGGGCAGCATTACGACAGCGCGCTCTCGCGCGTGTTTGTGGATGAATACCGTCTGCCCACCCCGCACGCCGTGCTGCACGGCGCCGAACGCGACGGCGCGGACCGCCTGGCCCTCTGGATGGATCAACTCGCTGCTCTCATCGCCACGGAGGCGCCCGATGCCCTGCTCTGCTTCGGCGACACGGATTCGGCGCTGGCCGCCGCGCTGGCGGGCGTGGCGGCGGGTGTGCCTGTCCTGCACGTGGAGGCCGGCGAGCGCTGTCGCGACGCGTTCGGGCACCGCATCGCTCCCGCGTCCATGCCCGAGGAGCGCAACCGCATCATCATCGACCATCTCGCCGCGCTGCTGCTCTGCGCCACCGAGGCGGCCGTACGGCAATGCGCGGAGGAGCACTGCCAAGGCGACGCGGTGATGGTGGGCGATGTGATGTACGATGTGTTTCTGCGGGGCGGACGCGACGAAGCCCATGAGACAGCGCTGCTGCGGCGACACGGATTAGTTTCGGGAACCTTCCACCTCTGCACCATTCACCGCGCCGTCAATACCGACAACGCGGATCGACTCGCCTCCCTGCTCGGCACACTCAACGCGCTGGAGCTGCCCGTGCTGTTGCCCCTGCATCCACGCACCGCCGAACGCATGCGCGTCCATGGCATTGATCTTCCCGCGGGTGCCCTGCGCATCGTCGATCCCCTGCCGCACGCCGATCTCCGGGCAGTGTTGCATCACGCCCGTCGTGTGCTGACGGATTCGGGAGGACTGACGCGCGAGGCGTATTTCTGCGGCATTCCTTCGCTGTGCCTCGACGATGCCACGGCGTGGTACGAGCTGTGCACACGCGGTTGGTGCGGCATCACCGGCGCGAATGCGGTGCGCATTCACGCGGCGTTGCAACGCGAGGCGCCCAACGAGCATCCCGCGCTCTTCGGCGACGGCGACGCCGCCTCGCGGGCCGTGCGTGCGATACGCGCCTTTCTCGATGCCCAGGCGCCTACACGCCGCCCAGACGTTTCCTGATTAGATCGAAAAAACTCCCCAGCCACGAAATCGTCCCCACCACCAGCACGGCGATGATCCATGATTTCGCCACCGACTGCATATCGTAATTGCCCCATACCATCGCCGTGCTCCACGGCGAATCGAAGGCCAGCCAGATGCAGCCGAGAAAGAGCATCAGCGTGACCAAGGCGTGCAGACCAAGCACCCACCAGCGCTCGCGATCGGTGAGTTCGGCGATCATTTGATACTTGTAGAGAAAAATAAAAAACACCAGTATACCCAGAATTCCCACCGAGATCGCCATGAGCGCGGGGACGTCCACTTCCTCGCGCCAGATGTGTACGAAGGTGAGCGACCACAGCGCCAACACCGTCAGCGGAAGTGTCGCGATGAATACCACGGCGAAGAAACGCGACCAAAAACGCCTGCGCCGCTCGCGCACCTCGGGGGGAATCCACGGTATGGCCTCCCATCCTTCGTCTCTTGAATCGCTCATGCACTGTCCTCCATGCGCATGCCTGTGTGTAATGCCGCAAATTCGCGCATATCCCGATACCCCGCAAGTGCTGCACGCCGGCAATTCCGGGACGCTGCGGAGCGCGTGCGGCTCGCGGCGACCGTGTCAGGCCATCCAGACACTTTTGATATTCACAAATTCCCGTATGCCGAATGCCGAAAGCTCGCGGCCATAGCCGGATTTGCCAATGCCACCAAAGGGGAGGCGCGGGTCGGATTTCACCATGCCGTTGATAAACACGCTCCCCGCCTCGATGCGCGCCGCGCAATAACGCGCCAGCTCGGCGTCGGCCGTCCACACGCTCGCGCCCAGACCGAAGTCGGTGTCGTTCGCCATACGCAGCGCCTCCTCCACGTCCCCGACCCGCCACAGCGCGGCCACCGGTCCGAAGGTTTCCTCGCGCCACACCGGCATGTCGGCGGTGAGCTGGTCCAGTATCGTGGGTGCGTAACATGCGCCGGGGCCGTCGATGCGCGCGCCGCCCGTGAGTACGCGCGCGCCCATTTCCACAGAGCGCCGCACCTGCGCATGCAGTTCCAGCAGCAAATCCTCGCGCGCCATGGCCCCCACCTCCGTGGCATCGTCGAGCGGATCGCCCACGCGCAGTGCGCGCACCGCGGCGACAAAGCCCTCGACGAAGCGCTCGTACACGGCATCCTCCACGATGAAGCGCTTCGCGGCGATGCAGCTCTGTCCCGTGTTGATCATGCGCGCCGTGGCGGCCACGCGTGCGGCCTTGTCCACATCCGCATCCCGCAGCACGATGAAAGGATCGCTGCCCCCGAGCTCCAGCACGGATTTTTTCAACAATCTTCCCGCCAGCGATGCCACATTCATGCCCGCGGGTTCGGAACCCGTGAGTGTGACGGCCACCACCACGGGATCGGCGATCACGGCGGCGACCTCAGACGAAGAGATCAGCAGCGTGGAGAAGCACCCCTCGGGGAAGCCCGCGCGCGTGAACACTTCCTCGATCAGCAGCGCGCAGCGCGGCACATTCGAGGCATGTTTGAGCAAGCCCACATTGCCCGCCATCAACGCCGGCGCGGCGAAGCGGAACACCTGCCAGAAGGGAAAATTCCACGGCATCACCGCGAGCACCGGACCAAGCGGATCGAAGCGCACCCAGGCGGCCGAGCCGTCGGATTCCGCCGCGTCATCCCGCAACATGCTCTCGGCCTGTTCGGCGTAGTAGCGGCACACCCAGGCGCATTTTTCCACTTCCGCGCGGGCCTGGGCGACGGGTTTGCCCATTTCCAGCGACATGGCGCGCGCGAAACGCTCGCGGTCCTCGTCCAGCACCGCCGCCGCCGCGAGCATGCGCTCGCTGCGCTCCGCGAATCCCGTGCCACGCCAGTGCAGAAAGGCCGCGCGCGCCTTGGCCAGCCGCGACCGCACTTCGGCCTCGTCATGTCCGTCGATGTACTCCAGCACCTGTCCAGTGGCGGGATTGAGGGATTGGAAACGCATGGGAAACCTCGATAAAAGGATACATTTCATCCCAATGTGCGAAAGCCCGGCGACACCGCCAACGGTGAATGTGAAGATATCGTCGGAAAAATCGCATGCATCCGGGAACATCCGCCCCGGCTTCGCATACAACGACAGGTTTCCTTGTCGTTTGTTGCACTTGGTACCGCTGCTCCGTATCTTGAAACGGCTTTCCGCATTATTCATATCCATCTCCGAAGCTCATGAACAATCGCGCGACTTTCCTTCTCCTCGCCTGCCTGCTTCTGGCGGGATCCCGCGTTTCCGCTCAACAGTTCGCTTTCGGCATGCAGTACAGCTGCGAACCCGAGGACGCATACGCCAAAGTCACCCTCCCGGCTTCCGCGCTCGCGGATCTCGTGCAGGAATCCGGCGAGTCCATCACCATGAAGGACATCTGCATGGACGACAAGCCGGTGGGCACGCTGTCGGGCTATCAGGCCGATTACGATGGCGACGGCACCGACGAGATGTGGCTGCTGTACACCAACAATAATTGCAACGTGACGGTGATTGTCACCCCGGCCGGTGGTGGAAAGTACGCGCTCATGGATATTCTGCCCCTTCCCACGGGCAAGGCGCTGATCCGCCCCATCATCACGCTCGACAAGGGCGTGCAGATGTACGCGCAGAGCAGCAGCACGCTGCCCGACGGCGGCACCGAGGTCAAAGGCAGCATTCTCTGGTATCAGCAGACGGCGCTCATTATTCTGACTTCGTGGTCCGAATTCAACGGCATGCGCGACGGCAAGCATGTGTCCGAAGCCGTGGACGCCGCCTGGACCGATGGCAACTTCGACAAGATCAAGGAGCTGGTGGTCCGCTACAGCATCCATGAAACCGGCGGCGGCAAGCGCACCGAGAAGAATATGGTGGACCGCTACGTGCTCACGCTCGATTTTCTCCCGAATCACCTCCGCTACGGCGTGTACGACTCGGTGGGCATGGCGGCGCTGGACGAAGCCGAGAAAAAGGCCCGCGCGGCGCGCGGCCGCATGAATCGCGACGAGACGCGCGACGCGGGCATCGTTGCCATGCGCGAAGCCATACAGACCGATCCCTTCATGGTGTGGGCCCGTGTGCATCTGGGTGAATTTCTCCTCCACGACGGCAAATACTCCGATGCGGCCAAGACGCTGATCGAAGCGCGGAAATTCGGACCCGAGAACAACAAGCTGTTCCGCATTCTCGGCGACGCCTATCTCCGCCTCAATGACTTGCAGCTCGCTCTCGAGGCCTACACCCGTTATCTGGAAGTAGGTCCGGAATCGAATTACTACAAGAAAAAAGTCGAACACAATATCAAGCAGATCACGATTCCGAAGCGTCGTCGATAACGGTTGTTCATAGCGCAGCGAGGTAACCATCGTGCCTGAATTCAACTTCGCGAAGGGGGGCAAGAGCGGAGACAGCGGCTCGACCCCGACCGGTGCGCATCAGTTCCAGGAAACCGGCCCGCAACGGCCGGTTTCCTCGCATGATGCCGACAGCGATCTCCCGATCGAGTTAACGGAAACGCCACCGTCCCGACCAGCGGCAACCCCGCGAGCCGGTACTCCCGCGGTCGATCGCGGCACCACCTCTGCTGATCGCGGCACTACCGCGCCACCGCACGCATCGGGCGGCAGCGTGCTGGACCGTTTCCCCGAACACGACCTCTCGCATCTCGAAGCGTTGGCCGCGGGCGCCGCTCCCGAAGCAGGAGCACCGCCGCCACCCTCCGCTCCCACCGAGAATGCTCCGGCCGAAGAGCCCGCCGCGGCAACCGCGGTGGAGGCAAAAAAGAAGCGCTCGTCCTGGCCGCTCATCGCCATCGCATCCATTGTGGGATTGCTCGTGCTCGTGGCGTTTATCTGGCACGTGAATCCCTGGCCGCCGCTGCGCGAGTCCATTGAATCGCTGTTCCGCAAGCCCGCACCCGTTGCAGTGAAGAGCGTCCCCGCTCCCGTGGTGGATGAAAGCGCCACCACGCCGGATCGCCTGTGGGATTACTACCTGCAAGTGTCGTCGTGGAAGGAGTTGCCGAAAGCCGACACCGACGCCGAGCGCTACCGCGCCGAAGGTCTGCCGGTGGTGGTGGAAAGCGAAGCCGTGCGGCGCCGTGCGGGCACGGTGTTTCGCGTGCGTCTTGGGCCGTACGACAGTCCCGAGGCCGCCTACGCCGATGCCAGCGCGCATCCCGGTCTCATCCCCACCGATGCGTTCATCGACAGCGTGCTCATCGATCCGACCACCGGCTCCAAGGCGAAGACCTCCGAAGCGACGAAGTCCGCACCCGCCAGACCGGCGTCGAAAGATCGCGTTCCGGCCGCCAAGGGAGGACAACCCGAGGGCGAGTGGAAGGAATTCGACGTGGTGCGGCAACCGCTCAGCGGCTACGCGGTGAAAGTGTCATCGCTGAAAAATCTGGACATCGCCCGCATTGAAGCGCGCAAACTGCTGGAGCAGGGCTACCCCTCGTTCATCACCCGCGCCACGGTGGCGGGCGTTCCATGGTACCGTGTGCTCGTGGGTCCGTTTTCGTCCAAAAACGATGCGGATAAATACACGAAGTTGATCAACGTGACCTACGGCAACGACGCCTACACCATCAACCTGGCCTCGGATCGTTGGTAATGGGTGCAAAAATCCATCCCTTTGCAAATCGGACGACTTTGTATTAGGGAATGTTCAACGAAACGTGTAGATTTCATGATGAAATGCGCCGGAGCAATCCGGCGCCTTTCCCGCACAGCCCGACATCGGCAGGCAAGTATCGGGTACTCCGAAAGGCACGGCAAATTTACTGCCTTGCGTGTCGTCGCAATTGCGTGTTTTTTCACGCATGTTGAACTCGCTTCTCTACACCACACAATATGGAGTGACGTATGAAAAAACTGTTTCTGTTAGCCCTCCTCGTGGCCATGGCCGGAGTGGCTCAGGCACAGCAAGTGACAATGCGTGCGCCGCAGCACATGGGCCCGGGCGTCATGAGCGACAATTCCGCCGAAGGTCCGTCGGTGATCAAAGAATTCCTCGGCATCAACGAAGCCGCCATCACCGCTCGCGCCGCGCGCAAGCACAGTACCCTTCGCAAGACCATGGTTCCGAGCACCATGGTGGAAATCGGCAAGATGGCGAACACCTACGCCGTGATCGGCGAGAATCGCAATCAGATCTCCAGCGATCCGAAAACCGGCAATGTCGGCGTGATTTTCCGCGGCAACGACCGTGGCACCAGCGACGGCAACACCTTGTACATTCGCTACTCCGGCGATAACGGTCAGACCTGGGGTCCGCAGGGCAACAACATTTCCAACGCCCCGCAGCCGCGCTACCCGATCATTTTCCTCAACCCGAATCAGGGCGCTGGTGATCCCGCGGTGAGCGTGATCTGGCCGCATGTCAAGCAGTTCGGCGACGGCACCAGCAACTTCGGCGAAATCAACGCCATGAAGTCCGGTCTCAACAATGCCAACCCGCAGTACAGCACCGCGCCGACGCCGCCGGATTGGTCGATTCCCTGGCAGATCGTCCCCGATCAGAGCACGGGCGACCTCTACACCATGGCGCTTGCGCTGGATCCCTCCAACGGCCAGAGCACCGGCGAACTGTACCTGCTGCGCTCCACCGACAACGGTGGCAGCTGGGCCGCGCATCCGGATCTGAACACGCCGGTGTACACCGACGATCTCGTGCCGCAGGGCTATTTCGACAGCAATATGAAAATCGACATCAGCCCCGATGGCACCATGATGCAGTACTGGCTGCTCATCATCGAGAGCGAGCCGGGCCGCGCCTTCCTGCTTGATCCGGGTCATGAGATCGCCTATCGCATTTCCAAAGACAAGGGCCGCACCTGGGACCCCATTCAGCGCGTGAAACCCTCCTCGGATGCGGTGCTCCCCTCACCTTTCGATGCCAAATGCCACATGGCTTGGGATCTCGATGGCATCCTCGATTATCGGAACGAGCCCCATTTCATGGTCGTGCTCAGCGCCGATCTCAATCCGTTCAGCTTCCGCGATGAGGCGAATCCCGATAGCACGGTGAAGCTCAACCATGTGGACAGCACCTTCGTGTCCGAAGTCACCATGATCGACGGCCAGTGGCACGTCATCCCCATCGGTCCGTCCCGCCGTCCGCGCGTGGACCGCTACTCCTTCACCGCTTCGTCCACGACGGATGCTCCCTACCTCTTCCGTGCCGAGCCGAAATGGGCCCGCACCTTAGATGGCAAGAAAATCTTCGCGAAGTGGATCAGCCCCATTCTCACCTTCCGCGTCGCCGACGTTGCCGGCCAACCGACTGCGTTCCCCGATACGCTCACGCAGATTTACCTCAACGGCCGCCACGTGGACAGCAAGTCCGTGTACTCCTACAAGTGGACCTGGGACCACGGCCGCGACGAAACTCTGACCTGGGCACTCGACAGTCTGATGCGCCTGACCGAACTTGATCAGGTCGGTGCCAAGTTCACGAAGATGGCCTACTATGCCGGCGATGATGGCTCCGTGCACATCATCTTCACCGAGTGGGGCATTGGCGAGAACTACGACGACGATCCCGTGTTCTCCGATCAGACCATCTGGTATATGGGCGGCGCCAAGCTCGACGGTATCGCCGTCGGCGTGCAGCAGCTCGATGCGGCTCCGGGTGCTTTCGCCCTGCAGCAGAACTACCCGAACCCCTTCAACCCGAGCACCGAAATCACCTTCACGCTGCCCGCGGGCGCTCAGACCACGCTGCGCGTGTACAACATGCTCGGTCAGGAAGTCTCGACGCTGGTGAACGGTTTCGTCGAAGCCGGTACGCATCGCGCGACCTTCGATGCCGGAACGCTGCCCAGTGGCGTGTACATGTACCGCCTCGAGAGCGGTTCGTTCAGCACCGCCAAGCGCATGCTGCTCAGCAAGTAATTCCTTCCTCCACTTCGTGGAACGCGGCGCGGGTCTCCCCCGCGCCGTTTTTTTTTCTCACATCCCCTGCCAGCCTCCGGACGTGGAGAGGGGAAGCTGTTGATGGCACTCGCGGAAGTCTATCGGATGTTGTGCGATTTGATGGAAGTTCTATCTCGCAAGACGCGACGTATTCACTATCCCCGGCCTCCTGACTTCGCCATGCTATTTGGGATTGCAATTGTGAGCCATTGTTTTTAATCACGTACGGGGATTCCGCTTGTGATTCGGGTGCTGCAATGGCGAAAGCAGAGCGGAGGTGTTTATTTCACGAAACGACAGGGCTCGTGAGAATAGCCATTTATGCGTCATTGCGCCTTGGCGTCATTGCGTTGAATTCCCTTCCGACTTCAGGAGAATGGAACGCAACGTCGCAAAGAAGCAGAGACGCAACCTGACGAGAGGGCGTTGTCTCGTTTCGCGATCAATAAGCTTTCCGCAGGGAGGAGGAAATTGTGCTTCCTTCACATGTCTCGGGTGCCGCAATGGCGAAATCAGGAAGCAGCCCCTGTTTCTCATCCTCGTCGACGGGGGTCTGTCCGCCGATGTATTCGAGATCTAGTCCCATAAATACCTCGGCATTGTGCGGATAAGTTCATCGGTTTTCGAATGGAGCGACGTCTCGATGCGCTCGGCCGACACCCCCTGCTCCTCGAGTTCCATCGACTTCGACGTCCTCAATACGATGGAACGTGCGACCTGCCCCGCTCTCTTCTCGATCATCGCATGCAGAGAGGCATCCCTTGGAACAAGGACATGCACGAGATCCAGATCCAGAGCATTGGCGGCTTGCCGCAGTGATCGCAGGGTGATGGATCCGTCCGCTTCCCGCTCCTCGATTTCCTTCACGCTCTGCGCGGATATATCCAATCGGGCCCCGAGTTGCCGGAGCGACATCCCGAGAGCGGTACGGATGGCGTGGAGCCAGCCCCTCTCCGGTACAATCATCGCGGCCAGAGGTCTCAGCTCGCCGAGCTTCCTGTCGAGTTGTTCGAGCACCAGTTTTCTGCTTTCGCGCTTCATACGGATTTCCTCGTGTCGATGTCACCGAGAAATCATAAGGTTATATCCTGATAGAATCAAGCCCCAAATCAGGTTTTATCCTGATTTTTACAACCACATATTCAGGGTATAACCTGAGCACATTCCCGCGATTATACAAATGGCGCCTTGTATCTTTGGCAAACGACGAAGCTTCAATATCCCCACGGCCGTTCCAATCACCCCTTCCTCCGTGCCCTCAGCGAACTCCGAGAACTCTGCGTTCCGGTCTTGCCCCGCAGCCGTACCGCGCCTATATTTCCACTTCGATCCATCACGACGGAGAACATGATGCTGAAGCTTACCTACGCCAGCCATTCGACATTCATTCTCAACGACGGCACGTATACTGTTGTCATCGATCCCTTTTTCACCGGCAATCCCACCAGCCCCATCGCCGCGGCGGATGTGCGCGCGGATTTCGTGGTGCTGACGCATGCGCACGGCGACCATCTTGGCGACGGGCTGGCCATTGCGAAACGGGATGGAGCCACCATCATCGCGGTGAACGAATTGGCCAATTACGCGATCGACAAGGGCGCGCAGGCGCACAACATGCACATCGGCGGCGCCTGGAATTTTCCTTTCGGCCGTGTGAAATTCACCATCGCGCATCACGGCAGTGCGGCACCCGACGGCAGCTACATGGGCGAACCCGCCGGTGTACTGATCACCATCGGTGGCAAGACGGTGTATCACACCGGCGACACCGGACTGTTTCTCGACATGCAGCTCATCGGCCAGCGCAATGCCATTGATGTCATGCTCGCACCCATCGGAGATAATTTCACCATGGGCGTGGAAGATGCCATCACCGCGGTGGAATTCGTGCGGCCCGGACTGGCCATTCCCATGCATTACAACACCTTCCCCGTTATCGCCGCCAATCCCGAGGATTTCCGTACGGGCGTGGAGGCGCTGGGACTGCGCGCGCGCGTGATGGCCTTCGGCGAGACCCTCGAACTCTGACACACCCACAAGACGTGCTTTGTCCTTTCGTTGAATCGTTGCATATTGCTTGTTCACGGCTCCGCGCCATGAACAGTGCATGCATTCCATATCGACGCATCGGGACAATCCCCGCAACACGCAACGTACCGCCGTTCCTCGCGGAGACGGAGGCACGTGCATGAGTACGCTGCATTGGGATACCCTCGCCAGCGACACGCTGCTGGATTGCCGCGTCTTCACCGTCAACCGCGTTACACGGAGCAACCATCGCCGCGAGGGCGAGTTTTTCGTGCTGAACGGCAGCGATTGGTGCAACATCATTCCGATCACCGATGATGGGCAGGTGGTGATGGTCGAGCAATTCCGCCACGGCATTGGCGCGGTGACGCTGGAAATTCCCGGCGGCATCGTGGATGCCGAGGACTGCTCGCCGCTTGCGGCCGCGCGCCGCGAGATGCTCGAGGAGAGCGGATACGACAGCGACGGTATTGATGCCATTGGCATGGTGCATCCCAATCCCGCCATTCAGGGCAATGTGTGCCATTCTTTTGTCGCGCATGCGGTGCGCCGCGTGGCCGATCCCCGTCCCGACGATTTCGAGGAATTGCGCGTGCGTCTCGTCCCTCTTGCGCACATTCCTGCGTTGATACAGAGCGGCGCCATCAGCCATTCGCTCGTGGTGGCCGCGTTTCAATTTCTGTTCCTGCGTGACGGCATTCCGTCCGCTCCCGTTGTTGAACAATCGCATTCGTGACGCATGCATCTTGTGACACGACGCACACTCATCATACTGACGCTCGCCCTGCTCGCATCCTGTGGAGACGGGCGCCTGAGCTACGAAGAATTCCGGACCATCGCTTCCGATATGGATGCCCACAGCGGCGATATCGCCCGGAGGCAGGAGCGCATGCGCGAGTTGCTGCAATCCTACAATCAAACCGTCGCGCCAGCGAAGCGACTGCCACTCACCATTCACGCGGAATGCGGCTTCGACACCAAGGCCTGCGCCCTGCTCGAACAGCGCGCCGACGAGGAGGAGGATGCCTCCTGCGCGCGCATACTCGAGGAAATGCTCGAACAGCAGGAAGCCATCGCCGAGTCGCGCGAGGCCATGAATGATTTGCTCGCGCAACTGCCCAGTCCGCACACCGTGCGGCGCGGCGAGTCGCATTACGCGCTGAGCATGCGCTATTTGATGGAACAGCATGGCTTGACGCGCGCGAAAGCCGATTCGCTGGTATCGCGCGCCGCGCTCAGCAGCACCATTGTGGAGGGGTTTCACATCTGGTTCGTGTACGAAGCGGGCAAATTCGACACCTATCTGGCACAGGGCACGGCGCACATTTCGCCCACGCTTTACGCCAAGGTGGTCAAGCGCCAGCTTATGGAAAAACGCCAGGCGGTGGAGTCGGATGTGGCCTACGAGCAATTACTCGACAGCTTGCAACAATGCGGTGCACTGTTGACGAGCGTGCAAAAAGCAACGACGTTGGGGATGTAGCGCAAAACGCGTTTTTTCTCATCGAAACCGATAATTTCTCCTCGAAATCCGGGAATTCCACCATTACAGAGAGGCACGTGGGCAATTTGCCGACGCGCTTGTGATTTTTTTCTCGAAAAGAAGCTGAACTTTTTTGTTCCCGACGCGAAACTCCGTATATTGAGGTTCG
>JAMIQH010000156.1:0-6525 GCA_035914695.1 Bacteroidota bacterium | reverse complement strand
GCCCTGTTGCAGGGCGAGGATTTGTCCATCGACGGCAGCGATCAACCATTCAAGCTGCTGATCGATTCCCTCGCCGCCGGTGCTTCGGTGGACGGATCTTTCCGTTTGCGCGTGCTCGATCGTGACAGGGCGCGGTACGACACGGTGAAGATCACCGTGTTCGCGGCCAATGGCGGCGGGACGTTGTGTAGTAAGCGCATGTACATCGAGGCGGTGAAAGGTCCCGTGCTCGAACTCGCATGCGCGGGGCCCGACTCGCTGCATTTTGTAGACTCGCTGGCAGGGTACATGCCCGAGCCCTTCCTTGTTTCAGTGGATGTGCGCAACGTTGGCACGGCTCTGGCCGATTCGGTGGTTGCTGAAATCCTCCCACCACCGGATATGACCATGGCCACGGGGGAACAGGCCGCGAAAATGCTGCTGCCCTCCACGCTCGCCGTGGGCGAAACGGGCAACGCGCGCTGGTGGCTGCGCGCTACTCCGCGTTCTGTTGCGCGCATGGATACGGTGCTCGTGCAGGTGAAGGCCAAGGGGAAAACACTGCAACAGACGGCCCCCTGTCCAGTGGAAATTCACATCCCCGCCGCACGCATGCCGCAGTTGCGCCTGAGTTGTGAAATTCTCAAGCAGGCAGGCGCCGATGACACCGTCGTGATCAGCGCGGTGCTGCGCAATGTGGGAAGCGCTTCGGCGTATCAGGGCAACCTGCGCATCGAAGTGCCGCAGCGCCTCCGGCTCACAGCCGAGACGCCTCTTCCCATCATCGACGCTGGCGTGCTGGCTCCGGGGGCGCAGTTTACGGCCACGTGGAAAGCCATTGTTCAGCGCGGCATGCAAGTCGATTCCGTTGCGGTCTGCATCGAAAGTGCCGCTCGCGGGCTCGCGCCCGAGCGTTGCTGCGCCATGGTGCGCATTCCCGCGCTGGAAGACGCGAGCTTCGATGTACTATGCGCGCTGGATGTGGATACACTGCGCGTGGATGAGCAATCGGGGCTGTATCCGCTGCTGACGGTGTCGGCGCGGATTGGCAATCCTTCATCCGTCGTGCTGGATTCCGTCGTGGCAACGCTCCAATTGCCGCAGGGGGCACAGCTCGAAAGTGGCGAGCAATTGGACATCGTGCTGCGGAACATCGCTTCCGGCACCTCCGCGGATGCGATATGGCATGTGCGCAT
Organism: Bacteroidota bacterium; assembly: GCA_035914695.1. Taxonomy (GTDB): domain Bacteria; phylum Bacteroidota; class Ignavibacteria; order SZUA-365; family SZUA-365; genus JAOSJT01. The sequence continues at coordinate 5,350 of JAMIQH010000156.1, read as the reverse complement.
GCTGGTTGATACCGCCACGGTACCGCGGTCGCGAACGTTCCGCGTGCGCGCCTATGCCGGTGGCGATTTGCAACAATGCACGGCAACGGTGACGCTGTTGCCCGCACCGCCTCAGCCCACGGGCTTTGTCGTGCGTTGCGATGCTCCCGATACACTCTGGTTCATTGGCGCCTCGCAGGGCTATCGCCCCGCGCCATTTTCCTTCACGGTGGAAATTCAAAACACCGGATCGACCACGCTGCGCGGTATCCGCGCGACGCTCTCGCTTCCCTCCATCGCCTCGGTGGAAGCGGGCGAAAGCTACACCAAGCCGCTGGGCGTGGATCTCGCTCCCGGTGAGATCGCCACCATCGGATGGCTGTTGCGGGCGGCGCCGCAAAGCGCCAGCACAATACTGCGTCCCGTCGTCACTGTCACCGCCGATGCCGCTGCATCTCGGCAATGCGCCAGCGACATTCTGCTGTATCACCCGCAGATCGTGGACAGCGCCTCGATGGCAATCGATTGCGACATTCCCGACACCATTCGCTACGATGCGAGTAGCGACACGTACGTGCCCTCGCCGTTTACGGTGACGGTGCGCATTCACAATAATGGCAATCGCACGTTGACCGGGATTTCGGGCATGCTGATGCTGCCGGCGAATATCACCTTGAATACCGGTGAAGCTCCGGTCAAGGTGCTCGGGGTGGATTTACAACCGGGTGCCACGGGCGTGCTCTCCTTTACCTGCGTTCCCTCGGGCGGTGATGATGATGTGCTGAGTACGATTCGCTGTATCGTGAACAGCGATCAGACCAGTTCAGTGGAATGCGCACAGTCCATACTCGTGCAATCGCGTTTGCTGGTGGTGCTGTTGAGCATGCCGCAGGATCTCGTCGGAATGATGGGACGCGAGGTGACGGTACCGGTGCGTTTCAGCAATCCCCGACGCGCGCTGCTGCGGCGCATGTCCATGCGCATCGACGTCGATCCCGCCGCCGTCCGCATTCTGGAAGTGAAGAAGGAAGGCGCGCTCGCCGCGGGTTGGCCGCTGACCATGAACGAAACCGCGACCGGTGTGACGATTGATGGCGCTTCGGGTACGCCCATTGTGGATGACGGCGTGTTGTTCTCGTTGCGCTGCCTGCTGTTGCCGCAACAGGGCAGGGACGGCGCCTTCGGGGTGTTCCGTTACCCGATAACCTTCGCGGCTACTCCGGACTTCGGACCGGGAATCGCCGTGGTGTACAGCGACGGGTTGATCACCGTGTCGGGCGATTGCATCGAGCCGTTGAAAACCGACCTGTTCCTCCGACAAAATGCACCGAATCCCTTCAACCCGGTCACGGTGATCGAGTACGTGGTATCCGATGCCTTGACGGGAATGCCGGGCCTGCTGGAAGTGTTGGATATGCATGGCCGTGTCGTCCGAGTGCTGCACGACGGTCCGCTGCAGGAAGGAACCCATCGCGTGCATTTCGACGGCAGCGCGCTGCCCAGTGGCGTCTACATCGCGCGTTTGCGCAGCGGTTCGTATGTGCGTATGATTTCCATGGTGCTGACCAAATAACGGCACCGCGCCGATACAATGAATGTTCGTCGTCCCCCAGCCCCTGCCATCGTCGCGAAAGGGACCGTCGCATGAGAACCATTCCTCACTACTTGCACCGGGGGACGGCGAAGCGCGGTCAGCGGTGGAGGGGCAGTTTTTTTCGCTTCGACGATATTGAAAGGACTACCGATGCGCATAGTCGATGAGCAAATCGAACACTACATGCTGGAACTGCTGCCGCAGCGCTCCGAAGTGTTGCGGGAAATGGAGACCTGGGCGGCGGAACATCGTTTCCCCATCATCGGCCCGCTTGCCGGGACGGCCATCGCGCGCCTGGCGGCGCTGATCGATGCGCGCAGCGTCATGGAACTGGGATCGGGCTTCGGGTATTCGGCCCTGCATTTTGCCGCGGCGTTGCACGCCGATGCCCGCATTGTCTGCACCGATGGCGATGAGGAGAATGCCCGAAAGGCGCGCGAGGCCTTCGCACGTGCCGGAGTGGACGAGAGAATCACCATGCACGTGGGCGATGCGCTGACGATATTCTCGACAGTGGAGGGCATGTTCGATGTGATCTTCTGCGACATCGACAAGCACGAATATCCGGACGCCTACCGCGCGGCGCTTCCCCGCGTGCGTCGCGGCGGCTTGCTGATATTCGACAATGCGCTGTGGAGCGGGCGCATGCTCGAAGGCGACGACAGCGCATCAACGCGGGGCGTGGTGGAGCTGAATCGCATGGCCTTCGCCGATCCCGCCTGCGATGCGATGATCCTTCCCTTGCGCGACGGTGTGCTCGTGTGTACAAAGCGCTGAGGATGAGCGGTGTTTAGTATTCGCCACGGGGATGTCGACATCGCGTATCGCGTGCTGAAGACGCGGAAGAACAAAAACATCCGCATCACCGTGTCCGCGCGTACCGGCGTGCGTGTATCCGCGCCACGCGGATGTCCCGAAGCCGCCATGCACGCATTGGTGCGGGAAAAAGCGGCCTGGATCGCGGGCAAGCTACGCGAATTCGAAGAGCAGGCGCGAAATCAGCGGACGCTGCGCTATCGCGATGGCGACGAGTTTCCCCTGCATGGCGTGCCACATCGCATCACTGTGCGGCAATGGCATTCCTCCCAGGCCCGCTTGCGCCTGGAGGGAAGGGAGTTCAAGATCGATCTGCCGAAGGGGCTGGACGACGAGGAGGCGGTGGTCCGCTCCGTTTTCGAGCAATGGCTGCGCAAATACGCCCGCTGGTATCTCACACGGCGCATACAGTTGCTGGCGGAGAATTTTCCCAAACAACCGACGCGCGTGACCGTGCGCAAGCAGACCACGAAATGGGGGAGTTGCTCCGCGCAGAGAAGCATCAGTCTCAATGCCCTGCTCGTCTGTCTCCCCGAGTCGCTCAGCGACTACGTGCTGCTGCATGAACTTGCGCACATGGAGGAACTGAATCACTCCCGGCGCTTCTGGGCGCTGGTGGAGCGGCACTGCCCGGAGTATCGTGCGCAGCGACGACTGCTGCGCGAAGCGGCGTGGCTGCTGGAATGAGCGCGAGGCGCGGGGGCGGCGATTGCCGTACATCCCCACCGCGGAATTCCGTATTTTTCCTGTCCGAATCATTTCCCACTCACGGGCATCACATGTATGAGCGCTGAAGACGAAGTAGAAGTTATCGAGAAGGCGAAGCAAGGAGACGCGCGAGCGATACGGCAACTGGTGGACGAGTACGCGCCGGTGATCTTTCGTTTCTCGTACAACATCTGCCGCAATCAGGACAAGGCCGAGCACACCACGCAGGAAACCTTCATGAGTGTGCTCAAGAAGTTGAAGCAATTCGATAATCGTTCGAAGTTCAGTACCTGGTTGTACACCATCGTGTCCAATCACTGCCTGATGCTGGCCCGCAGCGAGAAATCGCGTCGCCACGTCTCGCTCGACGACGACGAAGGCAACTACCCGGAAATCGCCGTCGATCACTGGGATCACGATCCCGAGGCGGCCGTGGAGCGCGCGGATCTCAAACAGCATCTCGACGCGGCCATCGACAAACTCGCCCCCGAGTACAAAGTGATTTTTGTTCTGCGGGACATCGAGGGTCTGTCGACCGAGGAAGTGAGCAGCATCACCAATCTCAGCGTGCCTGCCGTGAAATCGCGTCTGCACCGCGCCCGGGCGTTTCTGCGCAATGAACTCTCACCCGTATTTGATGAACAGCAGGATGGATAGAACGATGCATACGCATTTTGCCAATTGCCAGGAAGTGGTCGACTACATCTGCGGGCACTTTGGTGAGGACGAGAACTCCGAGCGTTGCCGCGAATTGAAGAAACACCTCGACGCCTGTCCGGATTGCAGTACCTATTGCGACTCCATGGACAAGATGATCGGCCTGTACCGCGCGGCGTCGCCCTGCTTTCCCGAAGATGCGCGCAAATCCTTGCTCGCCGCTCTCGGCGTTGCCGACGAGCACTGAATCTCCCCGCGCGCTCCGCGCATCCGACATGCATAACGAAGGAGACATCGGCCGGCGACACTGCACGATGTCCGTTGAATGGAACGATGAACGGAGTACGACATGGATCTTTCGCAACTCGAATACAGCAAGACCTCTTCCAAGCCCTTTGCGGAGGTGGTGAACGCGGTGCAGGACGCGGCTCTCGAGCGCGGTTTCCGCACACTGCACGTGCATGACGTGCAGGCCACACTCAAGGACAAGGGTTTCGACATTCCCTCGTACAGCATCATCGAAGTGTGCAACGCACGTTACGCCTATCAGGCCATCAGCGCCTTCAAGCCGGTGGGCATGATGCTGCCGTGTCGTATTGTGGTGTATGCCGATGGCGAGCATACCATGGTGCAGCTCATGCGTCCCTCAGCCATGAATGTCATCATGCCCGACGCGGGCCTCGGCGACATTCCCGACGAAGTCGAGAACACGCTGCGCGCAGTGGTGGATGCCGTGGCCTGACAGCCACAGCGTCAAGTACCTTGGCGTAATGACAGGGAAATAGAAGTCGAATCCGCAGGGAGCGCGCGGAGTCACGGATTACCTAACTCGTAGACACCTTTCCGTTGACGAAAGAGCTTATTCCGCCCATCAAGGTAGGGATATCAGAACCCGCTGCGGCATGCTGCACTTGCGCGTTATCCACTAACCATTACAAATCGATTACAAAGTTGCAAGACTCTTGACAATCATATCCGGAATCGTTATCTTATGCCGTCCCGATTCGAATAGCCGGCATCACGCTCGCATTGTCCAACAATGTAGTGTGACTGTTCGATGGCGCGGGGGCAACGGTGCAGGGTGCACTGTGCAGGGACTGGGGAGTTAACTGACGGATACGCTTGGTGATGCGCGTGTTCGCTTGATCGAGGAGAGTGCGTGGCAGTAAACGCAGACAGCAGATCCATTTTCCATTGGTTCCGTAGCGGAGCATAGGTCGACTTCCAGCGAAGTTGATTCTTCGGTGGCAGCCATGCGAGTTGCATCGCCATGGCGACCGGAGTCCATGCAGGTATCCAGCGTCGCATAATGCGGCGCAACAGGTGAGGTGTATCCTGTAAACAGGATGGCGTTGGATGGCGTCGAGCCATCGACAATGCGTGCCCGAGTTGAACGTACCGGGTCGGCGGAGCCATGCTCGAAACGACCGGACCTTACTTCCCGAGGTGATTCCACATTAATGCACTCTCGGCGAGTACCACCCTTCCGAATCTGAAAGATAATAACTACTTTCAACCGAAGGAATGAAACAATGAGTAAACCTCAGAACCTCCTTGCAAGCAAGCAAGCAAGCAAGCAAGCAAGCAAGCAAGCAA